>JBBQLG010000062.1:0-32039 GCA_038327655.1 Cytophagales bacterium
AAAAACGGACTGATGCCCCACGATCAACCCGTCTGAATTTCACAGTGATAAGTAGCAGGTACTACGTGACAGACCTTATGGTAGTCAACAGCTAAAGACTTGGTGCTTTACTTCTTATCACTTACTACTTATCTTGAACCATGGAAAATGCGAAGGCACCAGTGAAGAAAATGACGGGTCTCGGCCGGGGATTAGGCGCCTTGCTGCAGGACAGCGACGCGGTAAACAAACCCAACCGCCCCTCGCCCTACGAGGCCATCAGTTCGATGTCGGAGATCAGTGTCCTCCAGATTGAGACCAACCCGTTTCAGCCCCGGACCCGTTTCGACGAAGAAGCCCTGCAGGAACTCGCCGACTCGATTCGGGTGCAGGGGATCATTCAGCCCATCACCGTTCGGCAGACGGGTAAAGATCAGTACCAGTTGATTTCGGGTGAACGCCGGTTGCAGGCTTCCAAGCTGATCGGCATGACCCATATTCCGGCCTACGTCCGGATGGCCAACGATCAGCAGATGCTGGAAATGGCTCTGATCGAAAACATTCAGCGCGAAAACCTCAACTCCATCGAAATTGCCCTCAGCTACCAGCGGCTCATCACCGAGTGTAGCCTGAAGCAGGACGAACTGGGCGAACGCGTGGGTAAAAACCGGACAACGGTCAACAATTACATCCGGCTACTGAAACTGCCGCCTGTCATTCAGGCCGCCCTCCGCGACAATAAAATCTCGATGGGCCACGCCCGCGCCATCATCAATATTGACAACCCCGACGCGCAGATTCACCTGTTCAAAAAGACGGTGGACGAAGACTGGTCGGTCCGCAAGGTAGAAGAAGCCGTTCGGAATCTCGCTGAAGACGACGACCAGCCCAAGTCGACCCGCAGTCTGACGCTGCCCAAGCAGGAGATGCGCAGCCTGCAATTCAAACTGTCGTCGATGTTTGGCACAAAAGTGTCCATCAAAGCCGATGACAAACACAAGGGTGAGATCAAAATTCCGTTTACTTCACAGGACGAACTCAACAAAATCCTGGAAGTCCTGAATCACAGTGCATAAACGACTGAAACGACGGGCGTGGCTAACGGCAGGCCTGGCTTTGTGTGGGTTGGTGGCGGTCGCACAGACCCCGGCCGACACCAGTACGAAGCCACGGGTGTTGAAATCTATTTTTGGCACGGTCGCCACGGATAGTATTCCTGTAGGGCCTAACTCCCGCCGTCAGAGAGTAGATCTGCCGAAGCCCGCCAATGGGACCGTTAAAGTCGGTGAATCCGAACTAACTACAGCGGGTGACTCATTGGCTCAGGGAACCGATACGCTGCAACTGAGTGCCCGGCAAAACGCGGCCATTCACAAGATTATTCCCCGAAAAGCCACCCTCCGGTCGCTGATGCTGCCCGGCCTGGGACAGGCATATAACCGGCAATACTACAAAATACCGTTCATCTACGCCGGATTTGGTATCATTGTCTACGACATCATCACCTTCACGGGCACGTATAACGAGTACCTGGATGGCTATAAAAAAGCCTATTATAGTACGCTGGCTACCGGACAGCTTACCAAAACAGCCGTGGTGCGCGGGCGGGAACTTACCGTACAGCAACTGAAGCAGCAGAGCGATTTCTGGCGACGTAACCGCGACCTAAACGTGTTGCTTGGCGTGTTGCTGTGGGGTTTGCAGGCTGTAGAGGCCAATGTAGCGGCCCATCTTAAAACATTCGATATCTCTGATGACATTTCGGCTACCTGGAAACCGGCTATGCTTCCCACAGCGGGCGGCATGGTACCTGGTGTTCGGCTGACGTTTAATTTTAAACATTAATGCGCATTTTATTAGTTGGTTACGGTAAAATGGGCCGGGCCATTGAGCCGGTCGCGCTGGAACGGGGCCATACCATTGCCGGTCGTATCAATGTTGATAACCTGTCTGACCTTGACCAACTGGCCGACGATGCCGTCGATGCCGTAATCGAATTCAGTTCACCGGAGTCGGCGGTTGGCAACATTCAATACGCGCTGGCTCGGGGCTGGCCGGTGGTGAGCGGCACAACGGGCTGGCTCGAACAACGGGCCGAAATCGAAAGCCATTGCGCCGAAACAAAAGGAGCATTTTTTTACGCATCGAATTATAGCATTGGCGTAAATTTGTTTTTTCGACTCAACAAAGTGCTGGCGACGTTCATGCGCCACTACCCGTCGTATGGCGTCTCGATGACCGAAATCCATCATACGCAAAAGCTGGACGCACCAAGCGGCACGGCCATTACACTGGCAGCAGGGCTACAGGCCGAAGGCGTTGGTCAGGACTTGGCCATCGAATCGATACGCGAAGGAACAGTGCCCGGTACGCATATTGTTCGCTATGACTCGGACGTGGACCGCATCGAAATAAGCCACGTGGCCCACAGCCGTCAGGGTTTTGCCCTCGGCGCGGTAGTGGCCGCCGAGTGGTTAGCGGGCCGGACGGGTATTTTTGGGATGGATGATTTATTAGGACAGTAAGGTGTGTACCCCAGACGCCCACGTCTGGTTTCCAAGTGTAATTACCAGACGTGGGCGTCTGGTCGGACCGCCGAAGCGGATACGATATGGCAGAAACAACGAATCAGCCGGCCCCCAGCCGGACCGTTCCCAAAAAGAAATCACCCACCCGCGAGTGGTTCGACTCCATTATTTTTGCCGTTGTGGCGGCTACACTCATCCGGTGGCTGTTCATGGAGGCATTCACTATCCCGACCCCGTCGATGGAAAAAAGCCTGCTCGTGGGCGACTTCCTGTTCGTAAGTAAGCTCCACTACGGCACCCGGACGCCCCGCACCATTCTGCAACTGCCGCTGACGCATCAGAAAATATGGGGAACGGATCTGCCTTCGTACAGCGATGCCATTCAACTGCCCTACTACCGGTTGCCGGGCTTTACGCACGTTAAGTCGGGGGATGTGGTGGTGTTCAACGTGCCGCCCAAGGAGCTGAACGATAACGTGGACCGGCCATCAGACCTGAAAACGAACTACATCAAACGGTGTATCGGTACACCGGGCGACGTGCTGGAAGTGCGTGACCGGCAGGTAATCCTGAACGGAAAGCCAATGGAAAACCCGCCGAAGATGCAGGATGAGTATTTCCTGAAAACGGCCGAAACCATCAGTGAGAAGGTATTCCGCCGGTACGACATCACCGACTTTGAGAATTACACCGAAACTTACAACGATACCATTCAGAGCAATGATGTGGCCGGGTACATTATCAAAACAACACCCGAAACGGCCGCGTTGCTGAAAGAACAGGATTTCGTAAAGGATTTGCAGGTGATTAAGGACCAGCCGGGTCAGAAGGGCTTCGGCGTTTATCCGGACTCGCCCCTGTTCAAGTGGAACAAAGATTATTACGGCCCGCTCACAGTACCCAAAAAAGGCGTGACGATTCCGTTGGACGAGAAAAACATTGCGCTCTACGGCAATGTCATTCAGAAGTACGAAGACAACAAAAATGTTGAACTGACACCCATGAGTGTGAAAATGGATGGGAAGGACATCACGTCGTACACCTTCAAAATGGATTATTATTTTATGATGGGCGACAACCGGCACAACTCGCTCGATTCGCGGTTCTGGGGCTTTGTGCCCGAAGATCACATCGTTGGGAAGGCCGTATTTATCTGGATGTCCATCGACCCTAACCCCGAAAGTGTCTTTACCAAAATCCGCTGGAAACGCCTGTTCCGGATTATTGAGTAAAAGTAGGAGAGGAAAAAAGAGGAGGCCGGGCGACGAAGTTTTGTCATTCTGACCGGTCCGCCGGTGCGGGAGGAAGGACCTTAGCGATTTAGTACCCAAGATCCTTCGTCCCGCACCGGATGACAAAACGCTGTTTTCACCAGTTAATCTCCGGCAGGCCTTTGCTTTTGAGGAAATCATTGGTCTGGCTGAAGTGCTTGCTGCCGAACCACCCACCCCATTGAGCCGCCATCGGCGAGGGGTGTTTTGCTTTCAGCACTAAGTGTTTTTCCGTGTCGATTACCGCTCCCTTTTTCTGCGCGTAAGCCCCCCACAGCAGGAAGACCACGTTTTCTTTCTCGTCGGAGATCAGCTTGATAACGGCATCCGTAAACGTCTCCCAACCCTTGCTCTGGTGCGAACCTGCCTGTCCGGCCCGCACGGTCAGTGTTGAGTTGAGGAGCATAACGCCCTGATTCGCCCAGCGTTCGAGGTTACCCGATTTAGGAACGGGCTTGCCGAGGTCGTCCTGAATTTCTTTGAAAATATTGACGAGGGAGGGCGGTTTGGTGATGCCCTCGCTTACCGAAAACGCCAGCCCGTTGGCCTGTCCTTCGCCGTGGTATGGGTCCTGACCCAGAATAACGACGCGGGTATCATCGAAGGTGCAGGCGTTAAACGCATTGAAAATCAGTTTGCCCGGCGGATAAACGCGCTGTGTGGAATACTCTTCGCGGAGAAACTCAGCTAAGGAACGGAAATACGGCTGATCGAATTCGGGCTGAAGCCGGGTTTGCCAGGAGTCGGCGATGACAACTTTCATGCGGGAAAAATGGGTGAGTGAGGAACGGTATCTTCGCGCAATTGGGGAACGAAAACAACCTGAATCTTTTTTTAGGGGGCAACTCTTGTTAAAGTAAACTTAACAACCTATTTTTCGTTGTAAGGTTGTCAAAACGGCAAATAATTATGGTTACGGCAGTAACAGAAGGCATCAAAGTAAGCGTTAAAACGGACTACCAGCAGGAGTACTCCAGTCCGTTGCAGGCGCATTACGTCTTCACCTACCGCATTAAAATTGAAAATGCCAGTGAGAACACCATCCAATTGATGCGTCGTCACTGGCTTATCTACGATTCCAACGGCACCGTGCGGGAAGTAGAGGGGGAGGGTGTTATCGGTCAGCAACCGGTGCTGGAACCCGGCGAAATGCACGAGTACGTATCGGGCTGTAACCTGCGCTCCAGCATGGGCAAAATGGTGGGCACCTACCTGATCGAACGCATCATCGACGGCAAGCAAATCCGGGTTACCATCCCCGAATTCACGATGGTAGTGCCCTACAAGCTGAACTAAGCCGTATTTTTGGGCCGTCCGTTTTTTCAATCCTTTACAAGTTGATTCGCGCGTATCTCCGGTATCTGTTTCAGGCTCGCAACGAGCACGGCCTGCATTCTCCCTTTGCGTTTGATCTCTACACCCGTACTATTCGGGTTCGCGACGCCAAAAATCCCCGTTTTGCCCCCATTCAGCAGTTGCGACGTTCGCTGCAACAGAGCCGGGAGACCCTGACGATTACCGACTATGGTGCGGGGTCAAAAATCAATGCAGCCAACCAGCGTACGATCGGCGACATTACCCGGCATACCCAGAAACCCGACCGGTTTGGTCGGTTGCTCTATCGCCTGACCGACCGGTTTGCCGCCAAAACAGTACTGGATCTGGGTACGTCGCTGGGACTGACGACGGCTTACCTGGCGCAGGCGGCTCAATTGCACGGCGGTCGGGTAATTACCTTCGAGGGATGCCCCGAAACGGCGGCTGTGGCCCAGCGAAATCTGCGGGTACTGGACTGTGAAAACGTCGCTCTGGTTGTTGGTAATTTAGATCAGACATTGACCGAAAAGGTGGCGCAACTAACTCAACTCGATCTGGTTTTCTTCGACGCCAACCACCGTTACGAGCCAACGCTGCGCTATTTCAATACGTGCTTAGCCAAAGCCCACAACGATACCGTGTTCGTATTCGATGACATCCACTGGTCGGTGGAGATGGAGCAAGCCTGGGCTGAGATTCAGGCGCACCCGTCGGTGCAGGTAACGATGGATCTGTTCGATGTGGGGCTGGTTTTCTTCCGACAGCAGCAACCCCGGCAGCATTTCGTGCTGCGCTTCTGAACAGCATTTTTCCGTCGACTAATTCGTTGGTATGCAACGTTATATCGCCGTAACTTGTCAACACCAAAAGCAATCTCTGTTTCCTGCCCGCTTATGAAACTCAGTATCACTACGTTGCTCATCGTCACCATCGGCCTGGGCCTGATGGTGGTTTCGTGCCAGAAAGCAGCCCAATCCGATCCTGTTATCCAGCCTGTTTCTGCTGCCACATCGAGTTTCGCGCTGTTGCAGCAAAAAGTGCTGACGCCCACCTGCGCCACGGCGGGATGCCATGCGTCGACGACGGATGCGTCCTACAATCAGCATGGGCTGGTATTAACGGCTGATGTGGCGTATCAGAATCTGGTCGGTGCAGCCCCAAAAAACGCCGGTGCATTGGCCGATGGTCTGAAACGTGTAAAGGCCTTTGTTTCGCTGGAAAGTCTGCTTTACCACAAACTGACGCCGGATGCCAGCCACCATTCGGGTAAATCGTACGGGAACCCAATGCCACTGGGCAGCAACCCGCTGTCGGTGGGTCAGATCGAGTTTGTCCGGCGGTGGATCGAGGCCGGGGCACCTAAGGAGGGCACCGTTGCCGATGCCAAACTATTGGACGATACCACGCCGAGCGTAACCAACACGGTTTTCGAGCCGCTGCCCGTACCTGCCGCCGGTACCGGTTTTCAACTGACGACCGACAAATTTGATGTTGCTTCGAACTTCGAGCGGGAGATTTTTATTCGCCGTCCCATCGGCAATACCGATGTCGTTTATGTGAACCGCTTCGAGATTAAGATGCGGACCAACAGCCATCACTTCGTCGCCTACAGCTACCGGGACAATACCAATCTGCCGGCGATGAATATTGTTCGTGACCTGCGGAATCCCGACAACTCGCTCAACCTGCTGACGGTGCTCAGCATGTCGAACCACGTGTACGTGGCGGGTACGCAGGAACCCTACCTGAACTATGTTTTTCCGGAGGGGGCCGCCATGATCGTACCGGCCAATCTGACGCTGGACCTGAATTCGCACTACGTCAACAGAACAACCGGCGTCATTCCCGGCGAGGCTTACCTGAACCTGTACACGGTACCGGCCGCGAAGGTTGTCAATGTGGTAAAGCCGTTAGATCTTGGTAACCAGAGCCTTGCTATTCCGGCGAAGAGCCGTGTTACGCTTACCAAGTCATTTACCTTTGATCAGCCCCGCAAAATCCTGACCCTGACATCGCACTGCCACAAAACGGGCGAGAAATTTGTGATTAAGATCAAGGGCGGTTCCCGCGATGGCGAAGTCGTCTACACATCTACGGACTGGGAACACCCGGAAATTGTTACCTATGCTACCCCGATTACGCTCCAGAAAGGGGAGGGCCTGACCTCCGAAATCACTTATAACAACACAACTGCCAAAGCCATCAGTTTTGGTCTGACCAGCGAAGATGAAATGGGCATCATTTTTGGCTACTACTACGACGTAAAATAATAAAACACCTTACGTCGTACGCCCTCCGGCTGTGGGGCTGTTTGCCGGAGAATTCGGACGCTTCATGGATTAATTTATTTTAATCAAATCGTTGTGCAACGCCCAATGTGCTTAGACGGTATTGGTCAGTATTCACCCGGAAGTCGTTCGGAGGTACTAACTCGTTTTAGTTTCACCCATCAAAATTGTCAAAAACAATGAAAAAACTCATTATCGCCAGCTTCGTCGCTGGTTTAAGTCTGGTCTTTTTGTACGGTTGTAACAGCAAATTGGTTGATTCGTCCGCACTGAGTTCGGCCCGCTTGGGTGCAGCCATCACCGATTCGGTCGGTCGGCCCTGTAGCCTGACCAAAGTTGAGGTATCGGCTTTGTCGGCCACGATCACGAACTACATTGCGGCTAACTATGCCGGTTCAACCGTAACTGAAGCGGCCAAAGCCAGCAACGGTACATTCGTTGTAATGATCATAGTGAGTACAAGCCGTAAGGTGCTGCAGTTCAACGCCGATGGTACGTTCAAGATGGAATTATCCTTCAAAGACGGTAAGGGTTTCGGCTCCCACGGCGGACCGGGTGGCCGCAATACCACACCCATTTCGGTAACGGCATTACCGGCGGCTGTGACAACCTACATTACCGCCAATTACGCCGGAGCTACCATAACCGGTGCCGTACAAGGGCCAAACGGTGGTTATCTGGTATTGATTTCCGTTAACAGCACACCCAAAGCACTTGAGTTCGATGCCAATGGTACGTTCAGCAAAGAAGTGGTGAAAGGGATTGGCCGGGATAAAGGTGACTTTCAGGAAATTGCTCTGACGGACCTGCCGACTTCGGTATCCGCCTATATTGCCGCCAATTATTCCACGGCCACCATTAAACGGGCTGCCAAGTCGACCACCGACGGACAGGTTATAGTGATGCTCGAAACGACTGACAGTAAGCACGTAGCCCTGTTGTTTAACGCCGACGGCTCCTTTAAGCAGTTGCTGACGAAGAAGTAATCGCATACGTCGCAAGACATTAAAAAGCCCTGCCGGATGATCCGGCAGGGCTTTTCGTTAACGCTCAATCGCGATTATTTTGATACTTCAACGCTGATCCGGCGACCTTTGATGGTGTTGCCTTCCATAGCGTCCAGTACCCGGTTCACGTCCTGATTCGGTACGTCAACGTAGGTATGTTTGTCGAAGATGTCGATGTGGCCGATGCTGCTGCCCGGAATACCGGCTTCGCCCGCAATGGCGCCCACGATGTCGCCCGGACGGACGTAATCTTTACGACCAATGCTAACCATCAAACGGGTCATAGCGGCATCACGCTCCCGTGGGGCACGGGCATCGTCGCGGTCGAAGTACGGTTTGCGATCCGTTCCTACACCGACCCGTTCCCGGTCGCCCGAACCAACGCGGTCGTTGCGGTCACGATCCGCGTAGCGGGGACGATCTTCGCTACGGCCACCACTGAAACGGGAGCCACTGTCACGGTCTGAGCTAAAACGCGAACCGCTTTCCCGCGGGCCACGCTCCGCAAAGCGCGAGGCACCCCGCTCACCGGTTCCCCGGCGATCTTCGTAAGAGCTGCTCCGACGTTCCGAACCCTCGAAACGGCCTTTGCGCTCACCGGCATCGTCCAAACCGAGGTTCTGATCCGAAAACTCGTTCTTCTCGACGCCCATGCTTTTCTTGGCCAGAGCGGCTACGATTTGCTCGGTCGTGAAGCCCTGATCCTGCAACGTTGTCAGAACGTTATCGTACAGATTCAGGTCTTTGCTTTCGGTGATGGACTGGCTGAGTTGCTCGATAAAGCGCGTCTGCCGGATACCAACGATGTCGGCGAAGGTTGGGATATTGCCTTTCTCGACTTTCGACTTGGTGTAGGTCTGAATGTCGCGGAACCGGTACCGCTCATCGCGGGCTACGAACGTAAACGCCCGGCCTTTCTTACCGGCGCGGCCCGTCCGGCCAATCCGGTGTACGTAATATTCCTGATCGAGGGGTACGTCGAAGTTGATAACGGCGTCCACATCTTCCACGTCGATACCACGGGCGGCTACATCGGTCGCTACCAGGATGCTGGTGACACCCGAGCGGAATTTCGACATAACGTTGTTCCGTTGTTGCTGCCGCAGATCTCCGTGCAAGCCTTCGGCCTGATAGCCGCGCAGGAGCAGATCTTCCACGATTTCGTCTACTTTACGCTTCGTGTTACAGAACACCAGCATCAGTTTCAGGTCGTAGAGGTCGATCAAACGGGCCATCACTTCAACTTTCGCTTTCGGCTTCACCTCGAAGTAGATTTGCTCGATGTTGTCGTTGGTTAGTTCTTTCTTCACCACCTTCACCAGCACCGGGTTCTTCTGGAACTTCTGCGTGATGGTCAGGATTGGCTTCGACATCGTGGCCGAGAACAGAATCGTCTGCCGCTCTTCGGGCATGTCCTGCAAAATGCTCTCGATGTCTTCGCGGAAGCCCATATCGAGCATTTCGTCGGCTTCATCGAGAATCATCATCTTCACAGCATCCAATTTCAGCGTGTTGCGGTCCATGTGGTCCATCACGCGGCCCGGCGTACCGATCACGATGTGTACACCCGTCTTCAGCGACCGAATCTGGCGTTCGATGGAATCACCACCGTAGATGGCTTCGACGCGCAGACCGCGCTTGTATTTGGCTAATTTCTTGATTTCGTCGGCTACCTGAAGGGCCAGTTCCCGCGTGGGGCACAATACCAGCACCTGTACGCTGCGGTCCGAAATGTCGATCAGTTCGAGGGCGGGGATACCAAACGCGGCTGTCTTGCCGGTACCCGTCTGGGCCTGCCCAATCACATCGCGTCCGGCCAGAATAGGCGGGATACCTTCGGCCTGAATGGGGGAGGGCGTCACAAAACCCATGTCCGTTACGGCCCGTAGCAGGTCGTCGGAAATGTTCAGGTCGGCGAACGTCTTTTGATTGTTGTCGGGATTGATAACCCGCGTGTCGGCCGGTTCAGCGGCAGTGGTAGTGGCTGGCTCTTCGGCCAAAATAACCTGAGCAACAACCTCGGCTACTTCCTGTTGGGTTGCGGGCATTTCTTCGTCCAGCAACAACTCTTCGGTTTGATTTTCCGAATTCATAAAATGGAATTTTTACTAATGGTTGAAACAACCAAGCGGCCGGAATGAGCGCCGGAACGCTGACGATGGCGTGCGGAAATGAGGACTGCGGTTGAGAAAGGCACAAAACTCCACGGGGGTGATTAAACCCTGCTAAAAGCACCCTGCGAAATTCGATGACAAACGGACAAACAGGTAAAAAAGCCCTCGTATTAGCACCACACAGATAACCGTCGGTACATCCGTGCTGGCTCTGTCGGGTTGGCCCGCTCGGGGCCGATTCGGAAGCGTAACTTAATCGCTAAAACAGAAGCTGGACGGACGTCGCTTGAAAAACTTACACAAAAGTACGGGTTTTGAGGGAAAATACCAAATTCAATTTATTAATTTTTTGTACTATTCCTAACCCGGCTCTTGGCATAAAATTGATAAATGCCGTTGGATAAGGCATTTACCCGGATAATCAGCCGTTCGGCAAGGGCATCGTTTTGTACAATTATATTACAGCCAAATTATATATTTATTAGATTAATACCTGTCGATCTCAATAGTATTTCCCTCGATGCCCGACGGGACCTTTTGTGCTGAGTAGCCCTTGAACCCGTCGGGCAGGCGTTTAAGCGAAGCATTAGGGCTAGCAACATCCTGCCCTTCAATTACTTTGCGCTGGGTCAGCGATCCCGATTGTTCATCAACCCAACGGCGAATTCAAGGCGATTTCGATTCGGGACAACCGGCTGATCCATTTTGTGGATGAAAACTACATCATCTACCAAACCGATACGAAACGCGGTTCATTGGGTGCACCGATTTTCAACAATCAGTGTAAACATCGACGGGAAGCGGTCAGAAAACAGGGGCTTTAGTGACGTCTGAACGGCCTGCTGTTCAGGTGTTTCCCAATACGTGGCGCATAGCCTGGGCTTTGAGCAGGCATTCGGCGTATTCTTCAGCCGGATTGGCATCATAGGTGATGGCGCTCCCGACAGAGAAGGCGGCATACTGCTGCGCTGCATCGTATAAAATGCTGCGGATGACGACATTGAAATCGAAATCGCCATCGGGTGTAATAAACCCAACTGCTCCTGAATACAGGCCCCGTCGATTACTCTCCAGCGCGTCGATGAGTTGCATGGCCCGGACCTTGGGAGCACCTGTCATGCTGCCCATCGGGAACGCGTTTTGCAAGGCATCTGTAAACGAAAGGTCGCTGCGCAGGGTGGCCGATACGGTCGAAATCATCTGGTGTATCTGCCGGAACGTATAAATACCGAACAGTTCTTCTACCCGCACCGAACCCGTTTCGGCGGAGCGGGCGAGGTCGTTCCGCACCAGATCCACAATCATCAGGTTTTCGGCCTGCTCTTTCTCGCTGGTACGGAGTTGCTGTTTCAGTTGGTCGTCTTCGTCGGGCGTCTGACCGCGTCGGACGGTGCCTTTGATGGGTTGAGAAATCAGCGTTTGCCCCGTTTTTTTCAGAAATCGTTCCGGCGAGGCACACAATAAATACCGGTCAGCCTGTTTCAGAAATACCGAAAACGGCATGGGTGACCGCTCGTTCAGTGCCCTGTAGGCGGCAAAAGGCAGGAGATTGACCTGTTCCGCAAAGAACTCGATGCAGTAGTTCAGTTCGTACACGTCGCCCCGAACAATGTGCCGTTGTATCTGCCGAACGGTCGCTTCATAGTCAGATTGGGAAACGCGGCTTTCAATCCGCATGGGTGCAGAAACTGCTACCGGCCCAACCGTCTGGCTACTAAAAGTATTGATGAGCGCAAACACTTGCTCCGGTTCATCGCCCCAAATCACGACGGCATTCGGCTCAAAATCGAGTACATACGTTGGCTCAACGAAATAAATATCTGGGAAGCCGAGCCGGTTTGGGTGGCGACTTTGCAGCGTTTCGAGTTGATTTTTAAGGTCGTACCCAAAATAACCAGCCAGCCAGCAGGGGTTTTGCCGGTGCGCTTCCTGTAACGCCTTAAAATCATTGACACCCGTAAAGGAAAGGACCCGTTTACTCCCGACAAAGAGCCGGTTCGGAAACGGGTCGTGCGGGTAGGCGATGCCGTTGTTATTGAGAAAGAGCGTAAAATCAAACGTGGCGGCCCAGGCTGCTGCCTGCCACCGCCACGTTGTTGTATCCACCGTAAACCGCTGATTACGAATTAGGTTCATTGCACTTCTTCCAGCAGCCGCACATCCACGGCAATGTCTTTGCCTTCGGCGTTCTGCCCTAAACGGAATTCGACCTGATCGTCTAACTGCAATTCATTAAAGTCCGAGTCGATCAGGCTGGTGTAATGGAAAAACAGGTTGTTGGGCGGGTAGTTGATGAACCCATAGCCGGATTTCAGGCTCCGAATGGTACTGATTTTTCGGTCGTTGGGGTCATAATCAACACCGTTGCCAACGCTGGGTGCATCGAGCAGGTCGGTTGGTGTGCTGTTGCCCAAACCGTTGGTGTTGACCGGGACGTACGGACTGGGTTTAAGCTGCTGCTTGACGAACAGATTCTGGATCAGCGCGTCGCTTTTGCGCATCCGGTTGTCGATAATTTCGTGCATCGGCACGGGATAGGACACTTCTTCGAGCAGGTCCTGCGAGGTGCGGGTAACCATCTTGTCGCCGTCCTCATTCTGGTATTCAAAATCCCAGCTTAACACCATCACGCGGGTGCCGAGGGTGTTCAGTTTCCGCACCAATGATACGTAATCGCCGTCGGCGGTGATGAGTACCGTTACATCAAACTTTTTGTAGAGGGCTAATTCATAGGCTTCGAGGGCGAGCCACACGTCGATTCCTTTTTCCTGACGGGCACCCTGGTAGCTTTTTACGGGCAGGTAGTGGGTTACGACGTTTTCGGACATCAGAATATCGTCGAAGAGCCGGTCGTAGAAAAGCTGGTTGTTGCGTTGACTGGCTTCGTGGGCATTCAGCCGACCCCGGAAATAATGGGCGTCAACAATCTGGCACAGCCGTACGTCTACATTTTCTTCCTGGGCAATCTGATTGCGAATAAATTGGTGCAGGCCGGAGATGGCAATGCGGCTGCGTCGTTCGTGCGAATAGTTATAATAGTTGCTTACGTGCAGAAAGTAATTTCCGTCATAAAAAACGCCGATTCGAATGAGACCGGGATGATTTGCTGGCATGTTAATTGGTTTGTTAAAAAATCTATTTCCTCAGTAAAAATGTAAAGACAACGATAAGTAGCGAAGACGTAACCTGTTAAGAATCAGTGTGGAAGTGGCTATTCGTACAACTAAGCGGATCAGTATATTCCGTAGCGATGGGCGCAAAAGTAAGCCATTTTCGGTGGAAGTGATGATGAGCCGGTATCTTTGTGTTTTTGACAAACGACCCACTCATGCGAAAAGTTTTGTTTATCGACCGCGACGGTACGCTCATCATCGAGCCGCAACCGGATCAGCAGGTCGATTCGCTCGAAAAACTCGAATTTCTGCCCAGCGCCCTCTCGGCTCTGCGTAAAATTGCCGAAGAAACCGATTACGAGCTGGTAATGGTGACCAATCAGGATGGCCTCGGCACCGCATCGTTTCCCGAACCGACGTTCTGGCCCGCCCACGAAAAAATGATGAAAACCCTCGTTGGCGAAAACATTCATTTTCGGGCTGTTCACATCGACCGGCACTTCCCGTACGACAAGTCTACGACGCGCAAACCCGCGACCGGGATGCTCACCGAATACCTCACCAACGATTACGACCTCGCGAACAGCTACGTCATCGGCGACCGCCTGACGGACGTTCAATTAGCCGCTAACCTGGGGACGAAAGCGATCTTTTTGTCGTTTGCCGACACGGACGTACCCGGTATGCACGAAACGCCTGCGGGTATGACGCCGGCACTGGAAGCGGTAACGGCCCTGGTGACGGACAACTGGAATTCGGTTTATACGTTTCTGAAATTACCCCCCCGCATGGCCACCGTGGAGCGCATTACGAACGAAACCCAGATTCGTATCGAGTTAAATCTGGACGGTCGGGGTCGGGCCGCCATGCAAACCGGCATTGGTTTTTTTGATCACATGCTCGATCAACTGGCCAAGCACTCCGGGGCTGATTTAAGCATCCGGGTACTGGGCGATTTGGACATCGACGAGCACCACACCATCGAAGACACGGCACTGGCCCTCGGCGAAGCGTACCGACGGGCGTTGGGCGATAAGCGCGGCATCAGCCGGTACGGTTTTCTGCTGCCGATGGATGAAGCCCTGGCGCAGGTTGCCATCGACTTTTCGGGGCGGCCGTGGCTCGTGTGGGATGCCAAATTTCAGCGCGAAAAGATAGGCGACATGCCGACCGAGATGTTCTTTCATTTCTTCAAATCCTTCGCTGATGCCTCGCTTTGCAACCTGAACATCAAGGTTGAGGGCGACAATGAACACCACAAAATCGAAGCTATATTCAAGGCATTCGCCAAAGCCATCCGCATGGCCGTTCGGCGTGACGTTCGGGAAATGGACAACCTGCCCAGCACCAAAGGCGTTTTGTAAGGATGATTCAGGCATAATCGCTTTTACTGTGTAATTTTGCACGCAACTACAACCAATCAACTCATGACTCAGGACACGTTATCAACCATTGGTACGCTTATTTTCTACGCCGTTTTGCTGGGTACTGCCTACGTGACGGGTGTCTGGCTGAACCGAAAAGATCGTAAATACAAGCAGTAGTAAACCGGGGGTCGTTTGCTAACGAGCGACTTATTATTCATCAATTGACTTTTTGGCCATGTTTAGTGCTCTTGCACGTTGGTTGTTTAAACGGTCCGGCTGGCGCATCGTCGGTCCGGCGCCGACCGTGCCCAAAGCCATTTGGTTAGTAGCACCCCATACCAGCAACTGGGATTTTCCGGTCGGCATCGGCATGCGACCAACTCTGCATATTTTTATTCAGTTTGTGGCCAAGAAAGAACTGTTCGCCTGGTATTCGGGGTGGCTGTTCCGGACGTTGGGTGGTATTCCGGTAGACCGCAGCCGGGCGCATAATTTCGTGGATACGATTGTAGCCCTTTTCAAAAGCCGCCAAACGCTGCACCTCTGCGTCACGCCCGAAGGCACCCGCAGCAACGTCGGTAAGCTGAAAATGGGCTTTTATTTCATGGCGCAGAAGGCCGGTATTCCGCTTATTCTAACCGGATTTGACTGGGAACGTAAATTATCCATCCTGAGTGAGCCGTTTTACGTTACCGGCGACATGGAGAAAGATATGCAGTACATCGCTGACTTCTTTTTACAGATACATGGCCCGCGCAAAGACTGGCTGAAAGCGTACGAAACCAAAAAAATAGCCTAATCAATGGGTATCCGGCATCCTGTTTCCCGTCGTTACTGGCGGGTGGGCATTCACCGTTGCCCGTTCTAATAGCAAACCCCGGTCGATAGCCGACCAGCGGGATAGCGATATTACGTTGTGCAGGTTCATGATGCGACTCCTGATTGTAAGCTTTTTACTATTCCTTATTCCGATTCGCAGCCCCGCTCAGCCGGTGGCTACCCCGTCGGATACCAGCCATATCGGGGCATTGCTCAGAAATGCGGAAGCCATCGAACTACAGCAACCCCAAACGGCCCTGCGGGACTACAAAACCGCCTTTACCTTGTCCCGGCAAACGGGTTACGCCAAAGGCTACTACGCCAGCATCCGGCTGATTGCCTATTTGCTCGATCTGCTGGGCCGCCACGACGAATCGCACGCAATAGCCGCCGAGGGACTGCAACATGCCCTGCGCGACACCTCGGCGCAGTACCGGAGCACCTGCTACTTTGCCCTCGCGCAATCGGCTAAATGGCGGGGTAAAAATAAGGAAGCCATTGGATACTTCAAGCAGGCGGCTCCGTTTATGCTGGCCAATCCCAACCGCAAAAAGGCCGCTATTCTTTTTCAGAACCTGGGCCTGCTCTACGAAACCGAAAAACTTTATCCCCAGGCACTGGCCTACTTCGAGCGGGCACTGCACTACGACCGGCTGGCCAGCAGCTCCCAACAAGACCTGGCCCTGGATTATGCCAGCGTGGCTGCCGTGTACATGAAACAACGGCGGCTCGACTCGGCCATGACGTATTTTCAGCGGGCAAAATCCCTGTTCGACCCGGCGCGTGATCTCCAGCTTTTGACCAACCTGTACGGTAACCTTGCCAACCTGCACAAAGAACTGGCCCACTTCGATTCGTCGCTCTGGTACTATCGTAACGCCCGACGGCTGAACAGCCCGGCCGATAATCCCCTGCGGGAACTGCACCTGCTGGCGGGCGAGGCCGAGACCTACAACGAAATGAGACAATACGGGCGGGCTAAGTCACTGCTCGATGAAGCTTATGCGCTGGCGAAATCACAGCAGCCAGGACTGTCCGAATACCGGAATATCTACCGGGAGTACGTCAACGCCACGGCGGGGCTGGGCGATTATAAGGGGGCGATTTCGTGGTACGATAAATATGGCCAAACCAAAGACTCACTCTCCACCATCGAAGCCAAGACGTTGCTGGAAGACTACGAAGTGAAACTCCGTCAGGCCGAAGCGGGTCAGCAATTAGCCAAAAAACAACGGCAGATCGACCGGTTGGAGCAGGCTCGTGACCGCCGGAACACCTGGACGTGGCTGGCGGTTTTGGCGGGGGTAAGTTTGGTGAGCGGGCTATGGCTGGCTTACGGCTACGCCCGGCAGCGACAACGGGCCGCCGACAATGCCCTGCTGGCGGCCGAGAGTGCCCACGCCCTGGCCGTGGCGCAGTCGGAGTTGCAGGGGCAGCAGAAAGAACGGCTGCGGATTGCCAAAGAAATGCACGACGACCTCGGCGCGTCGATGACGGCCATTGGCCTGCTGAGCGAAGTGGTTAAAACGCGCATGGGTACGGCAACGACGCCCGAAGTCGAGAAGATTTCGATTATCTCAGCCGATATGATTACCACCATGAACGAAATCATCTGGTCGCTGAACACCAAAAACGATAACCTCAACGGGCTGATTGCCTACACCCGCGCCTACGCCAGTGAGTTTCTCGATAATACCGGCCTCGGCCTGCAAACGGAAGTCAACGAGTCGCCCCGTGAAATCACTATCCGGGGGGCCGACCGGCGGAACGTGTTTCTGACCGTCAAGGAAGCCCTCCACAATGTTGTTAAACACGCCCGGGCCACCAAGGTGTCGCTCACCATCCGGCCCGAACCCGGCCGACTGCTGATCGAAGTTGGCGACGATGGCCAGGGCTTTACGCCCAATGAACGGACCCGGCTGCGGAATGGGCTGGGTAATATGCAGCACCGCATGAGCGAATCGGGCGGTAGCTGCGAAATTGCGTCGTCGGCGGGGGGAACCCGGGTGCTGATCACGTATCCTTATCCGCTCGCACCGGCCGCCAAAATACTACAAATGTAGTATCGCGCCGACGGGAAAAAAGGGCCAATATTGCCGGATGAAAACCGACATTACCGTCGCCATTGTGGAAGACAAGGAGCCAATCCGGCAGTCGCTGGCTATTTTGGTCGACGGGGCCGACGGCTTCAGTTGTCCCGTTACGTTCGAGACTGCCGAAGCCGCCATCGACTATTTACCCTCCCACTGCGTCGACGTAGTGCTGATGGATATTGACCTGCCGGGAATGAACGGCATCGACTGTGTACGGCATCTGAAAGCCCTCTGCCCCTGGATGCAGTTTATGATGTGTACGATGTACGACGAGGATGAAACCGTTTTTGACGCCCTCAAGGCCGGTGCCAACTCGTACATCCTCAAGCGCAGCCCGCCCCACAAGCTCCTCGAGGCCATTACTGAACTCCACGAAGGCGGGTCACCGATGAGCAGTACCATCGCCCGAAAAATAGCCGGTTCATTCTACGTCGGCCCGATGGTAACCACCGAACTGGACATTTTAACACCCCGGGAACGCGAAATTCTGGACCGGCTCTCCAAAGGGCACAGCCACAAGGAAGTGGCCAACGAGTTGTTCGTCAGCCCGACAACGGTACGCAAGCACATCTTCAACATCTACCAGAAACTTCAGGTACACTCCAAAATTGAGGCCGTCAACAAATACTTAGGCCGTAAATAAGAAAAGAATACGGAAGCGGGCCGTCTTTTTCTCTGTGCATAAGCGTTGAAAATCATACAATTGCGGTATTGTCGGCCCATGCGTGAGCCGGTAGTTTTGCCCCGGTGATTGCCACTAATCACCACCAAAACGACTGCCCGTTGTGAACAACCCCTACCCATTCTTAGCCAAAACACCTGCCTTCACGGCCCGTACTGCAACAGGAATCCGGCTGGTACCGGTCTTTTTTCTGATTGTCGTTGCCCTGATGAGCAGCCTGTCTTCCTGCCAGCGTAGCCCATACGCTACGTTCAGCCCAACGGCTCACCCGGCGTATCAACGGTTGGCCCTGAGCACCCCGACACCCCGTCCCATCCCGGATTCGCTGCTTACCGCTTCGCTCAACCCTGCCCCATTTGTGGTCACTGTGCCGCTTCGGACCGAATCAATATCCAAGGCGGCCCGGCCGGCGGAGGTATTATCTTCCCGGCGCACGACGCTTCGGCACCAGCTTAAACGACTGTTGAGTCCCGGCACTATGCCCCCCCAATGCGACCAGATTGTGCTGCGCAGTGGCGACGTGATCGACGCCAAGGTAAAAGAGGTGGGGGTGAACGAGGTCCGCTACAAAAAATGCGACCGGCCGGACGGGCCGGATTATACGATCTCCAAACGGGATATTCTCAGTATCAAATACTCGAATGGCGAGGTCGAACGATTTACGACCGGCACAACCGCGCCGACCAACAACACAAGCGGCAGCCGCCCGGCCTATAACAATCCGGGCTATAGCGCCCCGACTAACGCCCCGGATGATGGCCCCCGCACGGACCCCTTTGCCATTGTGGCCATTGCTACGGGCGGCCTGGCTATTCTCACGGGGGCGGGTGCGTTTCTGCTCGGTGCGGCCGCCGTTGTGTTTGGGGCACTCAGCCTGTCGCGTATCCGTAAAGAGCCGGGCCGCTTTAAGGGCAAGGGGCTGGCCGTTGCGGGTATGATTGCCGGGATTGTGGCGGCTGCTGCCATTGTGTTATACATCTACGTCCTTTAAAACCGGACGATCCAGTTGCCTGACCCAACACGCTCATGAAAAACGCACTGATTGCCCTGTTGCTCCTGCTAGCGGTGGCAGGCTGTTTACCCAAGAAAAAAGACGCCGTAACGCCGGTAGCGGAACCGGACCTGGCGGGTGTATATCAGGTAAGCCAACTCAAACTTGGTACGACCACAGTAAACTTCCCGAATAGTGCCGGTTCTTCGGCAACGGCCGTGGTTACCCGGGTATCCGACACTCAGATTGGCCTGATCGTAAACGTGGTTAACGGGACTACAACGCCCAACAATTTTGGGACGCTCACCACAAAAAAAGCCAGCGGCAAGGACTACGATGTAATTGATCCAGCTAATAACGCCCGGATTGGCAACATTAATGGTACTGATTTTGCGTTGGATTTCACCGACAGCGGGCAACGGTTCGTTTTGATTTCCCGTAAGTAAATCCCCGCTGCTGCGCCCCGGCCCGCCCGTACTATTATGGACCGGGGCGCAATCAGCGGGGTTTAGGGCGTAACCTGGCCCCGACTGCTACGACGGACCTCCCTGTTTAACCAACTCCACCATCCGCGTACCGGCCCGCTCCGAGGCACCGGGTTTCCCCATTCGGCGTTGCAAATCAGCGTAATCCAATAATTGCCCCGACCGTCTGTCACCACCGGGCAGGATAGCATTTAGCTCCACTGTGATCCGGTCGGGGGTGAGGTCGTTCTGAATCAATTCCGTTACCACAGCGCGGTTTTCGATCAGGTTAACGAGCGAAATAAACGGCACGGCAATGAGTCGGCGGGCGATCTCGTAGGAGATGCGGCCGGTTCGGTAACATACCACCTGCGGCACGTTGAGCAGAGCCGTTTCAAGCGTTGCCGTACCCGATGCTACCAGCGCGGCCGTCGATACCGTCAGCAGATCGTAGGCCGAATCCGCTGCCCGACCCACGTCAGGGTACTCCGCCAAAAGGGCATCGTATAACGCTACCGGTAGGTTACCAACCGTGCCGACCACAAACTGGCAGGTCGGTAACTGACGGGTTGCCGCCAGCATGAGGGGTAAAATGGTCGTTACCTCCTGCCGTCGGCTACCCGGCAACAGCGCAACAATTGGTTTATCTCCACCAATTTTTGACCGAAAATCCGGGTCCGGTCGAAACTGGGCGAGCGCATCCAGCAGCGGGTTGCCGACGTATTCGACCCGGTAGTTGTATTTGGCGTAGAAATCGACCTCGAACGGAAAAATGACGAACATCTCGTCCACCACTTTTTTGATGGTCAGGGCACGGCGTTCGTTCCAGGCCCACACTTTTGGCGAAATGTAATAAAACACCCGAATCCCGTGCTTTTTGGCAAACCGGGCCATGCGCAGGTTAAAACCGGCATAGTCGATCAGGATCAGTACGTCGGGGCGATGAGCGAGTAAATCGACTTCGCACTCGCGCAGGAACCGTCGGATGGTGCCCAGGTTTTGCAGCACTTCCCAGAACCCCATAAAGGCCATGTCGCGGTAGTGCCGCACCAGATGGGCACCGGCTTCCTGCATTTGTTCGCCACCCCACGCCCGGCACTGTGCCTGTCTGTCGTGCTGATGAATGGCCCGTATCAGGTTGGCCCCGTGCAGATCGCCGGAGCGTTCACCGGCTATTAAGTAGTACGTCATGGAGGGTGGTAGGGATAAGTAGCAGAGTAGCAAGTGGCAGGAGACAAGTGCATCGCTCGTGAGCAACTTATCACTCTACTACTAACCCCTTATCACTACTTACTCCCCAAAATAATCGACGAAGTTTTTTGGTGTTTCGTACAAGCGAATCTGGTGCAGGTGCGCATCGGTTACCGGTTCTAAGGCGCGTTCGAGCAGTTTCCAGATTTCCATCACAAAAATTTCGCAGCTCGCCATTTTGCCCCGCATAAAATCAACGTCGAGGTTGAGGTTTTTGTGATCGACCCGCTCGATGATTTCGGTCTTGATGATGTCGCCCAGGAGTTTCAGGTCGATCACAAAGCCGGTATCCGGGTTGGGTTCGCCTTTTACGGTAACGATCAACTCGAAGTTATGACCGTGCCAGTTCAGGTTTGCACACGGGCCAAAAACAGCCTTGTTTTTTTCGTCTGACCAGGCTGGATTGTACAGCCGGTGGGCCGCATTGAAATGCTCGATTCGGTTTATGTAAATCATGATCTGGTTTAGATAAGGCGGTTAGTCCAGAAACGCCGGGATGAAACAGGGCGCAAAATTACAGCCTGAATTGTTCTTAAAAAAGCCCGGACCTGTTACGCTGTAGTTGGCGCATGAAGCCAGTCAGACGGCCATGCAGCAAACGGTGATCTTGGTATAGTATAATTTATTCTAAAAAACAGGATTAGAACGGGATTGATAATTGGACTAACTTTACACCCGCTTCACTCAGTTGTCAACCTCATCTTGCCTGTTCACTGCTTAAAAACACGTTTATAGATAGCCATTTATGATTATAGTAACGGGAGCCGCCGGTTTTGTCGGGAGTTGCCTGATCACTGAGCTGAATCAGGAAAACTTCAATTTCATCATCGCCGTCGACGATTTCTCATCCGTTGAGAAAAACGCCAACCTGGTCGGGAAATCTATTCAGGAATGGGTTGACCGGGAAGTGTTTTTCGACTGGCTCGATCAGAATTATCAGGAAGTTGAGTTTCTGTTTCACATCGGTGCCCGTACCGACACCACCGAATTCGACCGGGCTGTTTTTGAGCACCTGAACGTTGAGTATTCCAAGAAGATCTGGGAGAAATGCATCGAGTACCAGATTCCGTTGGTCTACGCATCGTCGGCGGCAACGTACGGACTCGGCGAACTGGGCTACGACGACAACGAGTCACTGATTCCGCAACTAAAGCCGTTGAACCCGTACGGCGATTCTAAAAACGAATTCGATATCTGGGCATTACAACAGGAGCGACAGCCGTTTTTCTGGGCGGGGCTAAAGTTTTTCAACGTATACGGCCCCAACGAATACCACAAGGGGCGGATGGCATCCGTTATTTTCCACGCCTATCATCAGATCGGTAAAACCGGGCAGATGAAGCTGTTCCGGTCGCATAATCCTGATTTCAGGGACGGCGAGCAGATGCGCGACTTCGTTTACGTGAAAGATGTGGTGTCGGTTTGCCTGTTTCTGATGCATCACCGGCGTAACTCCGGCATTTATAACCTCGGCAGCGGCAAGGCCCGTACCTTTCTCGATCTGGTGACGAATACCTTCGCGGCCATGCACCGCGACCCGCAGATTTCATTCGTGGACACTCCCGCCGACATCCGCGACAAGTATCAGTATTTTACGCAGGCCAACATGGCTAAACTGCGGTCCATCGGGTACGACAAACCGTTTGCATCGCTGGAAGAAGGCATTACAGACTACGTACAGAACTATCTGGCGAAGGAAACCTACCGGTAGCGGCTACTCCCAGATCACCTCGATTACTTCTTTTTTCAGATCGACCGTTGTTTGTTTCTCGCCATCGGCCCGGTGCAGCGTTAGTTTGCCGCCCGATGGTTTCAGGCTCTCCTGCTGCAGTACATGGATCGCGTCTTTCTTGCGGAAAACAGATACCTGCGGCTCGGCATCCACCACCGGTAACGTAAATGTTTTACCCGATGCTTTCACGGTCCGGCTGGTAACGGGCGGGGTTTGTTTGCGCAGCAACGCCAGCGCGCGCGATGCCTGCGGGACGCCGTAGCCCACAAAATTATTGCCGTACGGGTACAAATGCGCCGATTGTTCGATCACATCCATCAGTTGCCGATTGGTTAGTTTGGGGTTGGCCTGCATCAGACAGGCGGCAAAACCCGTGATGACCGGGGCCGACAGCGAGGTGCCGTACAGCGAAAAACACGACACGTTGGGTTTCAGATAGGGGAGTGCTTCGGGGCCGATGCTGCTGTAGCCGATCCGATTCCAGAGCCGGGCGTTGGTCGCGCCGATGGCGAGTACCCCGGCGGCATCGGCGGGGGTGGAGATGATGCGCCAGTTGCGGTCGTCGCCCTCGTTGCCGGCGGAGACAATCAGCAGGATGCCCTTTTTCTCGACGGCCATTTGGGCGGCCCGGCTTATCAGGCTCGTGTGGCCATCCATCTGACCGGGCTGGTAGTTTTCGCTGGGGTCGGTCATGCCTTTGGTGTAGCCCAGCGACGTGTTAATGAGTCGCACACCGAGGCTGTCCATCCACTCCATGGCAGCAATCCAGTTGTCTTCTTCGCCCCGAAATTCACGGTTACCCTGATCGGTGCGGGCGAGGTAAAAGGTAGCGTCCGTCGCTAAGCCGTACTGGACATTATCGCGTGGGTCGAGACCGGAGATGGCCGCCAGCACTTCGGTGCCGTGAGTATCCGACATGGTTTCGAGCGTACGGAAAAGCTGATTCTGCGTTTTCTGCGGGTTCACGTAATCGCGCACGGCCCGGACGCCCTGCCGCGTAAAAATATGTTTGAGCGAAGCCGCCGAATCAGCCGCGAAAAAACCCGCGTCGATGACCCCTACGGAAACGAACCGACCCGTTAAACCGGCCTGCGCAAACGCATTACCCTGAATCTGCGACAATACCGGCGCTAATTGCGGCTGGGCAGGTTTGCCGAGCGCGCGGTTTCGTAAGTTCTTCGGATCGGCGGTGGCCGGTCCACTTTTTTCGGACGCGGTCAGGCTGGTGATAACGATATGCGGATCGAGGGCGACGATGGCTTTTACAAACGGCAATTGCCCCACGGATTCGCGTTGTTCGGGTGTTAACCGCGCCGAGACGGCATTAAGCCAGCGCGACGAACAGGCCGGTACAATGCTCATCTGCCGTAATTGTGATAAGTAATTGGGGCTGATTGGCTGGTCGGTTTCATCGACCGGGAGGTGGCGGAGTTGCCGGTTTTCGAGGGCCACCGCAGACAGCGCGGGGGCCGCTGAACCAACCCTATCCTGTAGTAGAATCCAGTATTTTGGTGTCGAAACAGACTGCGCCCGCAAGGTAGCTACGGTCAGGCAGAGCAGGAATAAAAGGCTATTTTTCCTCATTAGATTATTACTCGTAACGGCGCGAAAGGTTTAGCGGAAAGCCGTTTCTTTGCAAACATATCGAATTCACGACCCTGTTTGCCGTTATCATGCGCTATTTACCGATTGACAATCATCTTTTTACCCAGAACCGGCAGCGGCTGACCCGTTTGCTCAAACCCCGGTCGTTGGTCGTGCTGAACGCCAATGACATCATGCCCACCAACGCCGACGGGACCATGCCTTTCCGGCAGAACAACGATCTGTTTTACCTCACAGGCGTCGATCAGGAGGAAACGATCTTAGTGCTGTTTCCGGCGCATCCCGACGAGAAATTCCGTGAGGTGCTGTTCGTACGCGAAACAAGCGAGCAGATTGCCGTTTGGGAGGGCCATAAACTGACCAAAGCCGAAGCTGAACAGACGTCGGGCATTCCCCGGAAAAGCATTTACTGGACCCATGAGTTCGACCGGATTTTTGGGCAGATGGTGTTTGAAGCGCAGAACGTGTATCTGAATACCAATGAGCATACCCGCGCCGAGGTACTGGTCGAAACCCGCGACAGTCGGTTCATTCACTGGTTCAGGGCGCATTATCCGCTGCACCACGTCGAACGGCTGGCTCCGCTGATGCAGTTTATGCGGGCTACTAAACTCCAGCCCGAAATTGACCTCACCGGCACGGCCATCGACATTACCGATAAGATGTTCCGGCGGCTGTTGACGTTCATTAAGCCCGGCGTGTGGGAATACGAAATTGAGGCTGAGATGATGCACGAGTTTCTGCGCAACCGCTCCCGCCGACCGGCTTACACGCCCATTATTGCGTCCGGGGCCAATGCCTGTGTGCTGCATTACATCGACAACAGCCAGCAGTGCCAGGACGGCGAGGTGATTTTGCTGGATCTGGGGGCGGAATACGCCAACTACAACGCCGATATGACGCGGTCGGTCCCGGTAAACGGCCGGTTTACGCCCCGGCAGCGGGCCGTGTACGATGCCGTGCTGCGCGTGATGCGGGAAGCCACTAAACTGTTGGTAACTGGTAATCTCTGGGACGACTACCACAAAGAAGTGGGCAAAATCATGGAGTCGGAACTGATCGGGCTGGGGTTGCTGGACCGGGAGGCCGTAGCGAATCAGGACCCGGATGCCCCACTGTACAAGAAATATTTTATGCACGGAACGTCGCACTTTCTGGGTTTGGACGTGCACGATGTCGGCAGCAAGTACCGACCGTTTGAAGCGAGCATGATCTTTACCTGCGAACCCGGCATTTACATTCCCGAAGAAGGACTGGGTATCCGGCTGGAAAATAACATTCTCATCACCGATTCCGGTAATCTGGATCTGATGGCCCATATCCCCATCGAAGCCGATGAAATCGAGTCGCTGATGAACGCCTGAGAAGCGATAGCACAACCAGAAGCGGGGTTTTACCAGATTCTATTACCTGGTAAAGCCCCGCTTCATGCTTTTAGTGGTTAGCCGACGGGATTTCGCTTTGCTGCTTGTCTAAATCCATCGCCACGCTCATGCTGGTATAAATACGACGGATGGCGGTTTCGATGCGGCCCCAGCCTTCCTCGGTTTTCAGGTCAATGTCGAGCACCACGTCGCGCTGGTTGCTGAGCAAAACCAATTGGGTAATGCCACAGATCATCAGCGTGGTAATGGCGTTGGGGTCGTATTCCGGGTAGGGGGCCAACTTCTCGACCAGCTTCTTGTACGAATTGTCACGGAAGTCTCCTAATCGCCGGGCCAGTTCGGTTTCGCCATGCGACATCTCCCACCGGATCAACTCCTGCGACGGCCGCCGGGAACGGAACTCGCGCATGAGCTGAATCACATACTCCGACCAGATTTTGCTGCGGGTTTCGGAGGGAGGATTGCTGGGAACCGTTTCCAGAAACTTGTCATTAAACATCGACAAAAAGAAGCCGCGCTGCACGTAGGCTTCGAGCAGACCATTCCAGCCGCCAAAGTAGCGGTAGATGAGCACTTTATTCACCCCGGCCCGTTCGGCAACGGCATTGATCCCCGCTTTTTCGGTGCCGCGTTCGGCCATTACGTCGCCCATGGCCCGCAGAATGCGTTCCATGGTCATCGCCCGGTTTCGACGTTTTACTACTTTGGGGGCGGTTACAGGTTGAAGATTAGTGTCTGACATCTGCTTTGTGTTTAAAAATCATAGGTTATCTACGCGGTTCAGGAGTACAATTTTGGCCCATCACTAAGCTGCCTTGCCCGCAAAAATGTAAAAATCAAGCCATGTTACCAAGCGGTAACTCACGGCCGAACCGGAAATCTTTTCACCTGCTGTTTCAGTTGCTGAACGGCATCCCGTAACTGGGTTGACCGAACAACTACCGGAAGCCAGAAGGGCTGTTCGGGGTTTTGATGCCAGTCGGGAGCCGCTTCGTGAGCCATCTGAATCTGAAGCAGAAACTCATCGGTAGTGGCCGAGACGCATTCAAACTTCAGGCAAGGTTCGGCAAACTGCAGCCGGGGCAGCGGACGCCCGTTGGTGAGCAGGTGAGTGAACCAGTCCAGTAACGTGTTTACTTCCCAGGTGAGCAGCAACGGGGCCGTTGCTGTACTCCGGTGTTGTTGCCACCCCGCCCGCAGGGCCAACCGGAGCATGTTCCGGTCGGTCTGAAACGGGCTGGTAGCGGCATACTCATAGTCGAGTATATTTAGCTCAAAATAGCTGCGCTGTCCGGCCAGTAGCATACATCTGCAGGGTTATAGACGATTTAAATACAGTTTCAAATATACGGTTGTTTAATAAATATTCAATTATAAGGGTGAAAAGTTAAACAAAGCGAGCCCTAAATAGGCATATATTCAGTAACAGGCACCCTACACCGGAAAAGCTTTTGATTTCACAAAATCTACATAACAAATGTTCTATAAACCGAATTTAGAAACAATTTCTGTTGATTATACGGGTTCGTACCTCTTTCGGCTATTTGCCGGACAGAAACTTTGCCCGTTGTCAACCGTCCGAACCCTTATCTTTGCGGCCATAAACTGAATCAACTTTTTTACGTCAATGGCAAAAGTGCTTATTATCGGTGCGGGGGGTGTTGGCAGCGTTGTGGCCCACAAATGCGCCCTGAACGCTGGTGTATTCAGCGACATTATGCTCGCCAGCCGGACCAAATCCAAGTGTGACCGGATTGCGGCCGAGGTAGCGCAAATGCATGGCGTCACCATCCGGACGGCGCAGGTCGATGCCGATATTGTGGCCGAACTGGTCATGCTCATCAAACAGTTTGGCCCGGCATTGGTCATCAACGTGGCCTTGCCCTATCAGGACCTGACCATCATGGACGCCTGTCTGGAAACGGGCGTTCACTACATGGACACGGCCAATTACGAGCCGAAAGATGTGGCCAAGTTTGAGTACCACTGGCAGTGGGCCTACAAAGAACGCTTCGAGCAGGCGGGACTGATGGCGTTGCTGGGCTGCGGGTTCGACCCCGGCGCGACGCAGGTATTTACGGCCTACGCCAACAAGCATCAGTTCGATGAGATGCATTATCTGGACATTATCGACTGCAATGCCGGTGACCACGGCAAGGCCTTCGCCACTAATTTCAACCCCGAAATTAACATTCGGGAGATCACGCAGGCGGGCCGCTACTGGGAAAACGGCGCGTGGGTCGAGATACCGGCTATGTCCATTCACAAACCGATTGACTACCCCGGCATTGGTGCCAAAGAGTCGTACGTGCTTTACCACGAAGAACTGGAATCATTAGTCAAAAACTTCCCCACGCTGAAGCGGGCGCGGTTCTGGATGACGTTTGGGCAGGCCTATCTAACCCATTTAGAGGTGTTGCAGAACGTGGGCATGACCCGCATTGACCCGGTTCGATTTCAGGGAATGGACGTGGTACCACTCGAATTTCTGAAAGCCGTGCTGCCCGCCCCAGAGTCGCTGGGCGAAAACTATACGGGCCAAACCTCCATTGGTTGCCAGATCAAGGGCGTGAAAGACGGGCAGGCCAAAACGTATTACATCTGGAACAACTGCGACCACGCGAAAACTTACCAGGAAGTGCACGGTCAGGCGGTGAGTTACACCACGGGTGTGCCCGCCATGATTGGGGCCATGCTGATGCTCACCGGCATCTGGATGAAACCCGGCGTCTGGAACTGTGAAGAACTGGACCCCGATCCGTTTATCGAGCAGATGAACAAGCAGGGATTGCCGGTGCAGGAACAGGTAAACGCTTCGTTGCCGCACGAATACTAAGCACCAGGATTATTTTTTCATAAAAGCACGAGTCCCCGTCTGTTTCACGGCGGGGATTTTCGTTTATTAGCTTTGTCATTCGGTATTAACCATCTTATTCCTGTTACTCGTATGAAGGCCTTCTTCGCCACCATTTTGTTGTTATCAACACCATTGCTGCTTCGGGCGCAGGTGCCGGACACGGCCAAAACGGTCCGGTATAAGGCACCCGTTCAGGCCGCCATGCCCCCGAGTGACCCGCTGGTACTGCTGAATCAACTCAACCAGTTGCAGAATCAAAGTAACATCAACACGCAGATTCGGCTGGTCGACAACCGCTACGAGGGGCTGCGCGGTACACCCTACCTGATTCCTACCTGGTCGAAAGGCGAAATTGAACTCATCAGCGGGAAAACGTACGCCGGCGTACCGCTGAAATTTGATGCCTCCAGCCAGAACTTAGTCATGCTGCGCCCGGCCATGAAGGATTCGCTGATTTTGTATGCCAACCAGATTAAGCGGTTTGCGTTTCAGGATGACGACGGTAATGCCTTTTTGTATCGCCGGTACCCCGATTTGAAGACCGATGATGCGGCCCTGAAAGAAGGTTATTTTCAGGTGTTGTACGTGGGTAAAAACACTTTGCTCAAACGAGTCAGCAAAACGATTCGCAAGGCCGATTACAAGCAGGCGTATTCGGCCGATGTGCGGTTCGATTCGTATCAGGAGTCGGTCGACTATTACCTGCTGCGGCCCGATCAGACATTGGTGAAGCTGAAACGCAACCGTAAATCACTTTCCGAGGCACTGGGGGGCGACGAGGCCGCGCTGAAAGCCTTCGCCGAGCAGGAAAAACTGAGTTTCAAAACCGATACCGACATGGCGAAACTGGTAAAGTTTGCCGAAGGAAATGTGAAATAAGACGAGTGTTTGCATCTGGTAGATAAACCACACGAACGATGCAACACACAGTTACTACCACCGCTACCCTCGACGAACTGGTGTTCGCGGGCCGCAATCAGACGTACGGTGCCTTTGCCCTGCGCCAACAGTATCAGCCAACGCTCAGCCGCGCTTTGTGGTTAGGCGTTGGTTTCTTTTTGGCCGGTTTACTCGCTCCGTCGCTGTTCGCTCGTTTGCTGCCGACAACTCCTGACAAAGTCATGATCGAAACGGAATTTATGCACGTGGCACCGCCCCCCGATGTGCCGCCCGTAACGATCCCACCCGCCGAACCGGCACCCGCGCAAAACACCGTTCGGGCCTTGCCGCCTGTTGTGTTGCCCGACCGCGACGTGCCGGAAGAGCAGTTGCCGCCCACGGTGGAGGAGTTGAAAGACGCCGTTACGGGTCACGAAACGATGGAAGGTACCGGCGAACCCGAGGTCATTCAGCCACGCGAAGAAGCCGCGCCAACCAAAACAGAAACCGCTATTGAGACGGCCCCCCTAAAAGAGGAAGAGTTTCTGATAGTGGAGCAGCAACCCGAATACCCCGGCGGACTAACAGCCATGCGGACGTTTCTGGCCAAAAACCTGCACTACCCAACGTCGGCGGCTACGGCTGGCGTATCGGGGAAGGTCTTTGTCAGTTTCGTGGTAGCCGCCGATGGCAGCCTGAGCGACGTAGCGGTACTGAAAGGCATCGGTTTCGGCTGTGATGAGGAGGCCGTTCGGGTGATGCGGCAGATGCCCCGCTGGAAACCCGGCAAACAATCCGGCCGGTCAGTGCGGGTGCGCTATAACCTGCCCATCACGTTTACGCTGGAGTAGCCGGAAAACGTACCCGGAGGTTGTATCTTTGCGCCCGTAAACTACGACTCACTTTTCATGAATTATACCGACGTACCGTCGCCCTGTTTCGTACTGGACGAAGGCAAACTGCGCCAGAACTTAGCCCTGATCGACTCGGTTCAGCAAGAAGCTGGCGTGACGATTATTCTGGCCCTCAAGGGGTTTTCGATGTACAGCGTGTTCCCGGTCGTGCGCGAATACCTGAGCGGGGCCACGGCCTCGTCGCTCAATGAAATCAAACTCGTTAATGAGTACATGGGGGTGAAAGCCCACGCCTACGTACCCGCCTATCGCGACGATGAATTTGCCGAAATTGTCAACCTCAGCAGCCACCTCACCTTTAATTCCTGGAGTCAGTGGGAGCGGTTCCGGGACCGGGTGGCGGGTACGGGCGTATCGTGCGGCATCCGGGTCAATCCGCAGTATTCGGAAGTCGCCACGGACATGTACAACCCGTGTGTGCCCGGTTCGCGGCTCGGGGCTACCCGTGACCAGCTACCCGACCAACTGCCCGACGGGCTGGAGGGTATTCATTTTCACACCCTCTGCGAAAACGATTCCTTCACGCTTGAACGGACCCTCGACGCGCTCGAAACCCGGTTCGGTTCGCTGCTGCATCAGGCCAAATGGGTGAACCTCGGCGGGGGCCATCTGATGACCCGCGAAGGGTACGATACTGGTCACCTGACTGGCTTGCTGAAAGCGTTCCGCGAGAAATACAACGTGGAGGTGATCATGGAGCCGGGGTCGGCGATTGCCTGGCAAACGGGGGTGCTGGTCTCGACGGTGTTGGACGTATTTACGAGTCAGGGCATCGACGTGGCTATTTTGGATACGTCTTTTGCCGCGCACATGCCCGATACCCTCGAAATGCCCTACAAACCGCGTATCCTCAATTCGTACCACGAACCCGTTGCCGGTAAACCCACGTACCGACTCGGCGGCATGACTTGTCTGGCGGGCGATTTCATGGGCGATTATTCGTTTGACCAACCCCTCACCGTGGGCGATAAAATTGTGTTCGACGACATGATTCATTACACGATGGTGAAGACCACGACCTTCAATGGCGTTGGGTTACCCGCCATCGGGATTGAGCAGGCCGATGGTTCGTTCCGGCTCGTGCGCGAATACGGCTACGAGAGTTTTAAAGACCGGCTGAGTTAACCTAAATAGCTTGTCGTTCGTGGTTTGTCGTTGCTCACCGTTTCGTCGTCCCGGTCAGCCAACGACAAACCACGAATTACAAACCACGAACCTACCTATGGAAAATATTCTGCCCCTCCCCACCAAATCCATCAAGCCCGGCACCAGCACGGGGCAAGTATTCTGGCCCTCTGCAACGACCGGTACGCCGGAGCGGGAGCACACCGATAAAACGCTTGACTCCTATTCGCCCGCCGATGGGCAGTTGATCGCCCGCGT
>JBBQLG010000063.1:0-32024 GCA_038327655.1 Cytophagales bacterium
AAGCGGCAGTGTTGGCCGCAAAGATAGCCAAAGCTGTCTGTTCGCTAAACCGTCCGGGTAAATGGGGGCAGCGTATCAGGCTTTAGGGAACCGGCCACCGAACGATACACCGAGCAAATTATGACGGCCCCAAACATCCCGCGCAGAATTTGGTAGTATCTTTGTTCGACTAACAATCTCGTTTATTTTATGAAAGCAAAATCAGTACTGTTCGGCTTGCCCTTGCTGTGTCTGGCCTGCGGCAGTCCGACCAACGACGATGCCAACGATGCTGCCGGTACGGCCGACCCCTACCTGGCCCGTGAAGTGGTGGCGGTGCGCACCCTGACGACGGATGCGCGCTACCTCGACCCCTGCAACTACCTCGGCGAAGAGTATATTCGCACCGCCTTTAAAATCGGCGAAGGAGAGGTAAACGAAATGAGCAACCCCAGCGGCTGCGAATTCGAGTGGGACAAAAACAAAGTGGCGCTCTCCTTTGGTGGGCATCGTCCATTCGAATCCATCTATGCTGCGGAGTACAAGTTCGACAAATTATACCAGCCCCGGCTGGCTGGCGTTACGACCGGTCAGATGGGCGTAGAAAATGAGAAACCGGCCCTGAGCGGTCCTGCCCCCGAAGGTACCGGTGCCAATGGTCCGGCTATAAGTGGCGCGGGTACGGGTAATGATAAAACAGCCGGTAACGACACGTCGACCAGTGTTTCAGCGGCTCAGGTTCCCATTGCGGCCAAGTTCACCGAACCGGTCGAGAATTCGGGGCAGTTCATCGCCGTTCCCGGCGTTGGCGACAAAGCAGTTTGGGAACCGGCAAAGAAGACCATCCACGTGCTGTACAACAACCACATCGTGAATGTGATGGTCGAAACCAAAGACAGTCCGGCCGTACAACAGCAAAAGGCAGCGATGATGGCGAAGGTAATTCTCGATAAAATAGCCGAGTAATATTCGGTGGTATGCACATAGAGAAGCCCCGCTGATAGACATCGGCGGGGCTTCTCTATGTCTCGGCAGTCGGCCGTGATACCTTAAATCTGTGTTTGTGGCAGCACTTCAGGTGCCATCGGATTTGGCTCGGATTCGGAGCCGATCTCTTCCTTCACTTCTTCGCTGCTCTTTTTGTACGCCTGATATACGGTATCCCGTGCGAAAGGCCGGTTACCCAGGATCTTCACCAGATCATTCTGATACAGAATCTCCGTCTTCAGCAATTCTTTAGCGATCAGTTCCAACCCTTCGCGCTTATCGCGGAGCAGGTCTTTAGCCCTCTCGTAGGCACCTTCGATGAGTTTTCGAACTTCTTCGTCAATCGACTGCGAGGTCGCTTCCGAGTACGGCTTATTGAAATTATAATCGCTCTGCTTGGAATCGTAGAACGACACATTACCGATCTTTTCGTTCATGCCGTACATCGTCACCATGCTGTAGGCCAGTTTGGTGATGCGCTCCAGATCGCTCAGGGCACCGGTCGAGATTTTACCGAATACGATCTCTTCCGAAGCCCGGCCACCCAGCGTCATGCACATTTCGTCCAGGAGCTGTTCGGTGCGGTAGAGGTACTGTTCACGGGGCAGGTATTGAGCGTAGCCCAGGGCGGCTACCCCACGCGGCACAATCGACACTTTCACGAGCGGATCGGCGAACTCGAGGAACCATCCCGCCACGGCATGGCCCGCTTCGTGATAGGCTACGATTTCCTTTTCTTCCGGCGAGATGAGCTTGTTCTTCTTCTCGAGGCCACCAATTACCCGGTCCATCGCGTTCTGAAAATCCTGCATGTCAACCGCTTCCTTGTTGTGACGGGCGGCAATCAGGGCCGCTTCGTTACAGACGTTGGCAATCTCGGCACCGGCAAAACCCGGCGTCTGAGCGGCTAATTCACGCGGATCAACATCGGCTAATTTGATGGGCTTCAGGTGAACTTTGAAGATCGCTTCCCGACCTACAATGTCCGGCTTGTCGATGCTGATCTGCCGGTCGAAACGGCCGGGACGCAGCAGGGCCGAATCCAGTACATCGGGGCGGTTGGTAGCGGCCAGGATAATGATACCCGAATCAGTCGCAAAACCGTCCATCTCAACGAGCAGCGAGTTCAGCGTATTTTCGCGTTCATCGTTGGCACCCGGCATCGAACCCCGGCCCCGCGAACGGCCAACTGCGTCGATCTCATCAATAAAGATGATACAGGGGGCTTTCTCTTTGGCCTGCTTGAACAGGTCACGGACACGGGCCGCACCGACCCCCACGAACATCTCCACAAAGTCGGAACCCGACAGCGAGAAGAACGGAACACCCGCTTCGCCCGCTACGGCCTTCGCCAACAGGGTTTTACCCGTACCCGGAGGACCAACCAACAGGGCACCTTTGGGGATTTTAGCACCGAGTTTGGTGAACTTCGAGGGATTCTTCAGGTAATCGACAATCTCCTTAATCTCTTCTTTGGCTTCGTCCAGACCGGCCACGTCGTTGAACGTGATTTTCACCTTATTTTCGGCATCGAACAAAGCCGCCTTGGATTTACCGATGTTGAAAATCTGACCACCTGGACCACCCGCGCCCGACATCCGGCCGAGCAGAAAATACATAGCCAGAATCATGACGATGAAAATACCCCACGTACTGATCATGCTGCCGATGTCGTTGCGAGTCTCAAAGCGCAGGTCGATGCGTTCGTTTTCGGCAACGCCTTCCTGTACACGGTCAAGATCCTTTTTAAACGAATCGGGGGATGCGATCTGGAAGGCAAAATTAGGACCACCCGCCGAGTTAAGGTACTGCTTGCTGGTTGCCAGGTTTTTATAGCGGGGACTTTGCAGGGCCGCCTGCGTCAGGGTAATTTCAGCTTCCTTGTCGTTCACCACGACCACCTCGGCCACTTCCTTGTCGCGTACCATGCGCTCAAAGTTTTTCTGCGAGGTAGGTATAGGCGAACTGCTGCGGCTAAAAAAGGTAATGCCCAAAATACCCGCGATGAGCAGGGCCACAATCCACCCCTGGAAATTAGGTTTGCGGGACCCTCGGGGTGATAACGGATTTCTATTGTTGTTTTCTGACATTTCTTCAGGTTGTACAAACGGGTATGTTCAATCGTAACACGGTTTCACCCGCTAATGTTTCTGTGGTGAAACCGTTGGGACAAACGGCCTGACAGTCGTCTAAAGGGCAAAAAACCGGGGTTTAGGCCCGCTGTGGGACCAGGTCTTCTTCCGACTCGATGTGCTGAATTTCGGCATCGCCCCAGAGTTGTTCGAGGTCATAAAAAGCACGGCGTTCCTTCTTGAAAACGTGAGCGACAATGTCTACGTAGTCGAGCAGAATCCACTCCCGGTTTTGCTGCCCTTCGCGGTGCCACGGATTTGTTTTACTGATTTTGTATACTTCCTCTTCAACGGAAGAAGCAATGGCGTCGATCTGGGTATCCGACGTACCGGAGCAGATGATAAAAAAATCGGTAATGGCATTGGCGACACCCCTCAGGTCCATCACGACCACATCCATGCCCTTCTTTTCCAGCATGCCTTTCACTACTAAATTGCGCAGTTCTTCGGCGGTTAACTCATTTTGACCCAGTTTTGGGCGGTTTGTCGTGTCAACGACGTTCTGATTGGTCATGCGTGGTCTTTAAACGTTTCGGTCGATAACTCGTAGCGGGTACGCTGACACGGCGGACCATTTCGGCATCTGTCTACTAAACTAAACAATACTTTGTACAAAATCTATCCCAAAACGCTTTTCACGGGTCAAATAATACATTACCTGCCAAGCTGTCAGTCGACCAATGACGAAGCCGCCGATCTGATCGCTCACCATCAGGCGGATGAAGGGCTGGTGGTCATTACCGACCGTCAAACCGCCGGACGCGGGCAGCGGGGCAATCAGTGGGAAGCCGAGCCGGGTACCAATCTGACCTTCTCTCTGGTACTGCGTCCCCTGTTTTTGCAGGCTGCCGAACAGTTCTGGCTCAACATGGCCATCTCGCTGGGCATCACCGACGCGCTCGAACCCTTAGCCGGGCTACAAATGGACGGGCAGACACTCCGCCTGAAGTGGCCCAACGACCTTTACGCGGGTAATCAGAAATTGGGGGGCGTTTTGATTGAGAATACCCTTCAGGGCTATACGCTGGCGTGGTCGGTCATAGGCATCGGCCTGAACGTGAATCAGACCACGTTCGCCTACCCTACCGCTACCTCGTTACAGGCGCAGTTGCCGCTGCCGGAGGGTTATGATCTGCCGGGTTTGCTGACGGGCCTGCTGGAAAGCATCGAACGCCGATACCTGCAATTACGGTCGGGCAACCGTGATCTAATCCGTACGTCGTACCTGCAGCGGTTGTTCCGGTATCAGGAAGAACACCTTTTCCGGGCGGATGGCGTCCTGTTTCGTGGCACCATCATCGGCGTCGATGCCCCGGGCCGGCTGACGATTCAGGCCGGAAATGAGGTGCGGTATTTTGGGTTTAAAGAAGTGGAGTTTGTTTTCGGTTTGTAGTTCGTGGTTCGTGGTGATGGCGGGTTTAAGATGGCACCGGCCATCCGTCCCAACACCACTACGAACCACAAACGGCACCGGCCGCCCGGCACGAACTACTTCACCAATTCCTCAATCACGGTGCCGATGTTGCCGCTGGGTTCGAGGATGCCGAGTTTGGCGGCCAGGGTCGGGGCGATGTCAGAAATATGCGTCCGGCGGAAGGTTTGGCCGGGCGATACACCCCAGCCGTAAAACAGCAGCGGTACGTGCGTATCGTAGGCGTAGGTGGTACCGTGGGTAGTGCCCTTGTTGCGCCCCTCGAACCAGCCAGCCTGCAGGACCACGTAAAAATCACCACTGCGGTTGGGATGATAGACGTTTCGCAGTTGAGTCATTTGCAGCTCCGGAATGGCTGAACCACTCAGGTTATGAAAATTAACGACGTTGATGATGCCCTTCTGTTTCAGCAGCGTTACCCGGATGAGGGCGTAGGCTTCCTCCATCGAAATTTTCTTTTCGGCCAGCAGCGCGTTATCGAGGTATATCTCCTGATTATAGTATGCCAGCATGAACTGACCGGGTCCGTACGCTTTGGCTAAGGCGGCTTTGATGGCGTCGGTTACCTCGCCACTCGGTTTCACCTGCGCCGGAATTTTGTAGAGCTGCGAGAGGCCCGGTGCATCAGCCGCCCCGTGATCGGCCGTCAGAAATGCCAGGTACTTATTAACGCCCACCGTTGCATCCAACTGCGCGAACAATTCGGCCAACTGCCGGTCGAGCCGGATGTATTCATCTTCCGTTTCGACGGCGTGGGTCCCGAACGCATGACCGACGTAATCGGGCGAGGAGAAACTAACGGCCAGCATGTCGGTATACAGATGCTTCCCCAACTGCTCACCCTTGATGGCAGCCAGCGCAAACTCTTTAGTCAATTCGTCGCCGTAGGGGCTGGTGCGCAGGATTTCGTATTTAGCGCCACCAGCCTGCGTGGCAAACTCGTGCGGAAAAACGGGCTTGGTTTCGCCAGGCATGGTATTTTCAAACGGCTGATCGTCGGTCGTACTGGCGGTGTACTGCGGGAGCGGTAGCGTGGGTTCCCATTTCTGACTCAGGAACTGGTCGGGCCGTTTTTTAGCATTGAAATCTGCTGCCCACTGCGGCAGGTCTTTTTGATAGAACGTACTCGAAATCCAGTTGCCATCCTTTGAGTCGAACCAGTAAGCCGCATCGGCAGCGTGACCGGCGGGTAAAATGGCACCACGGTCTTTCAGGGCAATACCGATTACTTTGGCATGGCCGTCGGTAGCTAACTTTAACTGATCGCCAATGGTAGTCACGAGCAGATTCTGGGGCGACATTTTACCCGCCGAACCACTGTTGCCGACCGTACTGACCGTTGTATCTTCGGTACAGTACAGCATTCGGCCCAGGTTGCGGTCGTAAAAATCGTTGCCGACAATACCGTTCAGGGCCGGAGCCGAGCCGGTATAGATAGCCGCGTGACCGGGGCCGGTGTAGGTAGCGGCATAGTGGTAATGGTTGTTGCGGCAGTTGAAGCCTTCGTTCATCAGGCGTTTGAAACCGCCCTTGCCAAACTTGTCGTAGTAGCGGTACAGGTAATCGTAGCGCATCTGATCCACGACAATACCGACGACTAAGCGCGGGCCGTTGGCGGTAGCCGTGATGGTAGCGGCAGGGGTACCTTTTTTGGGCTGCGCGTACAGCGAATTAGTCAGCAGGAGCGCACCAGTGGCCACCAGCAGCAGAGATTTGATCGAAGTCATAAAGAGGTTAACACGATGAACCAATGGCCAAAGGTACTGAACAAATCCGCGTTCGCTGCCGTTGGTCTGTTAAGGAATTATGGAGACTTCAACCCGTACGATACCGCGCCTGAAACCCGCCGAAATTGGTCAGAAAGGCGTGTGGATGGCCATGACTGTGTTGCTGAGCTGGCTGGCGATGCTCACATTTCTGTTGCAGTATACCATCGACTGGCGCAACCCGCTGGTGTATGTGTTCGTGCTGATACAGATGCACCTCTACACGGGTGTGTTTATCACCGCCCACGACGCCATCCACGGCGTGGTAGCTCCGCACAACAAACGCCTGAATGAGACCATCGGCACCATTGCCACCTTCCTGTTCGCCTTTAACAGCTACAAAAAGCTGAGCAGTGGTCACCACCTGCACCACAAGCACGCGGCTACCGATTATGACCCGGATTTTCACCGGGGCAATGCCAACTTCATCTTGTGGTTTCTGAATTTCGCCTTCAGCTACGTGTCCATCTGGCAGGTGCTGGCAATGGCGGGTACGTATAACCTGTTGAAACTCTGGTTCCCGATGGAAAACGTGATTGCGTTCTGGATGATACCGGTTATTCTGAGCACGTTTCAACTCTTCATCTTCGGCACGTACCTCCCCCACCGGGGCGACCACGACCAAGATGCCGCCCCGCACAACGCCCGCAGCCAGCCGCTGAATCACGTCCGGGCTTTTTTAAGCTGTTATTTTTTCGGGTATCACTTCGAGCACCACGCCTACCCCTACCTGCCGTGGTGGCAATTACCGAAGGCGCGGGAGGTGACTACCCCCAACCCCCTAAATGGGACTTCACGGAGTTAGTTACCAATTCGGTATCCAAGTCGTGAAGCCCTCTTTAGGGGGTTGGGGGTAAATTACTTGCTCCGGTCAATTGTGTATTGTACCAACTGTTCCAGCGAGGTCCGGTAGTGCGATTCGGGGAAGGTTTGGAGAATAGCCTGGGCATCGGCGACGTATTGCTGCATGGCAGTGGTGGCGTATTCGATGCCGCCCGACCCCTTGACAAACGCAATCACTTCGTCTACTTTTTTGGGATTATCACTCTCGTTTTTCACGATGTTGATCATCCGGCGTTTTTCCCAGTAGTCGGCCCGGCGCAGGGCGTAAATCAGCGGCAGGGTCATTTTCTTCTCTTTGATGTCGATGCCCAGCGGTTTACCCACTTCCGCCGTGCCGTAGTCGAAGAGGTCGTCTTTGATCTGGAAAGCGATACCCACTTTCTCGCCGAAGAGCCGTGCCTGCGCAATCGTCTCTACCGACGCCCCCGCCGACCGGGCACCGGCTCCGCAGCAGGCCGCAATAAGCGACGCCGTTTTCTGCCGGATGATTTCGTAATACACCGCTTCGTCGATGTCCAACCGGCGGGCCTTTTCAATTTGCAGTAACTCGCCTTCGCTGATTTCCCGCACCGCCGTCGAAACAATTTGCAGCAGATCGAAGTCGCCGTTATCGATCGACAGCAGCAGCCCGCGCGACAGCAAATAATCACCGACGAGCACGGCTACTTTATTTTTCCAGAGGGCATTGATGGAGAAGAACCCGCGCCGATAGTTGGAGTCGTCTACCACGTCGTCGTGAACCAGCGTGGCGGTGTGGAGCAGTTCGATCAGGGCAGCACCCCGGTAAGTCGCTTCGGTAATCTGACCGCAGACACCCGCCGTCAGGAAAACAAACATCGGGCGGAGTTGCTTGCCTTTCCGCTTCACGATGTAATTCATGATCTGATCGAGCAGCATGACCTCACTTTTCATCAGCTCCCGAAATTTTTGCTCGAAGCGTTTCATTTCGGCATCAATCGGCGCCTGGATAGCAGCAATGGTGAGGGCCATTCGTAGATAAGCTGTGAGTAGTGATCGGAAAACGAAGCCACGAAGCGGGTCGTCTACCGTCTAAATTTTTGGGCAATATTAAGGAGGAATGCGGAATATTGGGCCGGGTTTCGGTTTCACCCCACACAGACGGGCGCGTTCTACCAAACCCTCATGGAAACAGCAGTGTATTGTGCGTCCGATAATCAACCTACATGTCGTTAAGTCAACAGTCAGCCGGTGAGACCGGTTCCCCGCAGCGTGCCCTGGTATTGGGTGGCGGTTCATTGAAAGGTTCCTTCCAGGCCGGTGCCGTTATGGCCCTCCTGGAGAGTGGGTTTAGCCCCGATGCCCTCTACGGCGTGTCGGTCGGCAGCATGAATGCCACGTTTCTGGCCCACGAAGCAGCCTGCCAGTTTATCGACAGCGGGCAGTGCGACTGGCCAAAAGCCGGCCGCAGTCTGATGGCCAACTGGATTCGGTACATCACCCAGCCGCAGGATGTGGCCGTAATCCGCCCCCGGTGGCGCACCGGCTACGACACCATCCTGAGCCGGTTCGATGGTTTCCTGGACAACACGCCCATCAAAAACCTGATCCGGAGTTTAGTCGATCTGGATACGCTCCGCCGGAGTCCCATTCACCTGAAAGTCGGGGCGGTCGATCTGGCGGGGGGCGAGATGATCTATGTTGGGCCGGACAACGATCGGTTCATGGACTACGTCTTTGCCAGCAGCGCGGTGCCATTTATGATGCCCGCCGTCTCTATCGGCCGCACCCCTGATCAGGTTTTGCTGGATGGGGGCCTGCGCGAAGTAGCCCCCCTGCGCGAAGCCCTCGACGACGGGGCCACCGAAATCGTCTGCATTGCCTGTCACTCACCGGGTATGTCCGGTCAGCCGTTTAACCACCGCAACCTGCTGAGCCTGATGGACCGCATCACCGAAATTACGGTCAATCAATTAGTCAACAACGACATTGCCTGGGCACAGCGGCATGTAGCCATCGAAAAACTCCACGGCCGGGAGGTGAAATTAACCATAATCCGACCCACCGAGCCACTGGAGTTTAACCTGATGAAATTTAACTCCGACGATATTAGCCGGTTAATCGTGCAGGGTTATGAGGCCGCCACCCAAACCTTAAAACACAGCCGCCAGGCCGACAAAGCAACCCGCTGATTTGCCCCTGCATGGCGTAGCCGTATTACGTTATCTTTACAGGAGAAACAGAGACGTCCAATGAATACAATAGACCTAAAAACAACGCTGCACCGCCTGATCGATCAGATCAACGACGATACCGTACTTCAGGCGCATTTAACCCTGCTGAGTAGGGAAGCGAATCAACCATCGGGCGACTTCTGGGATGACCTTTCAGTGGAACAACAGGCATTTATTGACCGGGGCCTGGCTGATTTGGCGGCCGGACGAAAAAAGCCTTTTGTTGATATACTGAAACAGTACACCGCATGACCATTTACTTCTCAGCCGAAGCAGAACAGCAGTTAGACGATCTGGCCACGTATTTAGGGGCAAACTGGTCTCAACAAATCAAGACCGATTTTCTTGCATTGCTATCAGACAAGTTGGAATTGATTAGCCAGATGCCCGAATTATACCGCCATATCAACGCAGCGACCGGGCCTGAGGGAGTGCATACTGAATAGATAGACCATTTTGTATTACAAAATTGGGGAGGATGCGGTGGAAGTAGTTTCCATTTTGTCAAGTCGTCGTGGCCCGGACCACTGAGCATGTTACACCGGATAATGATATCAGTTAAACAAGAAGCCCCGACCGATTTAGTCAGGGCTTCACTGCACAAAGCAATCTGGCATAAACAAATACTCTCTAGTTTCCGTATGGGCGGATATACGCTTTCTCTGGTGAATTATTTATTATCACATTTTCTGAATAACATGGACCCGATACTTCGCCGTATGAATTATACTGACACAAATTTCGTGACTGACACAAGAAGTATGTTTGATTACCAGCTGGTACATTAACCACAAAATTAGAATTTTGACCAGTACCATTAACATTACTGATTGTACCATTAACAAGTATCTGGCTGTTGGGTGTGATAGGAACAGTACTTTGATCGTCTGCAAAGAACCGCACATAAACATTGTACAATACGTCATTAGTCTGGCCACCAGAACCTGACACATCTGGGCTTGAATTATCTTCAGCTATCTGATAAAATACTGATGCACGAATGCCAAAGTACATTCTGTTAATGGCGTCAATATCACCACCAGACAGATTATCCCTCTGTACTGTGTATATGCTGCCATCGGTCCTTGTTATAGTTGGTAAACCGTTGCGACTAAAATCAAAGGAGCCGTAAAGCATTATTGAATTAAAATCTAACACATCAAATTGGAATCCAGACCTTCCCATATCAGTGTAGGTAGTGAAGTTATTTTCCAGACCAGGAATTACATTTCCAGTATTTATTGTGATGAAATTGTTTCTGTCTGTTCTGGACTGTTCATGAAATAAACCTAAAGCATGTCCTATCTCATGAATAGTGTTACCAACGCTACAGCCATCAGCAAGGTTTATTATTTGTCTTCCCCCCTGACGACCAACAAAAGAAGAACAACCATCACTTTGTACAAACTCAATATAGTCTGCTTGATTTGTTCTCAGTACAAATCTTATTCTTGTAGTATTTTGCCAATGATTTATTGCATCTATAACACGGCCTTGATTCGGTAATCCACCATTAATTGTGTAAGCAACAACTCCGCCTGGCCAGTAATCACTATTGTTTAGTAAACCTGTTCTAGCGCCTTTTTCGCTGGAAAACTCTCTTCTAAAAGCTTCTACTTGTTTAGATGAAAATATCATGTCACCAATACTGTACTCCTTGTCTTTTTTGCTGAAAGAAATCAACTTATCCTTACTTTTAAACTCAACCATAACTCCATCTACATTAGGTTTATAGATTTCTAAAGTGCCAGGGGTTGATTTACGTATCACGGTTGTCTTTGGTATTAGGTCTGCTTGATCATTGTTGTTTTGACAAGCTACCAACCCTAGCAATAACATTGTAGTAACCATCTTTGAGTTCTTCATGATATTTTGAGTTATAAGGTGAAATGTATACATAACAAAGCTTAAAAACGGAGTGTTTATTATTTAAATGTTAATTTTTACCGAATAAGTATACTGAGAGTTTATACTTAACTATAAATACTATGTTCTAATAGAAGTTGATTTATCGCATAAAAAAAGCCCCGGCCAGTTTTGGCCGGGGCTTTCTCCTAAGATCTGTAATAATCAATTAAACAAATACCGAAACCCTAATTGCGCCTGCCAGCGGTTAGCAATTGACGAACCAACTTGGAACGTGTTGGTTCGAGCTACTTTATTAGCGGAGTCAAAGAAGGGAAACTGGAAGACAGGACGGCCTGTCGCCGTTGCACCCGTGTTGTCGTAACCAGCAAAAGTAATTGGTGAGTTGGTAATAGATGTTTGGGCGTTACCCAGACTCGAATCGAAGATGTTGAGTACGTTAAATACGTCGAGCGATACCTGCACAGCGTGACGATTAGCACCTGTCTTGATTGAAAACTCTTGTAGGACTTTCAAGTCTAAACGGTTTACAAAAGGTGTTCTCGCTCCGTTACGCTCGGTATATTCACCACGGTGCTTGCTTAAATACGGGTCCTGCTTGATGAAATTGTCAAGGTCTGACCACTGTTGCGCAGCCGAGTATGTTATTACAGTAGCAGCTCCTGTACCTGTGGTGAAATCCCGCAACTTAATGTCATCTACAGAACGAGGAACGAACAGCAAATCGTTAGAAGTTTGTCCGTCTCCGTTTAGGTCACCAGCGTACGCGTAGGAATATGGACTACCCGATGAACCGTTGTAGAATAACGAAACCGTTGTAGCCAAGTTCTTATTCAAGTACTCGAAGCGGTAAGCAGCAACCCCCACGATGCGGTGTGGCTGAAGAAACTGCGAGTAAGACAGTACGTTTGCGTTTGGATCACCGGAGATTGAACGGTCACGCCAGATCGACTGAGCAATCGAGCCACCATCGTTTACCGAACGTGAATCCGTATACGAGTAAGCCAGTTTCGCGTAGAAACCATTAGCAAACTGCTTCTGAATTTCAGCCGTTAAGTTGTACGAATATCCTTTGTTGGTATTGCGCATCAGGATAGCATCCGAGATATTCGGATTGGTAGCCGATACTGCAGTTCCCGATAGAAATGCTCCCGTAGTTGGGTTTTGACCATAAATCCGGTTGTAAGCAACGGAGGGCAAACCGGCTGCGTTATTCGCGTAATAGATAGGGCGATTATCACCGCCGTCTGGTCCTTTCAGGTTCTGCGTAGAAACGGGCAAGTTGACATTTTGGTGATATACAGCGTTAATGTCTTTCGTATAAATTCCTTCCAGAGTCAGGATAAAACCATTCCCTAAGTTCCGGTCAATACCTAAGTTGGCGCGGAATACTTGCGGAAACTTGAAGTTTTGGTCAGTTATGGCGATGTTGTAAGACGTGTTCGCTGCAGCACCTACCGGCCGGTATTTATCAACATCCGGGCTGAACGGCCGGGCATTATCCCCGGTTGCGGGCGGGTTGTTAATCAGCGAAGAACCGAACAGAACACCGTTGTTGCTGGCTTGGTTGGAAATCCAGACGTAGGGAACACGTCCCGTGAAGATACCAGCACCACCACGCACCTGCGTAATTTTATCATCCTTTACATCCCAGTTAAAACCGACACGGGGAGAGAACAGCACCGATGTTTTCTGGAATTGAGACGTATTCAATTGTACGCCCTCCCGGAAACCAGTCAGGTTTGCCAGGTTGGTATTTTGTTGAATAGTAGTCGGAATCGTTGGCACATCAGCGCGTACACCAATCGTAAATTTCAAATTGCGAGCAGCCTGGTACTCGTCCTGCACATAAGCACTGTACTGAGCGGCTTTAATATCGGCGAATGGAAAGCTACCGTCGGGCAACGCTGAGTATTGGATCTGGAAGCGCGTTGGCTGAGAGATTATAGTTGAATTTGCCGGTGGCGTTTGAGTAGCGTTACTGATAAACGCATCTACACTCGCAAACTGGTACTGACTATAGTAGTTCGGTGCGAAACCATTACGAAAACTGTAAAACTCGTTGTAAGTACCGAGCGTAAAGGTATTCTTACCGGCGAAAATCGTGAAGTTGTCCGAAAGCTGGAAAACGTTCGAGTTCAGAATGTTATTAGCCGTAAATGGCTCATAACCGAAAGCTGTTAACTGCTGACCAGTGCCATTCCCAATGTCAACCAATGGGAAATTTTTGGGCAGATAGGGCGTTTCGCGGATGTCACGTAGTTCTGTGTAACCAGCCTGAAGTGTGTTGGCAAACTTGCTGCCAAACGTACTGTTCAACTCACCAATTACAGAACTCAGGTTGTTGTTGATTCGGTAGAAAGACGCGAGGTATGGCAGTGCAGTGGCATTCGGACCACGACCCTGTGGCAAAGCACCTGAGGTAGAAGGGGTAATGTCACTGTAAGACTTCAGATAATTGTACTTAACGTTGAACTTGTGGTTCTGGGAGATGTTCCAGTCAAGGCGAACCGTAATTTTATCGCTGTTGGAAGGCAGCGTATAATTCTCGTACGGACCCGGATTAAAACCGTATTGTTTCTGAATAAAATCCGACAGGCGGTCGAGATCAGCAGCAGATGCTCTCGATACGTTCGAGCCGGTTAGACCCGGACGAGCAGCTACCCAGTTACCCGGAACACCATCATTCCGCCGTTCGCGCTCATAGTTACCAAATAAAAACAACTTGTTTTTAATGATTGGGCCACCTAACCGAAAGCCTACGTTATTAAGGCTAAAGTTGTTGACAGGCTGCTCAACTCCGTTGATCTTTTTCCCAACGTAGGACTGGTCACGAACATAGTAATAAATTGACCCTTGCACCTTGTTTGTACCGCTACGGGTTACCGCGTTGATACCAGCTCCGGTGAAAGCACCCTGCCGAACGTCATACGGTGCAATAGAGACCTGTATCTGGTCGATGGCATCAATCGAGATTGGTTGCGCACCTGCCTGACCACCAACTGTTGAAGACAAACCGAATGCGTTGTTAAATAAGGCACCGTCCACCGTGTAATTATTGAAGCCCGAATTACGTCCGGCAAAACTTAATCCATTGGCGCGGGCATCCAAACGCGTAAAATCAGCAAACGAACGATTAAGCGTAGGTAACGTTGTGATTTGAATATTACTGATACCTGTTGCGGCCCCAGTACGGTTACTGTTGATTACAGAACTACGCGAAGCCGTCACGACAACTTCACTGAGCTGCTTTCCAGCTTCAACCAGTTTTACACTGGAGTTGGCCGATGCACCCAGGTTAGCAAATAGGTTTTCCACCTTCTCATCTTGGAAACCAACATAGCTGAACGTCAGTGTGTATGGGCCGCCAATACGAACAGCGGGGAAATTATATTGTCCCTGTCCGTTTGTAGTGGTACCATACTGTGTACCTGATGGAGTGTGGATGGCGATAACCGTCGCACCGGGTAGTGCTTCGTCTTTGATGTCGGTAACAGCTCCGCTAATCGAGGAAGTAGTTACCCCTTGGGCCAAGGCTACACTCCCTCCGGTGAGGGCGAGCAGGATACTGCCGAACAACACCAGAGTTGCCCGAAAACGCAGTAGATCTTTGTACATAGAAGTGTTTGTTTTGATTTGGTTAATTCCGTGTGAGTGTCCCGTGAGATAAGCACGTGAATTCGGCCGCAAAGGTGCGACTAATTTTCCGTGACAGCAATGCAGTACTTCTCCAAAAAGTACTATCCATGTGTATCATACGGCCCTTAAACTCAGAATTATTCTAAAATAACTACCTGAAGGACTATTCCGTTATGTTAAGTTTTTGTTAAGCCAACCGTCGAACCATCCGGCCTTTTCGCGTGTACTGTTCAACAGGCAGTATTCACCCGTATCTTGCCTTCGTTATGACAAAAACTGACCTATACCTCCTTACCAAGTACAGCCACGGCGCGGGCTGCGGCTGCAAAATTGCCCCGAAGGTGCTGGACAAAATTCTGCACGGCAACCAAACCGCTGAACAGCCTCTATACGCCAATCTGCTGGTCGGCAACGACAGCCGCGACGATGCCGCCGTACTGGACCTCGGCAACGGCGAGGCCATCATCAGCACCACCGACTTTTTTATGCCCATCGTGGACGATCCCTTCGATTTCGGTCGTATTGCGTCGGCCAATGCCATCAGCGACGTGTACGCGATGGGGGGCGAACCCATCATGGCCATTGCCATCCTCGGCTGGCCACTGGACAAACTACCGCCCGAAGTCGCCAATCAGGTGCTGGAAGGCAGCCGGGCCGTGTGCCGCGAAGCCGGTATCCCGCTGGCGGGTGGCCACAGCATCGACTCGCCCGAACCGATTTTTGGGCTGGCCGTCACGGGTAAAGTCCGCATCGCACACCTGAAACAGAACAACACCGCTACCGAAGGCAACCTGCTCTACCTGACCAAACCGCTCGGCGTGGGCATTCTGACCACGGCCCAGAAAAAAGGCATCCTGAAACCCGAACATGCCGACTTGGCTCCCGCGCAGATGGCCCAACTAAACAAGTTTGGGGCCGTGCTGGGTAAACTTCCCTACGTAAAAGCATTGACCGACGTTACGGGTTTTGGCCTGCTGGGTCACCTTACCGAGATGGCGGAGGGCAGCGGCCTGAGCGCGGAGATCGACTTCGACCGGGTACCGAAACTGCCCGTTGTAGCCGAGTATCTGGCGCAGCAAAGTTTTCCCGGCGGCACCGTCCGCAACTGGGACAGCTATGGCCATAAAATCAGCGACCTGACCGAAACACAGCGGTACATTCTGGCCGACCCCCAAACGTCGGGCGGGTTACTGATTGCGGTCGAACCCGATAGTCAGGCCGAATTTGAGCGGGTTGCAACCGACAATGGCTTCGCCCTCGAACCGTTCGGGCAGTTGGTGGCGCAGCGGGAGAAAGTCGTTTATGTAAAATAGTTTAAACACAGAGGCCACGGAGTTTAACACGGAGAAAGAGGAGTTTCTTTGTGCGCTCCGTTCCTTCCTCTGTTTCTCTGTGTTAACATGAAATTATTCCATCGCGAAGTCGGCGATCCGTCCGACCCGGTCCTTGTAGTTCTCCACGGCATTTTCGGCTCGTCGGACAATTGGCTCACCGTCAGCAAAACCATCGCCGACCGGGGCTACCGCGTGATCTTGGTCGATCAGCGCAACCACGGCCACTCACCCCGCAGCGACGCCTTCAGCTACGCCGACATGGCCGCCGATCTGCACGAGCTGGTAACCGATCTGCGTCTGGATAAACCCATTCTGGTGGGCCATTCGATGGGCGGCAAAACCGTGATGCACTACGCCGTGGCCTTTCCCGGTACATTCAGTAAATTAGTCATTGTCGACATTGCGCCCAAAGCCTACCCGGTGCATCACGCTGAGATTATTCGCGGTTTGAAAGCCATTGACCTGGTAACCCTGAAAAGCCGCAACGAAGCCGATACGGTGTTGAGCCAATACGAATCGCTACCGGCGGTGCGGCAGTTTCTGCTCAAGAACCTATACCGCAACGAGCAGAATCAGTTCGACTGGCGGCTGAATTTGCCCGTGATCGAGCGGCAACTCGAAAGCATCGGCGACGCGCTGACCAACACTGGGACCGTCACGGAACCGACCTTATTTATCCGGGGTGCCCTGTCCAACTACATTCGCGATACCGATTACGTCCACATCCGGTCCATCTTCCCGAACGTCACCATCGAAACCATCGAGGGCGCAAGCCACTGGGTACAGGCCGAAAAACCCGCCGAGTTTGTGGCCGTACTAATGCAGTTTCTGGCCGCATCGTAGAGCCTGGAGCGGCCGGGCGACTGAAGTCACCCGCTACCGGAATACACGGCTAAGCCACATTTACCAGCTATTAAACTAAGGTTCCGGTAGCGGGTGACTTCAGTCGCCCGGCCGGAGCGAAACCGATACCATTCATGCCAAGCCTTTACCTCATTCCCTCGCCCTTAGCCGACGGCACCGCCGGGCAGGTGCTAACCCCTCCCGTCTTCGACGCGCTGACAACCATCGACGTATTTTTTGTCGAGAACGTCCGCACCACCCGTCGGCTCATCAGCAGCCTGAAACTCGGCCGGGTCATCGACGAACTGACGTTTTATGTCCTCGATAAAGACACGACCGAAGCCGAAACCCGTCAGCAGCTTCAGGCCGCCGTCAAACAGGGCAAAGACATGGGGGTGCTGTCCGAAGCCGGTTGCCCCGGTGTAGCCGACCCCGGCGCGGTGGTGGTTGGCCTGGCGCATCAGTTAAAAATCCCCGTTTTGCCGCTTGTGGGGCCATCGAGCATTTTACTGGCCCTGATGGCGTCGGGTATGAGCGGACAATCGTTCGTCTTTCACGGCTACATACCAATTGATAAGGCCGACAAAACCCGGCGGATTCAGTTCATGGAAAAAGAAGCGCAGACCCGGCGGCAAACGCAGATTTTCATCGAAACACCGTTCCGCAATAACCACCTGCTGATCGACATACTGGCAACCTGCCAACCCGACACGCGGGTGTGCGTGGCCTGCAACCTGACCGCCCCCGACGGCTTTGTTCGGACCATGACCGTGCGCGAATGGAAAACCGAGAAGATAGACCTGCACAAAAAACCCACGGTCTTTCTACTTTTGTAGGCCACAACCAACCGAATCCCCGTTGTGGATATAGTATGATTCAGACTTTCGAGTTCTCTCCGTTTTATGAAAACACCTACGTTGTCGCCGATGCGTCGGGTGAGGCCGTTATTATTGATCCCGGCTGTTACGAACAGGCCGAGAAACACGCATTAGCCAAATACATCGCCGATAATACCCTGAAGGTGAAAAAGCTGCTGCTCACCCACGCCCACCTCGACCATGTATTTGGCTGTGCGTTCGTGAAGCGAACATACAGCGTCAAAACGTACCTCCACGAACTGGATCAGGTCATTTTCAACGATGTGGAGTCGCGCTGTCAGTTGTTCGGCTTGCGGGGTTATGAGCCATCAGAGGTCGATGCGTATCTGACCGAAGGGGAGCAGATTCAGTTTGGTCATACCACTCTCGATGTAGTGTTTGTGCCGGGTCACGCACCGGGGCACGTCGCGTTTGTCAACCACGCCGAACGCTACCTCATCGGGGGAGATGTGTTGTTTCGGGGCAGCATTGGCCGGACGGATCTACCGTACGCCAACCACGCCGACCTCGTCGACAGTATCCGTACGCAATTGTACACCCTCCCCGACGATTACGTGGTGTATCCCGGCCACGGCGAACCCACCACCATTGGCCACGAAAAAAAGACCAACCCGTTTGTCAGTGGTTTATAAGTTAGGGGTTTGTTGTTAGTGCTTCGCAACAAAACGACAAATCCCTGAACACTACCCCCTAAACACTTAACACTAATCCCTAAATCTTGAAACACCTGCCCAACGCCATGACCTGTGGCAACCTGCTCTGCGGCTGCATCGGAATTGTGATGGCCCTGCGCGGGCATTTGGATACGGCGGCCTGGCTCATTGTAGTAGCGGGCCTGCTGGATTTCGGCGATGGCTTTGTGGCGCGGCTGGTAGGCGTGTCGGGTCCGTTTGGCAAAGAACTGGATTCATTAGCCGATGTGGTGACGTTTGGCGTACTGCCCGCCATCATTGTCTTTCAGTTCTGCTGGTTTCGGGAACTGGGCGTTATCTCGTACGGGGCGTTCCTGATTGCGGTGTTGTCGGCCCTGCGGCTGGCGAATTTCAACATCGACACCCGGCAGGCCGACGGGTTTATCGGGCTGCCCGTCCCGGCGAACGCCCTGCTGATTGGGTCGTTTCCGCTCATGCAACGCTACCAGCCGCAGTTCGATAACCTCTGGAACAACGACGTGGGCATGGGGCTGATGATTGCCTTTTCGGGGATGCTCGTGGCCGATTTGCCCTTGCTGGCGTTTAAGTTTAAGTCGTTTGGCTGGGCGGCCAATCAAACCAAATACTTGTTTTTGCTCGTTTCAGGGGCATTACTGCTATTTTTGCAATTTGCCGCCATACCCCCCACCATCCTGCTGTATATCATCGTTTCCATCTTTTATAATGAGCGAATTAGTGAATGAGCGAACGTGTGAATGTCTTGCTGTTAAAATCTATCTTTCCAGGCATTCACTCATTCAGGCATTCACTCATTCGCCAATTAACTTATGACCTACATCGCTGAAATTGACATCATGCCCCTCAAAGAGATCCTGGATCCGCAGGGCAAAGCCGTAAAACTGGGTCTGCACAACCTTCACATGGATGCCGTGGGCGACGTTCGCATTGGCAAACACGTCCGGCTCGAAGTCGAGGCAGCGGACGAAACAAAAGCCCGCGAACTGGTCGATGCGGCCTGCCGCCAACTGCTGGCCAACCTGATTATGGAAGACTATTCGTTCACTCTTCATACTGCCTGAGTCTTTATCCCGCCCCACTGACGGGTACCCTGTTTGGGGCAGGATTAATTGTACTTTTTGGCGAAACGTAGGACACCCGGCTTTCTTTTTATAAAGGTCGCTGATGAAAGTACTACTTTTGCTGAAAGTTAACTTCACCAATGACCTATTCAACCATCACGGGCTTAGGCTTCTACGTCCCGGAAACGATTGTCACCAACGACGACCTGGCGCAGGTTATGGCCACCTCCGACGCCTGGATTCAGGAGCGGACCGGCATTCGGCAGCGCCGGTATTTTACGCCCGGTAAAGACACCAACGCGAGTATGGCCACGGCGGCCTCGCGCATGGCCCTCGACCGGGCCAACCTCACTCCGACCGACGTTGACCTGATCGTTTTTGCCACCATCACCCCCGATTATTATTTTCCCGGCTCGGCCTTTCTGATGCAGCGCGAACTCGGGCTGGAGGGCATTGGCGTCATCGACATCCGTAATCAGTGTTCGGGCTTTGTCTACGCCTTGTCCATCGCCGATCAGTTCATCAAAACCGGCATGTACAAAACCATTCTGGTCGTGGGTTCGGAGGTGCAATCGTCGTTACTGAACAGATCGACCGAAGGCCGGGGCGTAGCCGTTATTTTTGGCGACGGGGCGGGTGCTGCCGTGTTGCAGGCGACCGAAGACCCCGAACACCGGATTCTCTCGACGCACCTGCACGCCGATGGCCGCTACGCCGAAGACCTCTACGTGAAAGAACCGGGCAGCAGCCGGACGGGTTTCTGGGTCGATAACGAGCGGATCGAAGCCGGTGGATTCAACGTGACCATGAACGGCAGTGCGGTATTTAAGCACGCCGTGGTCCGGTTTATGGAAGTCATCAACGAATCGCTGGCGGCCAATGGCTATGCCGCCGAGGATTTAGCCCTGCTGGTGCCGCATCAGGCCAACATCCGCATCTCCGACTACGTCCGGCAGCAGATGAACCTGCCCGAAGAAAAAGTATTCAGCAACATTCAATGGTATGGCAACACCACGGCTGCGTCCATTCCCATCGCCCTCACCGAAGCCTTCGATCAGGGCTTGGTCAAACCCGGCGACCTGATTTGTCTGGCCGCCTTCGGCAGCGGATTCACCTGGGCCTCGGCACTGATTAAATGGTAGTGGGTTGAATGATTGAGTAGTTGAATGATTGAATAAGTGCCTGCAATCACTCAACTACTCAATCATTCAATACGTCCCTATCGAGAGCATGACCAATGTACAGGCTTCGATGGGTTCGATACCGGCGGCCTGCAGTTCGCTGGCCAAGGCGTGATTTTCGGCACCGGGGTTGAAAATAACACGTCGGGGCCGGAGTTTTTTCAGGTAATCCAGGTATTGTGCCTGATTGCGGGAACCCACATACAACGTCACCGTGTCGATGCCGGTCAACGCGGGTTGGCCCGTCTGAATGGGTTGATCCAGAATCGCTCCCTCCCGCAACCCAAGCAACTCAATGGTGTGACCGTACCGGAGCAGGCTCAGGGCGGCACGGTAGGCGTAGCGGTCCGGGTTTTCCGACGCACCAATAATCAGCGTTTTAGCGGTAGTCTCATTCATACACATCGCCTGAGCCAATCAGCCCGTTGAATAGCCGACTAATTTACCCGGTTTTATAGGAAACAATTTTGTTTACTGTTGGTTGAAGAACTACTAACTGTTTTTAGTGTTACTCCATTTACCAAACAGGAAGGTATCTGCCTGTTTTACTGACACTTCACACCACAAAAACCACTGTTCAGCCACTTATTTCTCCTATCCGAAATCGCTGAATTTAGTATTTTTGTTAACTCTTTGACTGCCCCCCTTTCAAACGTCCTCTTTTCGACTCAGTACGCCGACTTTTGTTCTCACCACCTTTATGCAGACGAGCGATAAGAAAAACCAGAGTTATTGGAATGAGCGGTGGGTGGTCATCGTGTTCGATGGCGTCGAAAATCCCCCGCACTACGAAGTCTCAAATTATGGCCGACTGCGTAGCTTTCAGGCCAGTGCCGAGGGCACCATCATCAAAGGTTCCGTTATTCAGGGTTACCGGTCACTGAACATCCGGTCGGGCGGCAAAACCATGAACCGGTACGTCCATAAACTGGTCGCCGAACATTTTGTCACGCACGACGATGCCTTGCAGAACTTCGTGATTCACCTCAATCACGACAAGCAGAATAACTACAGCCAGAATCTGCGGTGGGTGACCAAGGAGGAAATGATCGAACACAACCGGGAAAATCCAAACCTGAAAAATCGGGTAATCCCACGCCGAACCCGCAACTACAAACTGACGGAGAGCAAAGTAAAGATCATTAAAAAGCTGCTGCGGAACGACAAAAATCGGCTCAAAATGATTGCCAAGCAATTTGGCATCACGCATACACAACTGAATCGCATCCGGTCGGGTGAGAATTGGAAACACGTCACCATTGACGAATAAGTCGGCTGCTGTAGTAAAGCTGGCTGATGCGCTTATAGCGGCATGCGTTGGTGGTACTACGCCGGTTGTTTGGTGCTCACTATTGCCTTGCCGTTCATGGGTGTCGTTGCCAGCGGCAGGGTCACGAAGAACGAGGTTCCCACGCCTACTTCCGTCTCAAACCAGATGCTGCCCCCGGCATGTTCGGTGCCGCGTTTGGCAATGGCCAGCCCCAGCCCCGACCCGCCTTCTTTCGTGCTGAAATTAGGCAGAAACACTTTCGACCGGATGCCTTCGGGAATGCCCGCGCCGTTGTCGTGTATTTCGATGTTGATGTGGTCGTCGCTGCTGAACAGTTTGAGATTGATGATTGGCTTTCGGCCCGACGGAACCGACTGTATCGCGTTGATAATCAAATTCGTAAGAATTCGACCCATCAGTTGCCGGTCGCCGATGACCATGACCGGACCCGTTTCGATCTGTCGGCGGAGGCTGATTTTCTCATCGTCAGCATACAGGTCGGTGGCTTTGTTGAGGACGGACGTGATCTCGAACACATCGCTCTTTGGCAGCGGCATCTTGGCAAAATCCGAGAACGAGGTGGCAATGTCGCTTAGGTTGTCGATGTGATCGAGCAGCGAATCGAAGGTGCGCTGAAACATGCGCAGGGTAGCCGCGTTCTGTGCGGTCGAGTCGTTGCCGTTGGTACTCATGCCGGGCCGCGTACGTTGCAGGTGTTGCAGTGTCAGCTTCATGGGCGTAAGTGGGTTCTTGATCTCATGGGCCACCTGCTTGGCCATTTCGCGCCAGGCCGACTGTTTTTCGCTGTGCGAGAGTGCCCGTTTGCTTTCGTCGAGTTTCACCAGCATCCGGTTATATTCCCCGATCAGCAGCCCGATTTCGTCGTCGGATTTCCAGCGCAGCGGCTCGTTTAGTTTGTCGAGGTTCGTTTTGCGAATTTTCTGGGTAATTATCTTCAGCGGCCCCGTCAGAATGTTCGATGCCAGATAAGACAGGATCAGGAACAGCAGAAACAAAGCCGTGAATACGCTCAGGGCCGACGAAATCACCTCGATAATCTGCCGGTCCAGTTCAGGCCGGGCGTAGAAATAGGGAACGCTCAGGATGCCCAGCAACCGTCCGTCGTACGATTTTATGCTGGCATAAGCCGTGCGGTACTGTTTACTGCCCAGCGATTCGTCGAGCAACACCTGATTTTCCTTGTCCTCTACCAGGTGAATGTAAGCATCGGGGTTAATGTACTTCGAGAGGTGGCCGCCTTCGTACATCAGCGGGCGCGTGGAGGAGTAGAGATGGCCCCGCGTATCGAACAGATTGATGTCGATGTCGGCATCACGGGCAATCTTCTTCAGTTCCTCTTCCATCGACGCCGTACTGCGCTTGCCCTGCATGTTCTCGTCCAGATACGCCAGAAAGTTGGCGGCAATATTTTTGGTATTGCTGATGTACGCAGCCTCCTGATTGGTGATGTAATTGGCACTGATCACACTCAGAATAATGACCACGACCAGCAGCAGGGGCAAAAAGAAGGCGACGTTCAGCAGAATCTGAATGCGGGTTGAATAATTGACACTAAACCGCGACAGGCCATAGTTGACGGCATAGGCGATGATGACCAGAATAACCGTCAGCACCAGTACTAAGTACAGAAACGAGAAATTGGAGAAGATGTGATTGAAGGCAAAATCGGCCGACGATACCACAATAATGCGCCCGTTTTTGCCCCGTTCGCCAAAGTGTTTAAACTCATACGCCAGCACACCCGTTTTGTAGAGATCCGGCAATTTCAGCAGTGAATCGGGTAGTTTGCGTTCGTAGTTGTAGCTGCCCGTGCTGTACAGCATGCGCCCTTTGGGATTAAAAAGCGCGTAACTGTAGTCACGGGTTTCCGGGGCCTGAATAAACCGTTTGTCGACCAGCAGTTCCGGGTAAACGCTCTTGGGGATCTCGTTGCGCAGTTTCAGATCGAGTACTACGTGGCCAATCCGGCTCGAGTCGGTCAGCGACTGGATGGAGATGATACTGATGTATTCTTTGATGAAATGATTACCCGCTTCGTTCACAAAATACAACGCGGGGTATTGCGTCTGGTAGCGGTCGGTACGGTAGCGGATCGTTTGGGCATTGAACGAAACAGCCGACGAGCCGGGGTCGAGCGGTTTGCCATTTGCTTCGTAGGACAGCACCTCAACATCGTACTTGTCGAAGTATTTATCTAAGTGCATACTCTTGATGCGTTGCTGAATCCGCTCGCGTACCAGCAGCGTATCGGTCAGAAATGCCCGGCGTATCTCGGCATCGGCCGCAATGGATTCCTGCGCTTTGTTGAGCAGAAACTCGCCAAACTCATCGTTTTCGGCCAGTAACTGAGCGGCAAACTCCCGCTTATGTACCAGGTCTTTCCGAATTTCCTGATGGTAGACCATGTACGCCGTCGTAAGAGCACAGGCAAAAGCGGCCAGAAACAGGTAAATGGACGTTTTGTAGCGGAAGGTATACAGTGCCCGCGGATACCGGCTAAGGTACAGCACCAGAAAATAGACTGCATTTACGCCCAGAATGGGATCGAGCGGCCAGTCGAGTGCCAGGAAAACCCCGGCGGCCAGCAACGACCCCGTCACAAACCAGCCGAAACCGCTCACCCACGAGCCGTTGACCCGAATGAACAGGCTGGACAGGAGGTGCAGTGCCAGAAAATAAATGAACGAAATGCAGATAAACACCAGCAAACAGGCCACTTTCAACCCCGAAAACCGGATGCTGAGCGTGATATCCAGCGTAAACTGCGACTTTTCGTAGAGGTTGTTCAGTTCCAGAAAACAGATGTGGAACACCACATAACTCAGAAATACGCACCCCACCGACAGCAGTTGCCGTTGCCAGTTCGGGCGGCTAATCAGGTACGTATACGCCCGCGAGCGGTAATAATGATTTACGATAAAAAACGCCAGTACCGCTATCACCGTGGCGTTTAGCAATAGATCGCCCAGCGACGGCACCAGGTCCGAAGATGCGTAGAATTTGGCGTTGAACAGATCCCACTCGGCAAACAAAAAGGGTACGCCGTAGTACAGCATGCCGCCCCGGAGTAACAGCAAATACGTGGCTAACCAGCCCAGACCGGCTTCGTAACGTCGCTGACTGTTGAGGATACTGATGTTCCGAAACACGTACAGCCCCAGAAACAATATACCCATCGACGCCAGAATGACCGTATCGACGGGTGTGGAATGGTTGCGGAACGAGTCGATGCGGGGCGGCACCACGGAAAACAAAAATGCCGGTGTGTTGTCGTAAATATTCTGGTAACGGGGGCCTTTGGTCTTGTTGATCGCCAGGGGATCGAGCGAGAACAGACCGGTATTATAGCCCGATTGCAGGTAGGTGTTTGTATTTTTGTAGTGGCGATAAACGTTTATCAGGGAAAACACGTCCAGTGTATCGGCGCCAACCCGTTCCTGCTTGCGGCTAACGATGTAACGCCCCTGCTCAAAATCGACCAGTTTAGGATCGGCTACCGCGCGAAGACGGACATAATCAGGAATAAACCGCTGATCGGACCAGAACAGCAACTGATGGTTTTTGAAAACGTAATACGGGTAACTCGTGGGAATTTTAAGGTGGGTGAAGGTGTAATTTTTTCCGGTACGCAGCCGGGCCGCCACCATCCCGGTTTCCTGAGCACTCACCCGCATTTCGGCCTTGATGCGTTCCTGAACGGTAGCTAAATACTGTTCGTCGGTGGCACCGGGGGCATCGCGTTCCAGAAAAGTGTAACACAGGGCCGAGAGACCCAGCGCTAAAATGGCCAGAATCAGAAAAATATGTCGCTCAATAAGTTTCACTGATTTCCGGGGGTAGGTAGGGTCACCGGAATTTGTTTCCAAAATCATGCCAGAAAACGCTATAATTTGTCTACAGTAAATCCTCGCCCCTCATCCCCCTGCTCAAACCCGATTTCCACGTCAAGCACGTATAGCAAATGCTTCTTATCAATGATAACCCGCACGTCATCAACAACATACACTTCATCTGTATCGCCCGGCACATCGAAACCGAGCAACCACGAAGCTCCACAGCCGCCCCCCCGTATGCCCACGCGCAGACCATATTCGGGCGGAATTTTATTGGCTCGAAAGGTGTCGATCAGTTGCTGACGGGCATCGGGCCGAATGCGGATGGGCAATGCCATGCCAGTGTTAACATTCAGGTTACTCTCTCTCAAAATTAAGTACTTTTAATTGAACAAAACCAACTAAGCATATGGATTTAATCGGCGATCTATTAAAACTACTCATTCCAGCCGCATTAGTGCTTTACGGTATGTACATAACGGTTAAATTATTGCTCGAACGCGAAGCCGACCGCCACCGCTACGACGTACAGGGGCGCTACACCGAAACCGTTGTTCCCATCCGGTTACAGGCGTACGAACGGATCGTGCTGTTTCTCGAACGCATCAGCCCCAACAACCTCCTGCTGCGCCTGAACGGCAGCGCGACTACAGCGCTGGAGTTTCAGCAGCGACTCTTGCAGGAAATCCGGGACGAATATAATCACAACCTGTCCCAACAGGTATACATGACCCAAAACGCATGGGATCAGGTGCAGTCGGCGATGAACGATGTGTCAGTACTGATTAACCAGGCGTCGGGCGATGTCCATCCCGATGCACCCGCCATTGACCTGTCCAGGAAAATCTTCGAGCGCATTATTCAACGCGACCGCCAGCCCACCGCCGATGCCCTGAAAGTCGTAAAAACTGAAATTCAGCAGATGTTTATGTAGGATAACAAATGCAACGTTACCCTGCGGTTCTATAGCGCAATCAGCCGAACACTTCATTGGAAATGAGCATCGCTTCCCCGAAAGCGGCCCGGTCAAGTGTCACCCGGTTGCCGAGCAACTGGATAATTTCTTCGGTGGGCAGGTTCCCCGTCAGGTGATCGTCGGCCATCGGACAGCCGCCGAAACCGCGCAGGGCACCGTCGATGCGAGATACACCCGCCCGCAGAGCCGCCTGTACTTTGGCCGTAGCCTCGCCCGGCAAACCATGCAGGTGCGCCCCGAACTCGACCCCTGGAAACGCCTTTAGCAGGTGCGTAAACAGCATTTCGATGCTTTCGGGCGTGGAGGTACCAACCGTATCCGAGGGAGCAATGATGCCAACGCCAATGTCGATGAGTGTCGCCGTGAAGTCGGCCACCCGTTCCGGGCTGTACTCGTCGGCGTAAGGATTACCAAAACCCATGGAGAGATAAACGACCAGCGACTTCCCGGCCGTCCCGCACAGGTTTTGCATCTGTTTCACGTCCTCAAAAGACTGCGCGATGGTTTTGTTGGTGTTGCGCAACTGAAACGTTTCCGACACTGACAACGGAAAACCCAGATACGCAATTTCGGAGTGGCTGACAGCCTGCTCCGCCCCGCGCACGTTGGCGACAATGGCCAGGAGTTTTGTTGTGGTCTGCGTTAAATCCAGCCCGGCCAGCACTTCGGCCGTGTCCTGCATCTGCGGCACGGCTTTGGCCGATACGAATGAGCCAAAATCGAGCGTATCAAAGCCAACACGCAGCAGGGCGTTCAGGTAACGGATTTTCAGTTCGGTTGGCACAAACCGGGACAGTCCCTGCATGGCATCGCGCGGGCATTCAATGAGTTTCATGGGTTTTTGTGGTTTGTCGTTCACAAGTTTGTATTTTTACCAGTAGCCAATCTCCGTCCCTTTCTTGCTGATTTATGAGATCCCCATCCATCTTATCCCTGCTGTGGCTAACCACGTCCGTTGCGCTGGCGCAGGTCAAACCCGATCTGTACGATACCGATAAACTTTCTCCCGCGTTTCATGCCGGGCGACGGGCCGCACTCCGCGAGAAAATGCCGCCTAATTCGGTTGCGGTGTTCTTTGCCAACCCCGAACGCATCCGCAACAACGACACGGATTACCAGTACGCACAGGACCCGAATCTGTACTACCTGACGGGCTATTTGGAACCCAACGCGCTGTTGGTGCTCACGAAAGACGAGGTGGTTGTAAACGGTCAGAAAGGTACGGAGTTTTTCTTCGCGCAGGAACGCAACCCGCAGCGCGAAGCCTGGACGGGCCGACGGTTGGGCAAAGAGGGCGCGGAGAAAGCATTAGGCTTGAAAAACGTGTATGTGGGCAACGATTTCCGGGCATTCCCGCTCGATTTTGGCCACTTCGATAAAATCATGGGCGTACTACCCCTCGGTGCCGTGGATACTCCCCGCGATTCCACCGACCTGTACAGTTTGGTAGAGCAGGTCAAAACCAAAACGCAGGGCCATCAACCAATGGATGCCCAATCGCTGCGGCAACTCATGGGGCAACTTCGGCAGGTGAAGTTGCCCGAAGAAATGGTGTTGCTCCAGAAAGCCATCGACATTTCGTGTCAGGGCCACCGCGAAGTCATGAAGTTTCTGGAACCCGGCGTCACCGAATACCACGCCCAGTCGGTGATGGAATACGTCTTTAAAAGCAACGGCTCAGAATACGTGGGCTACGGCTCCATTGCGGGCGGGGGCGAAAACGCCTGCATTCTCCACTACATCACCAACCGCCGAACCCTGCAAAACGGCGACGTTTTTCTGGCCGACTGCGGGGCCGAGTACCACGGCTACACCGCCGACGTAACCCGAACCATGCCCGTAAACGGCAAATTCTCGCCCGAACAAAAGACCATTTACGAACTGGTTTTGGCCGCGCAGGAAGCCGGTTTTGCGGCCTGTCAGCCCGGTGCGCCGTTCCGCAACGTGCATCAGGCCGCGTTTAAAGTCATTGCCGGGGGCTTGTTCAAACTGGGGATTGCCAAAGATTCGGCGGAAGTGCGTCGGTATTTCAACCACGGCACGTCGCACAGCCTGGGGCTGGACGTCCACGATTTAATTGCACCGGTTCGCCCGGTGCCCGCGCCCGCCGTGCTGACGGCTTCAACTGCTACAACAACCGTTGCCCCTGCCTACACCGGCCCGCCAACCTTCAACCTGATGCCCAATTTTGTGTTGACCGTCGAACCTGGCATTTACATTCCGGCCAACTCGCCCTGCGACCCGAAATGGTGGAACATCGGCGTTCGGATTGAGGATGACGTCATCATCACCGAAACCGGTCACCGCGTTTTATCCGCATCGGCCCCGCGCACCGTCGCCGAGGTGGAGCAGGTGATGGCGGAACAAAGCGAATTCAAAAAGCCGGGGAAGCGGTGAGGTAAATAAGCAGAACCCCGCCCCGGCCGTTTGCGTTATCTATTCGGCTGCACAGCCGACCCAATCAACGCCAAACCGCCGTTAATGCTTTACCCCAATACCCTCGAATCAAAATTAGGTTTCGATAAAATTCGCGACTTGCTCAAACAAGCCTGCATCAGCCCGCTGGGACAGGATTACGTCGACAAGATCCGCTTTACCGACAATTATCCGCTTATCGACAAACTGCTGCGCCAAACGGCCGAGTTCAAGCAGATTGTGCAGTATGAACCGGACTTTCCGGCGTCCAACTACATCGACATCCGGCAGCACCTGAGCAAAGTGCGTGTGGAAGGCTTAGCTCTGTCGGAAGCCGAATTTTTCGACGTTAAACTTTCGCTTCGCACCATTCAGGACTGTTTGCGGTTTCTGTCGCAGCGCGAGGGCGATACGTACCCGTTTCTGACCGAACTGGCCGGGCCGGTGGGCATCAACAAGCAACTGACCGACGCCCTCGAACGGGTCATCGACGACCGGGGCCACGTCCGCGACAATGCCTCACCCGAATTAGCCGCCATCCGTCGACGCATCCTGTCGGAACAGAGCAACCTGCGGAAACGCCTGGATACGATCCTGAAACAGGCCCGCCAAAACGGCTGGATTCCCGACGACCTCAGCCTGACCGTGCGCGGAGGTCGGCTGGTGATTCCGATTGCCGCCGAACACAAGCGTAAGATCAAGGGGTTCGTGCACGATGAATCGGCAACGGGGCAAACGGTGTACATCGAACCCGCCGAAGTGTTCGACGCCAACAACGAAGTGCGCGAACTGGAATACGAGGAACGGCGCGAAGTGTACCGCATCCTGCTCGCCCTGACCGACCAACTGCGCCCGCATCAGGAAGAGCTAAAACGGGCGGTCAATTTTCTGGCGATGATCGACTTTATCCGCGCCAAAGCCCGGCTGTCGGTGCAGCTCGGCGCGGTGATGCCTAAAGTGGAGAACCGGCCGCTCGTTAACTGGACCCAGACACGCCATCCGCTGCTGTATTTATCCTTCCAGAAACAAGGCAAAAGCGTCGTGCCGCTGACGGTGCGGTTAGACGAGAAACAGCGCATCCTGATCATTTCCGGTCCCAACGCGGGCGGTAAATCCATCGCGCTGAAAACCATCGGGCTGGTGCAGTACATGCTCCAGTGCGGAATGCTGGTGCCGGTGGACGAATACGCCGAAATGGGTGTGTTCCAGAACCTGTTTATCGACATTGGCGACGAGCAATCACTTGAAAATGACCTCAGTACGTACAGTTCGCACCTCACGGCGATGCGGCAGTTTCTGGTCGGGGCCAACAAACGGACGCTGTTTCTGATCGACGAGTTTGGCACCGGTACCGAACCGGGTCAGGGTGGGGCCATTGCCGAAGCCATTCTCGAAGAACTGAACAAGTCGGGCGCGTACGGCGTCGCCAACACGCACTACACTAACCTGAAGGTGTTCGCCGACAAAACGCCGGGCCTCATTAACGGGGCCATGCGGTTCGACGGCGAAAAGCTGGAGCCGATGTACGAATTGGACATGGGCCGACCGGGGAGTTCGTTTGCGTTTGAGATTGCGGCCAAGATTAACCTGCCCAAAATCGTGATCGACCGGGCGAAGGAAAAGTTAGGGACGCAGGCGGTCAACTTTGAGAAACTGCTCAAAGAATTAGACATCGAGAAGCGGGTATTCTCGGAGAAAAACACCGAAATCGGCATCAATCAGCGCAAACTCGCCCAGCAACTCGCCGAGTACACCGCCCTGAAAACCAAGCTCGACAATGAGCAGAAGCAACTCCTGAACGACGCCAAGCAGAAGGCAAAAGCGTTGGTGCAGGAAGCCAATCAGCGCATCGAAAGCACGATCCGGGAGATAAAGGAAAACAAGGCCGACCGCGAAACGACCAAACAGGTCCGGCAGCAGTTAGAGACGTTCGAGAAGCAGACCCTCAAAACGGAGGTGCTGGAAGAGGCTCCCAAGCCGAAAGCCACCGAAGACGAATTTGAAGCCGAAGGGGGCGAGATAACGGTGGGCAGCTACGTCCGCATTCAGGGCCAAACCGCCATTGGGCAGGTGTTATCCCTGCGGGGTAAAGACGCCGAAATCAGCATCGGCGACCTGAAATCGACCATCAAGATGAACCGGCTCGAAAAGGTCAGCAAACGCACGTTTAAGGAAGCCGTAGGCGAACGCGAGAAACCCCGGACGCAGGGCGTGGACCTGAATGAGAAGATGCAGCACTTCAGTTTCAACCTCGACATTCGCGGCTACCGGGGCGAAGAAGCGATGGTCGAACTGGATCATTTCATCGACAACGCGCTCATGCTCGGCTACCCCGAACTCCGCATCGTGCACGGTAAGGGCGACGGCATCCTGCGCCAACTCGTCCGCAATCACCTGCGCAGCTACAAAGAAGTGGGCGCCATGGCCGACGAACACATCGAGCGCGGTGGCGCAGGCGTCACGGTGGTGAAGATGAAATGAAAGTCGTTGGGTCGGGTGTAATGTTGGAGCGTGTTGAAACTACACCCAGCAAGGCAGGGAGATTAAGACATCTATCCGTTAAAAAGTTGGTAGTCCTGAAAAAGTAATGATGCTGATTTAAAGGCCGCAGTTGGGCCGTAGTTTTGGGTCGCCAAACTCACTACCACGTCTCATGTTTCAACAACACAACTGCCCAGCCTGCGGCTCGACAAACTTAGTTAAAA
>JBBQLG010000064.1:0-31894 GCA_038327655.1 Cytophagales bacterium
GACCTGTTCCGTTCGCCGTACTTCTACCTGCACCCCAACGACGTCGTTTATGTCGAACCCGGTAAAGCCCGCGTGGCCAATGCCGACCGTACTTACTTATTGATTCCGGCAATTTTGAGCGCTCTTTCGTTCATTGCCATCATCGCTACCCGGTTATAATCTTAACTCCAGCGTTACTATGTCTAATCAGTCCAACTACTCGTACGTACCCTATCAGGTACTCGACTCCGACAACATCAACCTGCGGGCCGTGTTGTTCCGTTACCTCCGTAACTGGTATTGGTTTGTCCTGTCCATCGGCATTACGGCGGGGGCAGCCCTGCTGTACCTGCGCTATCAACCGGCGGCTTATAAAAGCCAGGCCAGCGTATTGATCAAAGACGAAAAGAAAGGCATCGATCAGGACAACGTGCTGAAGGAACTGGAAATCTTCGCGCCCAAAAAAGTAGTCGAAAACGAGATCGAAATTCTGAAGTCGTACACCCTCATGGAACGGGTGGTGAAGAAACTGGATCTGAACGTCACCTACCTGCACGACACACCTTACGGTAAACGCGAGGTCTACGGTTGGGTGCCCATCCGGCTACTGGTGGAGAAAGCAACTCCGGCGTTGTATACCGATTTTCTGACGCTTTCTTTCCCCAGCAACGGCACGGTAAAGATCAACGACCAGATTTACCCCATCAACACCAGTGTGCAGACTCCCTACGGCCGGTTGCGGGTGTTTGCCAAAGGCGCGGTCGGCAGCGGCACCGAACCCCTTCACGTGCAGGTAAATGAACAGGCAACCTTAATAAACGATTTGCTGAAAAGCCTGAAAGCCGAACCAACCAGCAAAGCCTCCACCGTGATTGTGCTGTCGGTCGAAACGGCGGTGCCCGCCAAAGGGGAAGCCATCCTGAATGAGCTGATCAATGTGTACAATCAGGCTGCGGTGATGGATAAAAACTTAGTGGCGGCCAACACCCTGAAATTCATCGAAGACCGGCTGCTGCTGATCTCCGGCGAACTGGCTACGGTCGAGAAAGGCGTTGAGGTGTACAAATCCGCGCAGGGCATTACCGACCTGAGTGCGCAGGCGCAGGGATTTCTGAGTACCGTACAGGAAAACGACGCCCAGCTCAATCAGGTGAATGTTCAGTTGGGTGCCCTGAACGACCTGGAAGAATACATCCACAAACAACCGGGTAACCGGGGCGGTACCCCGGCTACGCTCGGCCTGAGCGACCCCACCCTGCTGGCTCTGATCGGGAACGTAACCCAGCTGGAAGCCCAGCGGGAGCAGCTCAGCCGGACCACACCGGAGCAAAACCCGCTTTTCCAGACCCTCGACGGGCAGATTAAGGCCGCCAAAGCCAGCATTGCCGAAAATGTGGCCACCATGAAAACCATGCTCACCACGACCCGGCAGCAGTACGTCGCCAACAACAACCGGATGGAGCAGGTGATCCGTACCATCCCGACCAAGGAGCGTGCCCTGATGGACATTACCCGGCAGCAGGCCATCAAAAACAACCTGTACACCTACCTGCTCCAGAAGCGCGAAGAAACGGCCGTGTCTTTTGCCTCGACCATCTCCGACTCGCGCACCATCGACGTGGCCCGCAGCGACGTAAAGCCGGTGAAGCCCAACAAGCAGATGATTTTTTTGCTCTTCGCGTTCGTTGGCCTAATGATTCCGGTAGCGGTGATTGCCAGTCGTGACTCGCTGAACAACCGGATCATGCGCCGGACCGACGTAGAGAGCAACACCCACGTACCCATTCTGGGCGAGGTGGTGAAAAAGCGGCAACCCGAAGCCATCGTAGTGGTATCGCGCAGCCAGTCCATCATTGCCGAGCAGATTCGGACGCTGCGCACCAACCTCCAGTTTCTGCGCGATGCGCCGGAGGGCAGCCAGGTACTGCTGTTCACATCCAGCATCAGTGGCGAAGGCAAATCGTTTGTCTCGCTGAATTTAGGAGCCAGCCTGGCCTTAGTGGGTCGGCGGACGGTTATTCTGGAGATGGACCTGCGCAAGCCCCGGCTGCGGCATTCGTTGGGATTCACCTGGGAAGGCACGGGCATCAGCAATTACCTGATCGGCGAAGCCACCCTCGACGAAATTCTGCAACCCGTGCCGGGCACCGAGGGCTACTACCTGATACCGAGCGGACCACTGCCACCGAACCCCGCCGAGTTGCTGAGCAGCCCCCGGCTGGAGAAGCTCATCTCGGAACTGCGCCTGCGGTTCGATTACATCGTGATTGATGCCCCCCCGATTGGCTTAGTCACGGATGCGCAGTTGATGGCTCCTTTTGCCGACGCCACGCTGTACATGGTGCGCCACGACGTAACGCCCAAAAATCACTTGAAGATGATCGAAACGCTCTACCAGGAGAAGCGTTTCAACCGGCTCAACATCGTACTGAACGCCGTTGGCGATAATGAGTCCGAATACTACAGTTATGGCTACAAGGGGAATGGCTATAACTACGGGGAAGGTCCGAAGAAAAAAAACATACTCGACCGGATCCGGGCAAAAGCGTAACGGTACTTAAATCAACACTCAACTGTTGCTTAACCTCTTTCTGTCTCATTCGTTATGGTATCCAACCTGCTTAAATCGCCCTCTTTCCGGGAGTCGGTGACCGACCTCGCTGTTACCAATCCACTTGCCTTCGCGGGAAAGCGTCTGTTCGATCTGGTGTTTGCCAGTTTGGTTACGGTCTGTATTCTCTCCTGGATGATGCCCCTGTTTGGGCTGATTATCTGTCTGACGTCGCGTGGCCCCGCCATTTTTGTGCAGCTCCGTACGGGTCGGTATGGGCGTCAGTTTCGCTGTTTCAAGTTCCGCACGATGGCCTATGACCAGCGCGCCGACTTCCGGCAGGCGACCAAAAACGACATGCGCATCACGCCTATTGGACGGATGCTGCGCAAAACCAACTTAGACGAAATGCCGCAGTTTCTGAACGTGCTGCTCGGCGACATGAGCATTGTAGGTCCCCGGCCGCATCCCATTCAGCTGGATGCGCAGCACTGGCGCACCATGCCGCACTACAGCGAACGCTACCACGTAAAACCCGGCATTACGGGTCTGGCGCAGGTGCGCGGCTGCCGGGGCGAAACCGAAACACTGCAGAAAATGCAGCACCGGCTTCGGTTCGACCGCTGGTACATCCGCAAACAGTCGCCCGCGCTGGACCTTCAGATTTGCTGGTGGACGGTAACGAAAATGATCAAAGGCGACGAAAAGGCGCACTGACTAATCGCCAAACGGCGGGGGAGGTAGCATGAACGCACTTCCCCGTTCCCTTCCTCTTCACTGAACGCGATGAAATTACTGCATAAAAACTTGCTGAGTGGCGTTGGGCAACTTGCGTTGACGGCGGGGCTGACCTTCTTCAGCATTCCGGTCTTCATCCGGGTGCTGGGCTACGAAGCCTACGGTGCCTTCTCGATTGTAACGCTGGCGGGGAACCTCAACATCTTTGCCAACCTCGGCCTGAATGCGGCCCTGCTGAAGTTTTTGTCCGTACAGGGCAAATCGCGGGAGTCAGATTACGACATTGCCGTAACGCTCGGTCTGCTGCTGCTCATCATGATTCCGCTCAGCGTACTGGCGATCAGTCAGCAGCAGTACATTCTGCAAAATCTGCTGGGCCTGTCCGATGTGCTTTACCACCGGGTAGAATCGCTGTACCGCTGCGTGGTAATTGCCAACTTGGTGGTGCTGCTGGGGCAGACCTTTACAACCGTTTTGGATGCGCAGCAGCGGATGTACCTGACCAATTTCTACCAGCTTATTTACAGCATTCTGTACTGGGGCGGTCTGATTGTTGTGGTTAGTCTGGGCTACGACCTGACGGTTGTTGGTCTGGTTATTCTGGGGGCTGCGGTGGTTTGGTTTGGTCTGGTCGTGGCATCTGCCTGGCGGTCGTGGGGCTGGCTGAATCTGACCGGTTTGTGGTTAGAGGTCGGTTCGGTAGCCCGCAAACAGATCGCGTTCAGTTCAAAGGTGTATGCGGCTGGCCTGCTTACAATGCTCTTTGAGCCAATGACAAAAGTACTCGTAGCGCGGCTGATTGGCGTTCAGGAGGTGGGCTATCTGGAAATTGCGTATAAAGTCAGGTCGCAGTTGTGGGCATTGGTCACGAAGCTGACGTATCCGCTTTACCCCAAAATTGCTCGTGAAACCGATACGGCACGGCTGAACCAGCTCATTGGCGAATTTCAAACGGGTATGTTGCTGCTGATGGTGCCGTTTCTGGGCTTTTTCGTTTTGGCACTACCCAGCCTGTTTACGCTGTGGTTGCCCGGCACCAATCCGATTGCGGTTATGGCGACCCTGTGTATCTCGGCCACGTTTATCGTCAATAGTTTATCCATTCCGCCCTACTATTTCCTGATGAGTCGCCACCTCGTCAATAAAACGGTCTGGGTCCAACTAACCAACGTAACCGTCAATCTGCTGGTTGGCCTGCTGACGTATCGGACGCTGGGTGTCTACGGCTTCGTGCTGGGCAACTCGCTGGCGATCCTGTCGTCGCTGGTGCTGTGTCTCTATTACCAAAAGATTTACCTGGGCCGGATCGAGATCAATACGCAGCAATTGCGCCAGATGGTCATCACAACGGTGCTGGTTGGTATACCGGCGTTGCTGGCCAGTTCATTCCTGACCGAACCCTGGATGCGCATCGGGTCGGTCAGCGCATTTACCCTGCTTATTTATGGATTCCTGCTGCGCCGTTCGTACAAGTTCTTAGCCTCTTTAGCCATCTGATACCGCCATGAGACAGTTACTGCGCACGGCGTCCCGTACCACCAAGGCAAGCATAGCGGCCCTGCGGTCAGCGATTACGTACCAAAAAATCAAATGGCTGTACCCACGGGTACAACTGGGCCGGAACGTACACTTTTACGGTCCCATCCACCTGCGCATCGCCAAAACAGCCACCGTTCGTATCGGCGACGGGGTAACGTTCCGGTCATCGACAGCCTACAATTTTGTGGGCATCGACCGGCCGGTGTCTATTTACGTCAGTGACCAAGCTACGCTCGACATCGGTGACGGCTGCGGTTTTTCGGGCACTGCCATCTACGCATCGACCCACATCAGCCTCGGCGCACACGGCAACTTTGGCGGAAACGTCAGCATCTGGGATACCGATTTCCATCCGCTGGATTTTATGGCCCGCCGGGTACACGATGTGTCACAGATAACATCATCGCCCATCCACATTGGCGACGACGTCTTTATCGGTGCCAACTCCATCCTCCTCAAAGGCGTCACCATTGGGGAACGGTCTATTGTTGGGGCGGGCGCGGTGGTTACCCGCCCTGTCCCCGCCGACCAGATTTGGGCGGGCAATCCGGCCCGGTACATCCGGGATGTAACCCCTTCCCGCCAACCCGAAGCGTTGGCGTACCTACCGACTTAATCAAGTACTGTTATGTTAGGAATTGGACTTTTACTGCTGGCCATCGGGCTTTTTCTGACGCGTCACTTCTACCCGGCATTGTTTCTGTTTTTTGGTTTCGTTACAAACGGGTATCAACTGATTCCCCCGGCTGTTCTTATGGCCGGTGCCCCTACCGATAAACTGACCGATCTGGCGCTGGTCTTCCTCTTGGTTGCCCTCATCAGCCGGGGCGGCACGTTCTGGGTAGCCATGCAGCAGGAAAAGGTGTTCCGGTGGGTGGGTCTGTTTGTGCTGTTCGTCGCCATCGACGGAGTGTACAGCCTGGTGTCCGAGGGCTATGAACTGGGCGGGGTACTTCGGGTGTTCCGCGTCAATCTGTTCCTGCTGAGTTTCGGCGTATTCTTCGTCGTGCCAACGGCAACACTGGTACGGATGCTGCACGCGCTGGCGGTAATCACCGTGATTCAGTGCGTGGTCTACCTGATCCAGATTCCCCTCAACCTGGCCCTGCTGAATTCGGCACTGGCGGGTAGTGAAGTGGCCACCACCTCCGTCGACAAATTTTCGTTTACCCGCTTCTACAACACGCCCGTTTTTCTGACACCCGTGGTGTTTTATTACCTGTTTCAGTTCCGTTGCCGGTCAACGATTATTCACTGGTTTGTGGTCGGCCTGCTGTTGCTGACGGTCATGGCACCGTTGCACCGCATCTATATTTTCAGTTTTGTCGTTACGGCCAGTCTATACGCGCTGTTCCGGCAGGGGCGCAGTCAGCGGGCTTTTTATCTGGTGGCCCTGTTTCTAATCGGCTACGGGGTTTCCCTGATCGATGTAGTCAGTTACCGGCTCAACGAAGGCTTCACGGACCTGGCCAAGACGTTTGATACCAGCGGATCGCTGGCCACGGCCGACTACGGCGAAAACACGTTTGCGTACCGGATGGCCCACTTGTCGGAGCGTGTTAATCACATCACGGAAAAGCCGGGGGGCTACCTGTTTGGCATCGGGCTTTTATCCGAAGACAGTGAACAGGCCGGAAAACTATCCTTCCAGGCCGGTTCCTTCGACGAACGCATCGGTCGTGTGGCCCAGATCAATACCGGTGATATTGCCTGGTCGCTGCTGATTCTCCAGTTGGGTTTTGTCGGCACCATCCTGTTCGTTGTCATGCTGATTCGGATCATGCGGTTGTTCTACCGCCACCCGTCGGCCCCCTTCAGCACCATTGGCCTGCTCACCCTGGCCGTTACGTTTTTAATCTCCTTTGCCGGTACGGAACTGCTCATGATTCCGTTCCGAACCCTGCTGATCCTCATGGCGGTGGTGGTGGTCAAAACAACGCATCGCGCACCCGCCGTTCTTACGCCGGTTGTGTTAGAGAACAGTCCGGCCAAACGACCGCTTCCCGTTTCGGCACCGACCCGACTTAAGATCTACACGAACGATCACGCCTGACAAATGACCTCACCTATGGATACACGTTACCCGAAAATATCGCTGATTACCCCGTCTTACAACCAGGGGCAATTTATCGAAGCCACGATTCAGTCCGTGCTGAACCAGACCTACCCGAACATCGAATACATCGTGGTCGACGGCGGGTCAACGGACGACACAATGGCTGTTGTAGACCGGTACCGCGACCGAATCAGTACGGTTATCCACGAACGGGACCGGGGTCAGTCCGACGCCATCAACAAAGGGTTCCGGCTGGCAACGGGCGATCTGGTGGGCTGGATCAACTCCGACGATATTCTCTACCCGGACTGCGTGGCCGAAATTGTCAATCTCTACCAGCAACACCCCGACGGAGCAGTGTATTACGGTGCCCTAAACGACTGGATCGACCAGCAGGGCCGGGTGATTGGTAGCCGTCGCTTAGTTATACCGGACCGGAATTACCTGCTCAATCACAATTACGACCTCATTCAGCAGGGTTCTTTTTACCCGACCCGGCTGGTGCGGCAAACGGGCTACCTGAACGATACGATTCACTTCTGCATGGATCTGGACCTGTGGCTGCGCCTGCTGCGGCACGGTCCCATTTACGCCTTTACGAACCATGCGATTGCCGGGTTTCGGAAGTGGGAAGAAACAAAAACCAGCACCGGCGGCCGTCAGTTTCTGCACGACATCCGCACCACGCTGCTGCGGCACGGTGCCTTACCCTATTCGCGGGCCGTTCTGAAAGCCCGTTACTACGACCTGAAAAGTCAGGTCAAACAAACGCTCCTCGCCCGATGAAAATCGTTCATGTCAACTTCAGTCTCGAAACGGGCGGGATCGAAACGATGCTGGTAGACATCCTGAACGAGCAGTGCGCCCACGCCGACCTGCACTTTGTGCTGATCAATGATCAGTTTGACCCGAACCTGCTGGCCTGCATTGACCCACGGGTTACCGTCTGGCGAATCGGACGACCGGCAGGCAGCCGTAACCCGGTGTACATCGCCCGGCTCAACGCCCTGCTGATCCGGTTGCGCCCAACGGCGGTGCATTGCCATAATCATCAGATTGCGCGGTTGCTCTGGCAGCATACCGGTCGGCGGTGCCTGACCATACACGACGTTCAGGTGCCGGCAGACCACTTTAAGCGGTACGATAAGTTGTTTGCCATTTCCAACATCGTGCAGCAGGACATCCGGCAACGAACGGGCCTGGCCGCTCAGCGAATTTACAATGGGGTACATACAGCCGGTATTGCCCTGAAAACAGCCTATACCAGCGAAAAGACCTTTCGGATCGTGCAGATCAGCCGCCTGCACCACGCCAAAAAAGGGCAGCACCTCCTGCTCGAAGCCCTGCACGAACTGGTGCATCACGACCAGTTTCGGCACCTTCGCGTTGACTTTGTGGGCGATGGCGAGTCGCGGGCGTTCCTCGAACAGCTCACGCAGGACTGGCAGCTAACGGACTATGTTACGTTTACGGGACTGAAAACGCGGGCGGCCCTGTACGGCGAGTTGAAGAACTACCACCTGCTGGTGCAACCGTCGCTGTACGAAGGATTTGGCCTGACCGTTGCCGAAGGCATGGCCGCCGGGGTGCCGGTGCTGGTCTCCGACATCGACGGCCCGATGGAAGTGATCGACAACAACCGGTTTGGCTATTCATTCCGGGCGGGAGACGCCGGTGCACTGGCCGAGGCCATCCGTCAGTTGGTGCTGGACTACGAATCCACCGCCGTTTGCACCAAAGCTAACCGTGCCCAACAGCACGTCCGGGCCATTTTTGATGTACGACAGACCGCCCGGCATTATTTAGCCAGCTATTGACTCCACTACGATGACAACATCTGCCTCTCCCCCCACTTATGCCAACGTACTGGTGCCCCGACCAATAGCCGAACGGGTGCTGACCGTTGGACCGGACCACATCAACTACCGGGGTGGTATTGGTGGCGTCATGAACGTGTACGCCCGTCATTTTTCGGTGTACAAATGCATTACGACCCACAAGCCAACCGCGCACAAGTGGCAGTTGATCCCGTTTTTCCTGAAGCAGTACGGCAGCTTCGTCAACACGCTGCAACGGGATAAAGCCATCCGGATTATTCACATTCAGGGATCATCCCACGGCAGTTTTTACCGCAAACTGCTGCTGTTCGTAACGGCGAAATACGGTTTCGGCAAGCAGGTAATCTACCACATGCACGGCTCGCGGTTCGAATCCTTTTATCGAAAAAGCGACCCGGTCAGCAAATACCTGATTCGATTTCTGGTCGAACACGCCGACTTAGTCATTGGCCTGTCTGACTACTGGCGTACTTTTTTCGCCCGGAATTTCCGGGTACGCCGGCTGGACGTGCTCGGTAACGTCATTCACCGGCGCGATTCGGCGGAGGTTTTTTACCCCAAAGCTGCGGGTGGACCACTAAACGTACTTTTTCTGGGCGCCATTGGCCAGCGTAAAGGCATTTTCGACCTGCTGGACGTGCTACGGGAACACCGGGATGCGTTCGAGGGGCGGTTGGTGCTGCGCATTGGCGGCAACGGCGAAACCGAACGGCTCCAGGAGTACATCAGGGAGCATAATCTGGCGGCACTGGTGCGGTTTGAAGGCTGGGTATCGGGCGAGAAAAAGCACGAACTCCTGAGCATCAGCGACGTTTACATTCTGCCGTCTTACCACGAGGGATTACCCATCTCGATTCTGGAAGCGATGAATTATCACCTGCCGATCATCTCGACGCCGGTCGGTGGCACGGCCGAAGCCGTTCAGGAGGGTATCAACGGCTTTCTGGTTACCCCCGGCGACAGGGATGCCCTGTACAACCGGCTGCTGCTGTTTGTGGCTCAACCCGATCTGGCCCGGACCATGGGGCTTGCTTCGGGCCGCATCGTCCGCCGGTATTTACCCGAAACTATTTTCGCGCACCTGTGCGACATCTACGAATCCATGCTGGCGGAACCCGCCTGAACCAACCGCTTTACTTTTATGAAAACACCTGTCAATTCACTCGGAGGCACCGGTTATGTCCCGGCTTTAGATGGTTTCCGGGGCGTAGCCATTGTGGTCGTTGTGGTTAGTCACTACGGATTGGGCCACCTGATTCCGGGCGGCTTCGGCGTGACGCTGTTCTTCTTCATCAGCGGCTTCCTGATTACGCGGCTGCTCATTGCCGAATACGAAAAGGAACACCGCATCGACCTCGGCCGCTTTTACCTCCGGCGCGTGTTGCGGCTCTATCCGGCCCTGCTTTTTATGGTCGCGCTGGCCATCGGCTTCACGGCCTTCATGGGTTGCGGGTTTCAGCCGGGTGCCGTACTGTCGACGCTGTTTTACTACCGCAACTATTACATGCTGTACGGTGGCAGTGACGCGTTGCCCAATTGCAGCCGTATTTTCGATATAACCTGGTCTTTAGCCATCGAGGAACACTTTTACCTGTTCTTTCCGCTGTTGTGCATGGCCCTGTTTCGCTGGCCAAAGGTGCTGGCAGCGGTCATGGCTGCCAGTATCGTAGCGGTTCTGGCGTGGCGGCTGCACCTTGTAGCAACCGACGGATTAAATGACCTGACCGTTTACCGGATTTATCACCTGACCGACACCCGGCTCGATGCCATCATGTTCGGGTGCTTGGTCAGTCTGATGCTGCACCTCGACCGGGCCGGTACGTACCTGCGCGGGGTTAGCCATCCGGCGGTGTTTGCCAGTGCGGTTGGGCTGCTGTTTTTCACGTTTCTCTACCGCGACCCGGCTTTCCGGGAAACCTGGCGTTACTCGTTGCAGGGTATTGCCCTGAGCGGCATTCTGCCCCCCGTACTATACGCCAAATCCTACGATGCCCTGAAGCGGGTACTGAGCCGGCCCGGTCTGGTTACGATTGGCAAGTTGAGTTACTCGCTCTACCTGTTCCACTGGGTCGGTGTCAGCGTCGCCGAAAATCTGGTGGGTGGCCCCCGGCTTACGGCAACCTGGTTAGTAACGGCGGTTCCCCTGGGCGTGCTGCTCAGTTTGGTCAGCTATCAATACATTGAAAAACCAACGGCGGGTCTCCGTAAACGGTTTGGTTCTACGGTCGATACCACGACCACTGCACCCACTATCGAACCCCAGTTGGTTACCGAGCAACCTTCCATTGGCTAAGTAGCATACCCACCGAAGTAAAAAAAAGCCCCGCCGACGGTTCACACCCGTCGGCGGGGCTTTTTTTGTGGTTTTCACCAGTGATACCAGCGCCGTCAAGCCATGTTTATAACGACAGGCTCTTTCGTTATAGGTGTAACGGGCACCATGCAGTAAACCCACCAAACGGCCTCCAGCGAACGGAGAGTCACGTCAGCCCGTCTTATAGTACCACATCCGGTGGATTAATTAACCTGTAATTAACGCATCTCTCTTCCGTTAGTGCAAATGGTATTTCGACGGTATTCTACCAAAAAACCGTCGAACGATGTCGTTCATCGAATACAAAAGCCCCTCCCTGCCCTTTTCCGGCACCTTTGATCAAGCAAAACGCAAAAAGATCAAGGACATGGAATTCGGCATCTCTATCACAACTGGTAACGCAATCACTAAAAAAGCTAATTTTGGTTTAGCCATCCGCTTAATTCGTGTTGCCATGTTCGCTGTCATGATCCCTTTCTTCTTCAGTTGCGCCCAGCCCGACACCATCGCCCCGGCGGCTGTGGCAACCGAAGCCTACGCACCCTCCGCCCGCGAATCAACCAGCCTGTTAGGTACCGACAATTTTGAAGATAAAGCAATCGCTAAGTTCTGGCGCACCGAACTCCGCACGGCTAATGCCGGTGTGATCACCGCTGACAAACACCGCTCGGGCAAGCAGGCCATGCGCTTCACCTGGACACCCGCTCAGGCCAACGGCACCAACGACATGCTGCATTCCGAACTGGCCGTAGGTGGTCTGCAAGTCGACGAAAACGAGCGCTGGTATGGTTACAGTTCATTCATGCCTTCGGCTTCGATGGCCAACGACAACCAGACTGTTATCGTTAGCCAGTGGCATGGCCAGGCTGATCCGGGCTTTGAAGATTCAGTACCACCCGTAGCCATCTCGGTTGAGCCAGGCAACAAACTCCAGGTCGTTTACCGGGCCTCGAACGTAGCCATCACCAAGCCCCTGCAACACCCCACTACGCAGGTAATCACGGACATGGGCGCGGCCAAGTTTGACCAGTGGGTCGACTTCGTTATCCACGTCAAATGGGATGCTACCGGCACAACGGGCTTACTGGAAATCTGGCAGGACGGCGTGAAGATCATCAGCAAGCAGGGTATTTCGATTGGCTACCCACAAATGCACAAGCCTTACTTCAAAGCCGGCCTCTACTGCTGGACGGGCCAGTCGAAATTCGCTGAAAAGGCCATCTATTACGATGAAGTTCGCATCGGTGGTGCTACGTCCAGCTACAACGACGTAAAGCCCGGCCGTAACGATAACACAGCTAAATAAGTCAGGTCTCCCGGCCCGGTTCATAAATCAGTAATCAGCGTATCCACACCACCACGAAGAAGGCCCGTCTGCAACTGTTGCAGACGGGCCTTCTCATGACAAGTACTCTTTCAACCAACGCACCAGGATACACGGCTACATCTTCACATATCCACTACTCAGCCGGTGCGTCCCACGGATCGAGGCCGAGCAGTTTGCGGCCCAGGTCGCTTAGTTCGGCGGTCGGGTAACGGGTTTTCTCCCAGCCGCGCGGGTCGCCGGGAAAAGCGTAGCCTTCGGGCGCAATCCGGTCGCGCCAGGACGTAATGCGCCACTGTCGCAGGGCCTCGTTGTCTTCTTCGGCGGGCATCATCGAAATGTACTGCGCCAGCCGCACTTTATCGCCGGAGCGGTTGGGACGGATGCCGTGCGGCAGCAGACTATTGAAAATCAGAAGATCACCCGCGTTCAGTTTCACTTTTACTAATTGATCCTCCAGCCCCGTAATGTCGGGCCGGAAGCGGTTACGGTCGGTGGGTTGCGTCAGTTTCCAGGTGTCGTAGGTGCGGTACAATTCGGGAATGCACTGGAAGCCGCCCATGTTCTCGTCGTTCTGGTCGGCCAACGCCAGCACACCCTGCACGTTCTGCGGATGGGACGGTCCGTCGCCACGGTCGGGGTCGTAATCCCAGTGAATAAAGCCTTTGAAGGTATCCTGTGGTCGCAACGGCATGTTCAGGTTGGCGCGGTCGATGGTCACCCAGAGTTTTTCGGTTCCCCAGATGTCCACGAAGGCATCGTAGATGCGCGGGTACTGCCGGTTATCCCACTCGTACTGGTGGTTATAGAGTTCGACCATGCCGCTGCCGACGAGTTCTTTCATCTGCATGTCGGCGCGGGGTGGCGCGTACCAGGTAGCCGGGTCATTGGGGTCTTTTTCCTCAAAGTCCCACAGCAAACCCGCCAGCCGGTCGGCCTGCTCTACGGGCACGGCCTGCCGGATGATGACATACCCGTTTTCGATCCAGAACTGCCAGTCGGCCTCCGTCAACACGCGCAGGGGTTTTCCCGAGGAGCGGTCGTTCAGGCTGATTTTGCTGCTGGTAGCCGTTGAGGGGTTTCCGGGAATGTCTTTGTGGGCCAGATTGGGCATCGAAGCCGGAGACATAGTTGGTGCTGCATCCATCTTTTTAGGAGTTTAAGATGATTTAATTGCAACAAAAATAGCGTATTAGCCGAGCCAATACGCTATACCAACCCATTACAGGGATGAAATCACGGGGAATAAACGAGGGTGCCCTTACTCCGTTGCGTAGGCTATTGTACCAACGGTTTCAGGAGCCACAACGGACTGCGTTTGCTTAGCGAAAGAAGCCATTACCGTGTTGTAGAACGCCAGCAGTTTACCCTGCTCGTGCGCCCATGACAACTCATTCAGTACCCGCTGGTAGCCGTATTCGCCCATCGTATTGCGTTCGGTTTCGTGGTCGAGCAGCCAGGTAATTTTGGCGGCAAAGTCGTCGATGTTGTTCGGTTCAGCATACAGCGAAGCCGCCTGCGCCGATACCCGCCCCTCTTTCAGATCGAACTGGACAATGGGCTTTTTGAGGGCCATGTACTCCATAATTTTGTTCATGGTCGAGAGGTTGTTCATATCCGTCGGCTTATCGGGGTTCACGCAAACGTCGGCCGTGTTGAGCACATTGACCAGCATCTCGTCCGACACGCGGCCGTAAAAATCAACGTAATCGGCCACGCCCATCTCCCCGGCCAGCGCCTTCATCTCGTCCAGGCTGGTACCGCCCCCGACAATGGCAAACTGCACGTCCTGCCGATGTGCCACAATCTTCTTCACCGCGTCGAGCAGTAAATCAATACCTTCGCTCTCGCAGATCACGCCTAAGTAGCCTACCAGATACCGGCGACCTTTTTTGTAGGCATCGTTGGCAGGTACAATCCGCAGCCGGTCTAATTTGGGACCACTGCGGACAATGGTAACGTTTTCGGCGGGTATCTTTCCGCGCCGGATGGCAATCTCCCGGTACGATTCGTTGGTGGCAATGCTGTAGTCGGCAATGCGGTAGGTGATCCGCTCGAAGACCAGCATGAGCTTATAGAAAAAGTCCTTCTTTCCGAATTTGGCGATGTAAAACTCCGGGTTGATGTCGTGGTGATCAAAGACGTATTTCACGCCCAGCGCCTTGAACGGAATCGCTACGGTGAAGATCAGATCAGGCGGGTTGCAGCCGTGGATGACCTGAAACGGCTTTTTCCGGTAAATCTGCATACTCAGTTTGTACCACCAGAAAATGGCCGAGCCGTATTCTGCCAAGTAACCCAGCGCCCCGGATGCTTCTACGGCCAGCGGATGCCGGTAAATGTCGATACCCTCGATTTGCTCGTACCGGGCCGTGTAGCCCTTCATGATCGGGCAAATAATGCTCACGTCGGCCCCGGCTTCTTTCAGGGTAGTGGCTTCCTGCCACACCCGCCGGTCGAACGGTACGGGCAAATTCTCGACAACGATCAGGATGTGTTTCCCGACGATGTTCGGGTACTGCGTTGATTCCATGTTCATTACGGTGTTGATAAATTTACCCCCAACCCCCTGAAGGGGGCTTTAAGGACTTAGATACAAATACCCAATGCGGGGTTAGCTACCGGTATCTAACCCGGCAAAGCCCGGCTGCAACCGACCGTCCTTCAGGGGGTTGGGGATATTCCTACCCATTAATAGATGTCACCGCCGATTCCGCAGACTGACCCGTAGCCCAGTTGATGCCGATGTATTCGTTGGTGCCGTTCGGAGATATCGGCAGGCGTACCAGATCGAGAATGATTTTATCGCAGACGGATGAAAGCAACGTCGTGAACTCACCCTCGTTGGTGCAGACGACCAGCACATCGGCCCAGTCGGCGAGTTTTTTGCAGTCCTTCACCATCAGCCGCGACAGGTGCGGAATGTGCTGATCGATGTACTCCTTGTTGGTACCGGTCAGTTTGGACAGGTGGACGTTCTGATCGTAAATCTTGAGCGTAAAGCCTTTACCCAGCAGCATTTCGGCCAGTTCCACGGCGGGGCTGTTCCGCAGATCGTCCGTTCCGGCCTTGAAGCCAATGCCGAGGAAGCCAATCTTTTTGTTAGCATGTTTCATCAGCACCGAGGTCGCCCGCTGCATCTGAATCTCGTTGGTCCGCCCGATGTTGCTGATCACCGGTACCTGCAGATACAGGTCGTGCGCCAGCGTTTGCAACCCCTTCAGATCCTTCGGTAAACACGATCCGCCGTAGGCAAAACCGGGTTTGAAATAATATTTGGAAATGTTCAGTTGCGTGTCTTTGCAGAAAATGTCCATCACCTTGTGCGAGTCCATGTCCAAGGCCGAACAGATGTTGCCGATCTCATTGGCGAACGAGATTTTGAGCGCGTGAAAGGTATTGTTCACGTACTTCATGATCTCGGCAATCTTGGTTTCGGCCACAATCACTTCGGCAGGCAGTTGGTCGTACAGGCTCCTGATGATGGCCCCGGCCCGCTCCGATTCGGTACCAATCAAGGTCAGGGGCGGGTTGTAGTAATCGCGCACAGCCGTGCCTTCCCGCAGAAATTCGGGGTTGCTGACCACCGCAAAATCCACGTCGCGCACCTTACCGGATTTCTCTTCGATGAGCGCTGCAATTTTCTCGCACGTTCCCGGCATCACCGTCGAGCGGATGGCAATGACGTGGAAATGATCTTTCTCCGGCAGCACGTTCCCGAAATGTTCGGCGACGTTGAAAATGTACTGCAAATTGAGGTGCCCCTGCGCCGTAGAGGGCGTACCGACGGCAATGATCGACACGTCGGTGTTGAGGATGGCCTCCCGGAAGTTGATCGTCGCCCGGATGCGGCCCAGCGCGTGCTGCGTCGCCATAATGCAGTCGATGTCTTTTTCGACAATCGTGGCTCGGCCGTCATTGATCTGTCCTACTTTAATCGGATTGACGTCGACGCCTACCACATCGTGACCGTTTTGAGCTAAGCAGCCCAGACTGACACAACCTACATAACCTAAACCGAAGATGCTGATTTTCATGACGTTACTGTATAGTTGATGGGAATGATTGAACGGTGATCTGATGCCGAAGCTGTATTTTCTGGCCGACCTCCAGCGTGAGCCGGGCGCAGAGGACTGAGGTTTCCTGTTTGTGATAAAATCCGTCGGAGTACCACCCCAGCAGGGCTGGTTCCGTTTGGGCGTGTACGACGTCGGTCTGCAGTTTCGGGTCGATTTGCAGGTGCAGTTGCCGGGCCGTAGCCGGGTGTTTCAGCTGGAATCGGTTCTTGCTGAGCGTGGTCGTCGTGAGGTCGGGGGCGAGGTGAAACATAACTTCTACCTGCCGGGACTGTTTGCCGTAATTCTCCAGTACATCCGTTAGGTGCAGTACCTCGCCTGCTTTGTCGAAGCGAAACGTACGCTGATGGCGGCACTGCAACCGGTCGTAGCCATCGTGCGACGCCACAATTTCGTCGGTCAACGGCGTGGTGCGCGCTCGGGTAACGGTCGTTTTGTAGTGCTTCAGCCACAGCATCGGCCCGGCCTGAAACGCCTGGTTTTCGCCGTCGATGCAGACCGTATTGTGCGCCCGCGTACTGACGAAATAGTTGCGCCAGTCGGCCCCGTTATAGTACGTGTACGTGCCGGAATCGACCAGAAACGGGTAGCCGTCGATGTTCATCACAAACGACAGCGCGTCGGCGTGACCGTGGGCCGCAATGGACAAAAACCCCAGCGGAGCCGCATCCACATGAATGTATATTTCCCGGTCGTCGGCGGTTTGCTTTCGGAGAATAAAATGGCCTTCGTCGTAAAAGGTGCTGCCGGGATAAGTCGTCTCCGGCGAAATCTGACCGAAAACAGCCTGACCTTTCGCCCCGAACAGCAACTGGTTTTTCAGGTCGAAGCCGTGCGAACGGGCTTTGTACAGCGGGTTCTGAAACAGCACGGCGGCCGATGCCAGAATGGACCGAAAATTGTTGAACGGCTGCCGGTCTTCCACCACCAATACCCGCCCGTCGTCTTCGTCGCCGTAGTGCGGAAAATTACCCCGGCAATCCAGAAAATGGGCGATATACGACGCAATCCGGTCAAGCTGATGGGCATACCCCGCCGAAAACGGGTTGTTGGTCTGACTGCCGATGACGTGGGCAATCAGGAAAAAATCGGTGATGAACTGAATGTACTCGGCGGCTTCTTCGCGGTTGATGCCGCCTGGTGTGTGCTGTGCCACCATCTCCTGCTCCAGCCCGGCTTTGGCGTAGGCCGTCCACTTCGCCGACTCCGGAAACCGCCAGAACGACCCGGCAATGAACAGCCCGGCATACTCGGCCACCAAATGATTGTTGGCCGACGAGTGCAGCGACGGATTGGTGTAGCTATAGACGCTGTGCTGATAAATCGCGGGTAGCCAGTCGTCGTTCACGAATTCGGCAAAGGCCGGATCAGTTCGGGCCAGGGCCGACGCATCGAGGATGTTCCAGGCGAAAAACCAGTTGATCAGCCGGATGTTCACCTCGATGTTGCTGTACCAGTTTACGCCCAGCAGGTACGGGTTTTCGGCGATCCACGACCGGTTAGCCACCATGAACTGATCGAGATACTGCCGGTCGTTGGTTTGCCGGTAGGCCAGCGCCAGCATCGGCAGCCATTGCAGGCGATTAACCTCCCAGACGTGTTTGGCCGAACCGAACTGACCCGTACGGATGTCGATTTTTTTGGCGTATGTCAGCGGGTACCGCTTGCCGGTGCTGATGTCGAGGTGCCAGTCAATGGGTTGGCTGACGTCGATGGTATGCGTAAAAATGCGAACGGTGGTATTATACGTTACTGTGGGTACGGTGATGGCCACAAACGGCAGGATCGGTACCGGTAACCGGTCGACGGTTGTTTCAACGTCAGGCTGCCACGCAATGTGCTTCCTGTCGATTCGCTTCTGCGCGTACTGCTGCGTCCGGAAAACGAGTTCCGGTACAGACATGGAGCGAAGCCGATAAAAGAGCCACTGGTAACTGTTTTGCATAACGAAAAGAATTCGGTGAGCCGGTACGAGCCGAGCGGAACCTGTTCATTGCCTGCCGGAATACATGGCGCGCGCGTCCTACAAGGAACGATGATTAAGGTATCAAAATAAAGAAACTATTCGCTAATTAACTAAACTTTTTATTTACTATTTCAATTTTTAATGAATTAGTAAACTTAACGCGATTACCTGTTTCGGTCAGCGTACCTGATTGGTCAGGTAGCCGTGGTGGTACTGCCGCAGGAGCGCATCGAGCGGTGTCCCGACCTTGTAGCGGGTGCCGATGTTGTAGCCGCGGCTGTAGTTGTATTCCCAGCGAAACTCTTCGGTACTACGCAGCCGGAACTGTCTGGTCTGCGCAATGCGGCCGGGCGGAATGGGAATGGCGAAGTTGAAACCCGCCGTTGAGCCGTTGCCGGTCTTCATGACGTAAAAACCCACTTCTACATCCGAAAACTGCCGGATCAGGTCGAAGCGAAAACCACGGTCCCGGTAGAGGTATTGCCCACCGGCCAGTTTCAGGGTAATATTCTGCGGGTCAATGCGGTAGGCAACGTCGGCCAGCAGCATAAACTGGTTTAGCTGATCGTAGTAAAACCCATTTTCGGGAAAGTAGTAAAACCCGGTCAGCCCCGTTTCCACGCCGTACGACCAGGGTTGGGTCAGGTCCGTATGGCGGTACTGTACGTTCAGGCCGTAGTTGTCATTGTAAAATAAGCCGGTCGAGATGCTCAGGAAATCGCTCTGATCGAGTGCCAGAAACTGATTCAGGTAAATGGGAGCCGGTCGGATGTTAAGCTTCTGATTATCAATAGTGTTGATGAGCGGAAACAGGATACCCCAGTTCAGCACCAAACCCCGGCTCAGGTAAAGCTGACTTTGCAGCAGGATGTTCGTCTTGCTCTGCACGGTCTGTTCGCGGTATCCGAAATTGGCAATAAATTCCGGTTGCAGCCGGAAATCGAATTTGTAGCGCCGGGCCTGAAACGGTGTCGAACGTGCCCATCTCGCCCGGTCCTTCCGCGACATGGTTATGGTTTCGAAGGTGGGCGCGAGCCGATAGCGGGCAATGGGTACGCCCTGATACAGCGGGATAAATTCGGTGCCCATCCGGCTGGGGCTGTTTTCATACAGCGTCACCAGTCCCCGCATGGGATTCCGGTACAACCGCTGTTCGTAAGATACCTGATTGTTCAGACTGTCGACGGTCAGGTTCTCAAACAGGGTCATCGAGCGGCTGCGGCTTGCCGGATCGGGACTGACCGGCTTAGCACTAACCAGACCGGAACCGGCACGGGCAGCACCCAAAACGTCGGACCGATCCGGTCGGGTACCGTATTGCGCCAAACTCCCGGTGGCAAACCCGGTCAGGATGGCCAGCAGTGCCGTTACGGTGCGTACTGAGCTACTTAACGTCATAAGGAACAGGCAGGCGTTTGGGCGAACGGAGCAACGAAAAAGCGTAGGACGTACCCACCGTAATCTGATCGAAATTCAGCACCCCGCCCTGCACCGTCCAGTGGTTAAACAAGGTAGCGTAAGCCCCAAGGTTCAGGTGCTGCGAGTCCCATTCGGCCATTACACCGGCGGTTTTGCTCAGATTGAGTTTGATACCGCCAATTGGCCCGGCGAGATACCGAACTGTCTTGTTGAGTTTGTTGCGGACGACAAAGCCGGAAAACAGCGTGGAGTTCTGGTCATTGCGGGTATCTTCCCGGTCAATGTAAAACGGTGAAGCCATGCCAGCCGTGATTTCGGCCGTGATGGCAGGCGACAGCCGAACCGTTTTAGTCGCCACCACAACATTGGTAATCAATGAGTTGTCGATACCGAACGGAACGGATAAGATTACCGCTACGGCGGGTCGGTTCCCCTTTTCGGTGAGCACACCGTACTTCACGTCGATCTGCCGGTCGCCAATCCCTTTTGCTCCATCCTGAATGTAGCCGTTTGGACGGAGCAGGTTCACGTTCAGCTCGAGCCGGGGCAGCAGCACAATATTGACGAAATAGATATTCTCCGAATTGCGGGTGGTAATCCGGGGGTCGATGGCGGGGTTGAACCGAAACGCGTACTTGACCGGGTTATAGCCCACGCCAACATGAACCATCCCGTCGCCCAATGTTTTTGCGGTCGGGATGTAAAGCAGTCCGGGTTTGCCGGAGATATTCACCTGCGCCCAAAGCCGCGCTGAAAGGCCCGCAGCAGTCGTCAGCAGAAGTCCCAAAAGCAATCGGATCAGCGCCTTCCCGGCGACGTTGTTCAGTACGGATCGGCACATAAAGTGGCAGCGTATAGTAACGTACAAGTTAACGAAATAGCTATATCAATAACCGGGCCACCAACTGACTGAACGGCTCTTTTTTTAGATCAACGCGATCAGGAAAGAGTGGTTCGGCAAGCTAATGGCCCGGTTATTCAGTAATCAACAGCCCACTAATCGGCAAATTTCACCCGCAGGGACAGGCCGACTTCCAACCCATTCAGACTTACTTTTTGGGGTGTCGACGTTGTTTCCGTGCCTACGCCCTGGTTGTAGCTACCCAGGTGATACCGCGCATCGAGCGCCACATACAGCATTTTTACCAGTTTCTTTTCCACACCGGCAAAAACCTGAATGCCGTAGTTATTACCCGCCTGCGACTCGGTCACCGAGCCGGGATTGGCTACCACCTGCCGCGAGTAATCGTTTTTGATGAAATAGCGCGACAGACCTACCCCAATGTACGGAATGAGCGAAGGCAGTTTGGTTTTTACCGTTTCGGTTACCTGGCCGGCTTTGTCCGTCGTTTTCACGGTTTCGGTCGACGATTTCGCAAAACTGTATTTCAGATCGAGCGATACGGGAATAATCGAGAGGGTCAGCTTTTCGGTCCGGTCGATGCCCGCAATACTCAGCGCACTTTCGGCCGACTGTTTCCAGTAACCTGCCCGCACCCCCGCAGAGAGCCCCTTAGCCAACGCCATTTCAATAGACGCCGTTGGCATAACGGCTCCCGATAGTTTCGCCCCCTTGCCACCATTGTAGGCCGTCAGGATGGAATTGTTATTCCAGTAGTCGAGCGACGGCTGCCAGTAGCTGGCGCCGACGCCAATGCTTTTCAGGGCAACCTGAGCCTGTGTTAGATGGGGCAGAACGGCTAAGCAAACCGCAGCCAACTGAATGTATTTCTTGTTCATGACTGTAAATGAATAGGAGTTGACGAACAACGACGCGATACCTGTTAAGGCTCAACCGCCATTACCCTGGTTGTGGCAACTGGCGATGGCTTTGTTGAGCGCCGTGGTAAGGGATGCGGCCAGGGTATTGTACGTAGTGTTAATGGTAGTCAGGTCCTTGTCGCGGGCGGCTGCGGCTGCCAGAATCTGGGCATCTCTGGCCTCATCGCAGGCTTTGAGTTCATCGGCCCGCTGTCCGCGGTGAATCAGCACGTTTTTAGCATAGGTAGCCTTTTCCTGAGCTACCAGAAAATGATAGTTTACCTCCCCGAGTGTCTTGCGGGCATCCTTCAGGTTAGCCAGATTCTGATCGCGTGTTTTTGCATCGGCTTCGAGCAGTGTCTTGTACTTATCCGTAATACCACTGCGGCAACTGACGTTGTCCGTCTTAGCCGCTGACTCCCGCTGTTTGTAGCTCGCATTTACGGTTGCCGTTTGCGTACGCTGCGCGGTATTGAGGGTATTCAACGCCTTATTGTAAGCCGTATTAGCTTCTTTCTTGCACTTGTCCTCACTGTCGCTGGTGATCGAATTGAGCACAACGATGGGGGGTACCACAACCGGAACGGCCGAAATACGGGCCGAAATCGCCTTGCCATTCACCATGGGCGAGGTGACGGTGGGCAGGTACGTTTTCATGACATCGTTTTTGAACAGGGTTTCAATGGTTGCTCCGAGGTCGGTCGGCAACGTACCGTCGGCATCAAAAGCACCCAGTACCTGGTCCGAAAGCCCATCGGCGAGTGCAGTAGCCTGTTGTTCGGAAAACACCTTGCTGACGTCGTCCGATGCCTGCTTTACCGCTGTCGGTACTACGCCGGAAGCTATGGCGGCTTTTAGACCATCACCAACAGCCGACGCTTTGACGGAGGGCGTAGACGTAGCGGCTGTTACCACAACCGGGGCAGGTGCGGTCTCCTGCAGGTCGGGTAGTTTGATGTTGTCCAGGTCGCCGAAGGAGTAGGTAAACGGAGTAAGCGAGTCTACATCCTTGGTCTTACAGTTGTACAGCCCTACCATGAGGCATAAACTGTAAGCCAGTAATCGAATTGGTCGATTTGAATTTTTCATAAGTAAGAGATTGTATAAAAAGTTTAAAGATTAAATAGTATGCTGAGCCATCCGGGGATATGACCGGTAGCTCCACGAGTTAATTTGTATATAGATCCAGCCATCTATCGCACAGTTGTTGCCTCTAACTTCTATCATTATCGTTCAAATATAAAACTACAAATTCAATTATGCATAAACCATAAGTTAACTTTTTTTAAATTTTTTAAATAAAGAATCAAACCGTTCATAATCAGCATATTACAGAAACAGCTACGAGTCAATTTTTCTTTTATGGCCATTCAGACATTAGCACGTACCAACCCAATACGCGAGTTCAGTGGCTGTCAGCGTAAAAAATCCACCAAAACAGTTGCATCGCAGAAAAAATAAAATGCCTTAAAACAGGCTGTTTTCTCACCATTTCAGCGAAAAAAGACTCTTATGAGCCATTTTCAAAGCTGATTTGTTATACAAGGTGACGAATAGGAGTCCTCGTTGACGAACCGGATAAGGGCTAACTGACTTATATTGTAGCGGAAAAAGCACGACCTTCTACGAGTGTGAAGAGAACCAAATGAATATCTACAATAATATTGCCAAAGTGGTAACATCTGTTTTTACGAATGGACAGCGTAAGAACACCCCGGATGAACCCTGCTTTTGGCATACCGATATTCATTCGCACCTGCTGCCGGGAGTTGACGATGGCGTGGAGAGCCAGGAACAGACGCTGGAAGTGCTGCGCCAGCTGGAAGCCTGGGGCATCCGGCGCGTCATCACAACGCCCCACGTTAATCAGGACTGGTATCCCAACACGCCGTCGATATTGGTGGAGGGCCAGCAGACACTGCAAAAGTTAGTGCTGGACAGCGGCCTGAACCTGACCATTGAGGTAGCAGCCGAATACCTGGTGGATGACCTTTTCCTGCAACTCCTCGAATCGGAGCAACTCCTTACCTTTGGCGACGAGCGGTACCTGCTGATCGAAACCGGCTGGGCATCGGCTCCGCACTTCATGGAAACCGTTCTGTTCCGGATTCAGACCAAGGGCTACAAACCCATTCTGGCCCACCCCGAACGCTACCAGTATTATTTCAACGACCTGGCGGCCATCGCCAAACTACGCGACCTGGGTTGTTTGCTCCAGCTAAACTGGGGGTCGATGACGGGTCGTTACGGCAGCAAAGTAAAGGCACAGGCGCACCTGCTGCTCAAAAACAAGTGGATCGACTTTATTGGCTCCGACCTGCACCGACCAGCGGATCTGCGTTCACTGGAGACCCTGTTTTCGTCTTCGGAGTATCAATTACTGTTGCAACAGCCCCTGCGGAATCAATCGCTGTAAAAACGGCCTTTACACCGGGCATCCATTACCCGGCTGTTTCGTTTCGGCTATCCAATCCCCCACCTCGCTCCCGGCCACCCGACGGGCATTACCGCTGCATTACTTTTTCAGGTTTCCGCGTGAGCGGATTTGGCCTTTTCCCGTACCTGCGTATATTTGAAATCGCCATAAATCAAAAATCAGCTTATGCTCTTCACCCTGAGCTATTTATAGGCGTGTTTATCTTATCTCCCACCGTGTTGCCCTGGTATAATTCAGGTTGTTCGATCCCTTACTACCCCGGCTATCCTCCTCCCAACCATGAAAGTTGCGCCTACCCAACCCTTCCGCATCGTCTATTCTATTCTGGAACACGAGTACCTGGGCTACCTGATCGAAGCGTTTGTGGTGCAGTTGAACGGCCGGGGCGAACTTACCCTGCAAAACCAAACCCTCTCGACGCAGAACGTCGGCGAATTTGCCAAAGGCCTGGATGAGCGCGATTTCGAACTGGTCCGGCTGCTGGAAACCATTCAGCAGGATGCGATTCTGAAAAAATTCAACCTCCGAAAACTCCCGGCTGTTGATTTTTTTCTGAAGATATACGACCCCCAAAAAGGCGATAAACCGGTGCAGGAGGCCATTTGCCACTACATCGAAAACGTAAAAGCGCAGGTACTCGAACGGCTCATCGACAAGCCCATGTACATCATGGGCAACGATGGCAACCCGGCCTGGGCACCCGTGGAGTGGATGCCCGAACCGGCCCGCGTACACTTCCATTTCGTCCGTAACGCCGACTCTACGCACTATTTCCCCATCATCCGCTACGGCGACCGACCGGCTAATGGCCACATCCGTCACAACGATGAGGCCGACGGCAAGCGGACGACAGCCAACACCAGCCAGCAACGCACCGGCGAAGCCATCCGCCCGGCCACCCAAACGGCCGAACCAACCCGCGTGGAGTTTCAGCACAAAGGCGCGCTGCTGCTCTGCGACGACCCCGCCTGGATGCTGGTCGATGATCGGTTGTACCACTTCGCCCGGCATGTGGAAGGGAAGAAGCTGCGGCCCTTTTTAACGAAAAATCACATTGTGATTCCCCGAAACATCGAGGAGCAATACTACCAGCGGTTTGTGGTGCCGCTCATTGCCGCTTACGATGTCTACGCCAAAGGGTTCGAGATCCGGCAGGAAACGATCGCCCCCGTGCCGGTACTGACCGTATCCGAGCAGGCCGTTACCACGCAGCGGGTGGCCCCATCGCTGTTTGCCGATGCACCGATCGCCGACGATGAACCGGGGCAGAAACTCACCTTCGACCTGTCGTTTCAGTACGGTCAGTTTCAGTTCCGGTTCGATAGTTTTGCCAACGCGGCCAATGTCAGCGTCGAAAAGGTGGGTGATGACTATATTTTCCACAAAATACGCCGGGACCAGCGGGTAGAGCGGCAAAAACTCAACGCCCTCAAAGAAATAGGGCTTGACCTGCGCAACGGCCGGTTGGCCGTCGACCGGGCGCAGGCGTTCGACTGGCTGGCCACCCACAGCCAGTCCATTCAGGAGTCCGGTTTTCTGCTGCGCCAGAGCGAAGGCGACGCCAAACGTTATTTTCTGGGCTATTCGAGCCTGAACGTGTCCATCGAGGAGGGCCGCGACTGGTTCGACATCTACGCCAACGTCCGGTTCGGCGAGTTCGAGATTCCGTTTATCAAGTTGCGGTCGCTCATTCTGAACAAGAAACGGGAGTTCGCCCTGCCCAACGGCGAAATTGCGGTGATTCCGGATGCCTGGTTCACCAAATACTCCGAATTGCTGGGTTTTCTGGAAACGCCGGACGGTATCGACGCGGACCCTCGTTTGGCCGACCGCCTTATTTTGCAGAAACACCACCTCGCCTTAGTGCAGCAGTTGGAGGAGGATAACTTAGCCTCGGCCGTCATCAGCCGTAAACTGGAACGCCTGCGCGAGTTCGACGAGATCGAGAGTTACGCCATGCCGGTGCATTTCAACGGTACGCTCCGCCCCTACCAGAAAGCCGGTTTCGACTGGATGAACTTCCTGAATCAGTACCGGTTCGGCGGTTGTCTGGCTGATGATATGGGTCTCGGCAAAACCGTGATGACCCTCGCGCTGTTGCAGGCCCAAAAGGAAGCCGGTGCGCTGGAACCGACCCTGCTGGTGATGCCTACGTCGCTGCTCTACAACTGGGAACTGGAGGCCAGCCGGTTCACGCCCAACCTCCGCGTGATGACCTACACCGGCACCTACCGCGACAAGAACATGGCCCAATTCGACGGCTACGACCTGATTCTGACCTCGTATGGCATCGTCCGCATCGATATTGACCTGCTGAAGGATTACCGGTTCAACTACGTGATCTTAGACGAATCGCAGGCCATCAAAAACCCGTCGTCGCACATTACCAAAGCCGTTATGCAGCTTGATGCGGGCCACCGGCTGATCCTGACCGGCACCCCCCTGGAGAACAGTACGATGGATTTGTGGACGCAGATGACCTTTATCAACCCCGGTTTGCTGGGTAGTCAAACGTTTTTCCGCAACGAGTTCCAAATACCCATCGAGAAGCGCAACGACGAGCAGAAAACCAGTCGGTTATACGGACTGATAAAACCGTTTATGCTCCGGCGCAACAAGGCACAGGTGGCCACGGACCTGCCCGCTAAAGTCGAAAGTGTGTTGTACAGCGAGATGAGTCCCGAACAGGCTGAGCAGTACGAGGAAGCCAAATCGTATTACCGCAACCTGATTCTGGAGCGCATCGACGCCGACGGCATGGCCAAATCGCAGATGATCGTGTTGCAGGGCCTCACCAAACTCCGCCAGATTGCCAACCACCCGCGCATGATCGACGCCAGTTACGAAGGTGACTCCGGCAAACTGGCCGACGTGCTGATGCGGCTGGAGATTGCGATGGCCGAAAACCACAAGATTTTGGTGTTCAGTCAGTTCATTAAGCACCTGAACGTGGTTCGGGAATACCTGGCCGAGAAGACTATCAAATATGCCTATTTAGACGGCTCCACTACCGACCGGCGTTCGCAAGTGGACCTGTTCCAGACCGACGACTCGGTAAAACTGTTTTTGATCTCCCTGAAAGCGGGCGGCCTGGGCCACAACCTCACGGCCGCCGATTACGTGTTTATCCTCGACCCGTGGTGGAACCCCGCCATCGAAGCGCAGGCCGTTGACCGGGCGCACCGCATTGGCCAGCAGCGGACGGTGTTCACCTATAAATTCATCAGCAAGAACACCGTCGAGGAGAAAATCCTGACGCTACAGCAGGCCAAGCAGCGGCTCGCCAGCAACTTGGTTTCCAGCGAAGAAGGCTTCGTCAAATCCCTCACGAAGGAGGATGTACTGGTGTTGCTGGCGTGAGTAATTTTTTACCGGCGCAGCCACACCAAGATCGCGCAGAACTACTTACCAATTCGGGTAGTTCTGCGCTATTCCAATGAAAGAGAGGGCCTTAGTTTTGGTCTGTACTAAGCCCGACTCAGCATGAAAGCCATTCTCCTCTGTTTGGTTAGTTACGTTGCCGGTCTGGCTCCGCTGCGGGCGCAGATCGAGCCGAAAGCGGGCCAGTGGAAAACATGGGTGATTGCCTCCGGTGATGCGTACCGCCTGCCCCCTCCGCCGGATGCCAAAACCACGCAGGCCGACTATAAAACACTGCTGGATCTCCAGCGTAAGCGCGACCCGGCGGCTATTCAACAGATTGCCTACTGGAATGCGGGCGCACCCGGTTACCGCTGGCAAACCATAATCGAGCAACTGTATGGTGGCGTTCCGCCCGCCTGGTTCCGCGCCAAGGCTCTGGTAAACGTAGCGATTTACGAAGCGACCATCGCGGCCTGGAATGCCAAGTACACCTACCGGCGCGCCCGCCCATCCGTACAGCATACCGATTTGGTACCCAGTTTTCCGAACCCGGACAGCCCGTCGTATCCCTGTGAACACTCCGTTACGGCGGGGGCCGCAGCCGCCGTACTGGCTTACCTGTTCCCGGCCAAAGCGGACTCCATTCAGCGGCTTGCAGAACAGGCGGCTCAGTCGAGGGTTTTGGCCGGGGTAGCCTATCCCAGCGATGTAAAAGCCGGTCTTGAACTCGGACAGCGCGTGGCCCAGGCCGTCATAGTACGCGCCAAAGCGGATGGCGCCGATGCTGCATGGAACGGGGAACGTCCAGCCGGCCCAAACACCTGGGCCGATAAACGTCCTCCGTACTCACCCATGTTGGGTCATTGTCAACCCTGGGTACTTACGACGGGCAATCAGTTCCGGCCGGGGCCACCACCCGACCCCGCCGAGGAGATGAAAGAGCTGAAGAATTTCAGGCGAAACCCACGGTCAACCTACCGCGCTCTGTATTGGGTTAGCGCAAATTATTGGGGTGAGGCCGTAAACCTCGAACTCTTTGAGCATAATCTCCACCTTAACCCGCCCCGTGCTGCCCGCGTGTACGCGCTCGTAAGCATAGCGGCTCAGGATGCCAGCATCGCCTGCTTCGACACTAAATACACCTATTGGGCGATTCGACCGAATCAGTATGATACCACATTCGTCCCGCTGTTAGGATTTACGCCCCCGCACCCCAGTTACCCGTCTGGCCACGCCACAATTTCCTGCGCCCAGGCGACTGTTTTGGGGTATCTGTTCCCGGCTGATGCGCCGTTGCTGATGCAGAAGGCCCAAGAAGCCGCCGAATCACGCTTTGAGGGTGGCCTCCATTTTCGCACCGACAACGTTGTCGGCTTAGAGATGGGCAATAAAGTAGGCGGGGAAGTGATCAAACGCGCACGGCAGGACGGAGCCGACAACTCACCAGAGCTGGTCAGAAAGTAACTATTGATTGTGCCTGTACCCGGATTGTGGGCGATTACACACCACCAGAATGTAGCTGATAATGTGTAATCGCCCAAAGAAATAGTAATATTGATGATAGGAAGGATGCTTTTACAGAGAAGAAAGAATAGACATAATGGTATTAAAGAAACGACAATCAGGACCGCCAGCCGTTAGTACGTTAAAAACCAAAAAGTTAATTGCCTTTGGATGGTATGGCGGCAAGTTCTCTCATCTGGACTGGCTGATGCCATTACTACCGGAATGCCACCATTACTGCGAACCCTTCGCTGGCTCCGGTGCCATTTTATTGAACAGAGAACCATCCCCGATTGAAACATACAACGACTTGGATGGCGAAGTGGTGAACTTCTTCCGGGTACTCCGTGAACAGAAAGAAGCGGTAATTGATGCCCTTTCCCTGACACCCTTTTCCCGCGAGGAATTTGCCATAGCCTGCGAAGTAGACCCGAATTTAACACCTTTGGAACGCGCCCGGCGTTTTTATGTCAGAGCACGTCAGGTGCGCACCGGGTTGGCACAGACCGCGAGTATTGGCCGCTGGGCCAATTGCAAGGATACGAGTCGGGCCGGGATGAGTGGCGTTGTAAGCCGATGGCTGGGCGGAATTGATAAACTCGACACCATTGCCAATCGCCTGCTCAGGGTTCAGATTGAAAACCGACCCGCCATTGATGTTATCAATTTGTACGACAGCCCGACTACGCTTTTTTACTGCGATCCGCCTTATATCCATGAAACAAGGGGGGACAGTAAAGCATACGGCTACGAAATGACAAATGCCGACCATGAGCAATTAGCAATTGTTCTAAATAAAGCCGTAGGGAAGGTGGCAATCTCAAATTACGACTGTGAGTTGATGAATGACCTCTTTCCTGCATCTAAATGGCACAAACGGTTTAGCGCAGAAAAGACCATTCATTCTACGAAAGACACAAGGCAGGAGGTTGTTTGGCTAAACTATGATCCAGCTAAAAATTACAGGCCCCAAAACTCGAAAACTCAACCACAACTTTTTTAATGTCAGATTCTTTAACTACTTACCTTTCAGAGTTGCACAAACAGGTAGCTGATTCCACCGATTCTACCAAGCCAACTGTTACTGATCCTGTAGCATTACTCAAAGTTGAGGACATTTGTCACAACATCAGAAATCGGGGAATAATACGGTTTCTGATGTCCTGCCTTGTTGCCAAGATCGATAACCCGGCAGTTGATATTCGTAAGCCGTACACAAACATTAGTGGGGGTGATGCTTTTTCGGGAAGATACTACGACGAACATCCTGTACAGGAGTTCATTACTAAGTATAATCTGCCCACTAACCCAACGACGGCTTATCTCACCCCTGCGTTTCGTAATCGGAATGCTACCATGACAACTGACCTGAATTTGGTTGGTCGCCCACCGCATCTGTATCAGAACGCACTTGATTTACTTGATTTGGTTTATCGCCAGATCATAGAACCGGATCAACTGCTGAAAGAAATAATCAGACAACTCATCATTTTTCGGAATACCAACGAGCGACGTATAAACGAACTTATTGCAGCACTAAAAACGACGAAAGATGCTCAGCCCCTTTCATCAGAACAAATCGTTACGCTGATTCATCAGCACTTGGATTGCGCCAATTCGAGCCGTTTGCCAACATTGATAATGGCCGCAGCGTACGAAGCAGTCGGAAGTTTGATTGGCGAATTTGCCAAACCCCTCAATGCTCATAATGCCGCTGATAGTCAAACAGGTGCCGTCGGTGATGTTGAAGTAACGTTGACCAGCGACGATAATGTTGTGACCTGTTATGAAATGAAGAATAAGAAGGTGACGAGAAATGACATTACCGTTGCCCTCCAGAAAATTACCCAAATAGGAAGTTCACTCGATAACTACGTCTTTATTACTACGGATAGAATTGACCCGCTTGTACAGGAATATGCACATGAACTTTACGCTGAAGTTGGCGTAGAATTTGTCATTTTAGACTGCCTTGGATTCCTGCGTCACTTCCTGCATTTCTTCCACCGCAACCGAACAATATTTCTGGATGCCTATCAGTCATTAGTGCTTACCGAACCTAACTCGTCAGTAGGCCAACCACTAAAAGAAGCATTTTTGGCCCTTCGGGCAGCCGTTGAGGCAGGCTGATAATTGACAGTTGGACCCTTCCAGCGCAGATAGGTTGCCAGCATGGGTGGCAATTGAGTGTCGACGATGAATTTTAGCAAGGCAGATCAGGAGACAAGGGGCAGTGTAATGATGGTTCGGGCGTTGGCAATCTGAGCGGCATACAGCAAAGCCGCCTGAATGTCAGCCTCTTCCAAATAGGGGTAGCCCGCTAAAATTTCTTGGTTGGTCATCCCCGCAGCTAACAACTCCAGCAGTTGCGCCACCGTAAACCGCATATTGCGCAACGTCGGTTCCCCCTGACTAACCGCCGGATTCAGGGTAATACGGGCAATGAGATTTTCCATAATGCACAGGCGTTTGAGCAAACTTACAACTTTGCTCAAACTCCGCCAGCAACGGTCAATGTAGTTTTATGTGGTTGTCAATTGCCACGATCACCCCGTAAATTCATCAGCATAAACAACCAGACGATTACCGGTACCGCTGATTTTTAACTAACCGGATGTCGTTCAGTTCGGGGAGTGTCATGGTGCAATCGACAGGAATAATACCCCGCGCCATCCAGTTCGTGACGACCTGTGTTGTCAAGCCGTACCGTTCCGCGTACCGCTTAACCGTCAGCCATTCGGCCAGGTCGATGGATAGTCCCGACTCACGGGTTAACTGAATACTCGCGTCTGATTCCTGACGAAACCGGGCCAGATCGCCTTCCAGATCAATTTGTTTGGTTGTCATATCGGTTGAGAGTAGGAGCGGCTTCGGCTATCTGATTTCGCCCTAGTGTTTTGGCTTCACATAAGTGACGGGTAAATTTGGGGTAGCAAACCGGTTATCCTTATGAAAAAATATCATGTTACCCTAACGACGGACGAACGCCAGCAGTTACAGGCTATCATTACCAAACGCAACGCTAAAAGC
>JBBQLG010000065.1:0-31755 GCA_038327655.1 Cytophagales bacterium
GAGCGTAATAGGGAAGGAGTTAAAATCAACTGGTTGTTTGACACGCCACAAGCCAGGAAGAAGCTTAAACGGCATTACGTGAGGATCAATTCGGAGAATAGTACAACAATTGATTCTGCCAATTAAAGTTACAGACCACTATTCTCGTAATTGTGAAAATTGTAGACATAAATAAGTCCTCTTTTTAAATCACTTATGATTGAGTATTGCGTAGAAAGATTACCTTCTTGATGAACTCGACTCAATAGCTTTTTAAAGAATGGAACTGATAATTCTGTCGTGTTACTCAACATTTCATTCGCTATATCATATCGTTGGCATGAATACTTGCCCGTTTTCACATCGCAAACATTGAAATTTGTGTTGATTTGATAACGTCCCTGCTTTTCTACCCGAGCACCTGCATTGATGATAACAGAGTTTCCTTGGGCATCTGCCAAAAGGGCTTGCGAAGAGTTAGCATACTGGTGCGTTTTCAAGAACGCCAATCCTTCCTTGACTGTTTTACACTGTCCTAAAAGCTCGAAAAAAAGGTCTCCCTTATAGGGATTTTTGATGTTATACTTAGATGGATCGATGTTTTGCTGTGTGAAATCGTAAAAGAGACCATACTCGTTTACGGCTGCTTGTGCTTGTAGATCATTGTGACCAAAACATACCGAACCATAGCGATTTTTAGTGGCTGGGTTGAACCAAATTCTTGAGAAAGGAGTGTAATCGTCTTCGTTAGAAGCGGCAAAGACTTCCCCCTTCAAACTTGCCGAAACAATTGTACAAGCTTCAAGTGAACTTGGTAAATAGCATATGCCAAAAAGTAATAAAACTACCAGTCGTTTCATCGTAAACTTGTTTATGTTAACTCCCGAAAGACGCAGATTTATCTTGTGCGTTGCATCAGGAAGTATAAACTTTATTAATGCAACACTCTAATAGCTAATATATTGATTTTATGATGGTTTGCCCTTCAGTGCATAATCAATGTTGTGTCAATATCATCAAGCACTCATCCCGGTAAACCAACAACTTACCGTCCCTGTGTCAGGGCGGGGAGAGAATCGGGTTTGGCCGTTACGCCGGGAGTGGGGCGTTTGGGGGGGCTGAACAGGTGGTTGAACGAGCGGGTGTAGAGCAAACTGATGCCCCCGCTGGTAGTCAGGGCCGTACTGTTGAAGGTGTTGATCTGGCCCAGAATACTTTGCTGATTCCGGTTATAGATTTTGGCCCGCAACCGCCCGTCGGGCCGAATCCAGTACTCTACTGTCCATTCGCCCAGCAGACTGGCTGCGCTGGTCTGGTTCTGCCCGTACGTAAACCCTCCATCCCGGCTGATGCGGAAGCGGTCGTTCAGAAACCGGTACGAAAACCGCAACTGGAGGTTATTGATCAGGTTTTCGTTGGCATTGCCCGCGCCCAGTGTATTCAGCGACACACCCACGTCGAGGTTTTTATCCAGGGACGACGCCAATTGACTGATGCGGTTCGACAGCAGCTCACTCACACTGTTGGCCGCCCCCGCCGATAGGTTTCCGCCATCTAACAGATTAGAACCTTCCGGTAGTAGCTGGTTGAAAATCAGTATGCTGCTTACCTGCCGGGTGAGTTCCTGCTCGTTGGTCTGAATCCGGTTCTCGAACGCCGTCACGTACTGCCGGAACTCCGCCGAACTGGGGTATTCCTTTACTTTCAGGTCGAAATTGATGTCGGGGGCCGTCAGTTGCCCGTTCAGTTTGATCAGCAGATCGACCGGGTAACGCCGGGTCTGGTCGGTGGTGGACGTAGTGGTTGCGCCCTGCGATTGGGGCAGGAGGGCCGCCAGCGAGGTGTACTGCGTGTAAGCCGCCGTTACGTCGAGGAGGGCACTGTAGGGGTCGCCGGTCCAGGTGATGCGGCTGTTGGGCTGGATTTTAAAGCGTTTGTTGATGACGTTCTGGAACGTAAATGTGTATTCGCCCTGCTGGATTTCGTAGTTGCCGGTCATCGAAAATTCGCCCTTCGTGTCCACCCGCATCGCAATCCGGCCTTCCCCGTACGCTTTGATGATATCACCCGTCTGCCGGTCGAGCTGAATTTCGCAGGCCGCGTCGGGGGTGATGTCTAAGTTGAAATCCATCGAAATGCCGGACAGGTCAATTTCCGAGCGGCCGGAGCCGTTTTTGTCGGGCTCTACTGCCTTCACTTTCGCCACCGCCGACGAATCCGCGGCCTTTTTGCGGGGGACGAACCGGATAAATTCTTCCGTCGATACGCTGGTCGCTCCGTCGAGGGGAATAAACATCTGCGTGCCTTTGTTGCTGCGCACGTTGGCCTTAATCGCCAGGTTACTGATTGGTCCGGACAACTCACCCTTACCCGTCACGAAAGCCGTGCCGTAGAACAGGTCGTTGTCGCGGGTGGTGGTGTTCAGGATGCGGATGTTGTTCAGGTCGGCATCGAAATCGAGCCGGAAATTTTTGAATCCGTTGTGATAAACGCCCCCCTGCAAGGTAGCCGTATTGCCATTGGGGTCGTGCAGGACTACTTTTTTGGTGGTGATTGAGCCGTCGGCAAACTCCACCCGGTCGTCGAAGGTAAAGCCCGTCTTCAGGTAATCGACCGTTATCCGCCCGCCTGTTACGTCGAGGGCACCGGTCAGAATGGGCCGTTCGGGTGATCCTTTCACCGCCACCGTACCCGATGCCAACCCGCCAATGCCCGAAAACAGTCCGGTAGTAAACGGCTCCAGAATCCCCAGACTGGCCTGGTTAAACCGCGCCCGCAGGTCGAAGGAATTTGTCTTCTTCTGCGGGTCATACGTACCCGTCAGCCGGAGTACGTCGCGGCTGTCGTGGTCCACCCGGGCGTCTACGTTCAGCCGTTGGGCGTCCGGGTCCCAGGTGCCCGTGCCATACACATCACCCACCCGGAAGGTGCCGAACGCGAGGTTGGCCACACTCAGTTCGCTCTCGATGATGGGCGTTTTGTATAGGTTGCGCAGGGTAAAAGTGCCGTTGGTGGTGCCGCTCATCGACGTGTTCAGCAGGGGATTCAGCGTTTCGAGCAGGAAATTCCGGGCTTCCACATTCAGGTTTTCCAGCGAATCGGGCGATACTTTTCCCGACAGGGCCACCAACTGATTGCCGTTCGTGACCGACAGATTGCGCACCATAATCTCACTGCCCACCTTGCGCAGCAGACTCGACGGGTTAAACGTCCAGACTTTGTCTAATAACTGAAAATCCGACTGCCGGAAAGTGAGGTCGATGGCGTCGCCTTTGAATCGCAGTTCGCCGTTCAGGTTGGCGCGGTTGGTACTGTTGCTCTGGTGCAGGCTGCTGGTGAAGTCGATGTGATCAGTTGACCACGACGCTTCGGCCTGCCAGTTTTCGGTGGGGGCCAGCGTACCGTACTGCTGCCGCGCCGAGTTGATAATCACCGAAGCCAGCACGGCTTCACCCGTTGTCAGTTTCGAGGTAGTCAGGTCTATGGTGCTTTTTCCGAACCCGAGTTTACCAATCCGCAGCGAATCGGTCTGTCCCGTCGCGGTTAGAAACGACGTATTATCGACCGTGAACCGTCCGTCTACCTGCGTATTGGGGGCCACATACCCGGCCGGATAGAGAAAGGCCAGCAGCGGGTTGGCGTTCGTCAGCCGGATGGCATAGTCGATGCTGTAACGCGAGGGAAGTACGGGTTTAGCGGCCAGCCGAACGGGTCGCAGCGGGCGGGCGGGCAATACTACCGGTGCCTGAATCAGTTCGACAATGCCCGGCAGCGTAACGCCCAACTGAGCCGCTTTCTGGCGGTAGTAGGCCGTTCGGGTGGCCACGTCGCCGACGAAATACAGCTTGTACTCAGTTAGCAGCCGGTTCAGGTCGTTCAATGTCCGGTTTGGTTCGAAATTGCCCTGCAACCGCGCGGTCAGAAAATCCGAATCGACGGCTAATTCGCGCGCGCCCGCCGGGGCAATACTCGACGTAAGCGACAGGTTATTGACCGCTAACCGGCGCTCGGACAGGGTCAGTATGGCGTTCTGAAAACGGGCTTCGCCCACCAGTTCATCCACCGTGTTGCCGTCCATCGATACCGTAAACCGGGTTTGTATCGCCAGCGAGTCGTCCAGCAGTTTCAACGCCCGCAGGTCGGCCTGATCGACGGTGCCGCTGCCGTCGAAATGATTTTTGGCACCGCGCAGATCAAACTCCCCGTCGACGTTAAACGCCAGATTGGGGTCACGAACGCTGACCTGCCCGTTGAAAAAGGCTTTTTGCAGGTTACCGTTGACAGCTAAATTCCGGTAGTCGTAGCCGTTCAGTCCGAACCGACTTAACCGGGCGTTCACGTCCAACTGAGCCGTATTGAGCGACGTACCCCGCCCGGTAATGCGTCCTTCGCCGTCGAGCGTTTGCAGCACGGGTTGCCCGATCAACTGCCCAAGCGCGAAATGATCGGCTTTTACGTTGGCGGTGTAGGTCGTTTCGGTGCGTTTCGTCGCCAGTTTGAGCCGCAGATCGCCCGATACGTTGCCGAGGGCGGTCTGAAACGAACCAACCGTGCGGAAATCGTCGAATGCCCCCACAAAATCGGCCCGGAACGCCACGGTGCCGAACGGACGAATGGTGTTGGTGAAGCCCGAATCGGGGTAATACTGATGCAGGTCGGCCATGTGTACCGCCGAGGGTGTAAACCTGAAATTGACCGTTAAGGGATTGGTTTCGGGCAGGCCTTTAAACGCAATATCGCCCCCGAAATGGCTGCGCCCGCCGGGGCCGAAATGCAGATCGGTCCGGCTCATCCTGAAGTCGTTTACCCGGCCATGAAAGTCGGCCGTTATCGCCCAGACTTCGTTCAGCCCGCGAATGTAGTCCGAGAAGTAGCCGAGGTCTTCGGATCGGATAACCGTGCCCCGCAGCCGGGCATCCATCCGTACCATGGTGTTGAAATGGCTGAACGCACGGGGATGGTAGTAATTGAAAACCAACTCGTTGCGGATGATTGAGTTGTTGATTTGGGCGAACAGACCGGCGAGTTGCAGCTTGGTGTCGCAGAACAGGAAGCGCGTGTCGAGTTGTCGAATTTGCAGCGACGTGTGCCGGTCGACGCCCCGCAGGTGGTAAATCGTGGCCGCAATGGTATCGCCGAGAATGGTGAAATTGCGGACGCTGCCGTTGAGTTTGTCGAGCGTAAAGTGGTCGAGGTCGAACCGGTTACGGTTGGCGACTACGGGTTCGCGGGGGTCGGAGAGTGTAAACGACCCGTCGACGATGGTTGCTTTGGGAATCACGAACGGCGAATGCACATCCGAGTGGGGTACGTTGGGGTCGCCGGTTAGATCGCCGATGCGCCGGATAAATTCTTCGAGATTGGTCTCCCCGTCGACGCCGTTTTTAAGCAGACGCACGTCGGGCCGGTACAGCAGCAGTTCGTCCAGGTGCGGGCCGCTGACGGTGCTGTCCCAGAGTATGCGCGGGTTCAGGGTATAATCCGCTTCGAGCCGCCCGAGGGTAATCATCGGCTGCTTGTGCCGGTCGAGCACGTGAACATCTTCGAGGGTGAGGGTATTGAGCCACTTCAGCGAAACGTGCCCGATGGTGATCGGAAACTGCATCCTGTCGGATGCGTACTTCGCCAAACGCTGCACCACGGTTGTCTGCACCGCCGGAATCTGCAACCCGATGGCCACACTCAGCACCACCAGCAACACGGCCAGCAGACCGTAGAGCAGGGTTTGGAGCAAAATGGACAGGGTTCGACGCATGGAGTGCCTGAATAACTAAAGGTAAGCCGCTGGCAACGATTCTTAAGGTAGCTTTGCCGGATTATTGGATTAAAACAGCGCGGGAATGGTTTAGCCCGTCAACGTTGTTTATCGACAACAACTCATTCGTTTAGGGGCCATAGATGATTATTTTAGCCATTGAATCTTCGTGCGACGAAACATCGGCCGCTGTCATTAGTAACGGACGGGTTCTCTCCAATGTTATTGCCGCACAATTGATTCACGAACAATACGGGGGCGTGGTGCCGGAACTGGCCTCGCGGGCGCATCAGCAGCATATTGTGCCAACGGTAGCACGTGCCTTAAGTGACGCAAATGTACCGAAATATGCCCTCAATGCTATCGCTTTTACGCGGGGGCCGGGCCTGCTCGGTTCGCTGCTGGTGGGTACGTCTTTTGCCAAAGCAATGGCCCTCGGTCTCGCGGTTCCGCTGATCGAAGTAAACCACATGCAGGCCCACGTACTGGCCCATTTTATCGACGATGGCGACGCGGCAAGACACCCGGATTTCCCGTTTCTGTGCCTGACCGTCAGCGGGGGGCACACCCAGATTGTCCGGGTCGATGGCCCGTTGGAGATGGCCGTGATCGGGCAAACGCAGGACGATGCCGTGGGCGAAGCCTTCGACAAGTCGGCGAAGTTGCTGGGGTTACCCTATCCCGGTGGCCCGCTCATCGACCGGTACGCGGCCACGGGCAATCCGCTGGCGTTCCGGTTTCCGCAGACAGACATGCCGGGGCTGGATTTCTCGTTTAGCGGCATTAAAACGGCCATTATGTACTTTTTGCGGGATAACGTCCGGGCGAATCCGCAGTTTGTGGACGCGCATTTAGCCGATATTTGCGCCAGTATCCAGCACACCCTGATTCAGATGCTGCTGGCAAAACTGAAAAAAGCCGCCCGCGAAACCGGCATCCGCGACGTCGCCATTGCCGGGGGCGTGTCGGCCAACAGCGGGTTGCGTGCGGCTTTGACCCAAACGGGAGCGGAACTGGGCTGGCGTGTTTTCATTCCGAAGGTTGCCTACTGTACCGACAATGCCGCGATGATTGCGATGGCGGCCCATTTTAAGTACCAGCACCACGAATTTGTCGGTCAGGACGTAAGTCCCCTGCCGCGCATGGCGATGTAGTTGGTGGTTAGTGGTTTGTTGTTGCCTGTCGGAAAACCACAAACGACAAATCCTGAACTACGAACCACAAACCACAAACTGAAATGACTATTTCCCACCTGTTTATCTATCCCATTAAATCACTCGGCGGCATTTCGCTGATGGAAGCGGTTGTTGAGGAAAAAGGCTTTCGCCACGACCGGCGGTTCATGCTCGTGACCCCGGCGGGCCAGTTCATCACCCAGCGCGAAAACCCCCAGATGCCGCTGATCGACGTGGCTATCGACACTGCGCCCGACGGGAGCGACCGGCTGCGCGTCTGGCACCGGAACGACCCCGGCGATGTACTCGACCTCTCGCTCGCGCCGGAACCCCTCATGCTGATACCCATTCCGGTGAACATCTGGGATGACGAACACGTACCGGCCGTAGTGGTCAGCGACGCGGCTGACCGCTGGTTCTCGGATAAACTGGGTCAGCCGTGTCGCCTGGTATTTATGCCCGATGCCAGCCGTCGGCCCGTTGAGGAGCAGTACGCCGTTGACCCGCAGCAGATACCGGCCGTTAGTTTCGCCGATGGCTATCCGTATCTGCTCATTGGTCAGGCTTCGCTCGATGCCCTGAACCGACGTTTGCCCGAACCGATTGGGATGGAGCGGTTCCGGCCAAACATTGTGGTTAGTTATAGTCAGCCGAATGAAGAAGACGGGTGGTATCGGTTTCAACTGGGCGAAACGGATTTTTACGGCGTAAAGCCCTGCGCCCGCTGCGTAATGACCACCATTGACCCGGCCACCGGTGAGCGGGGGAAGGAACCCCTCAAAACGCTGGCGGCCTACCGGAAGTACGGTCATAAAATTCTGTTTGGTCAGAACGTACTGCTCGCGGCATCGGCTGCGTCGGTTGCGATTCGGGTGGGACAGGCGGTAACGGTGCTCGAACGCCGGGAGCCGTGGCTGGCTCCACCGGTTGGCTAACAGCGATTAGGTGTAACCAAACCGGAAAAACCAAGTTATTCAATTACTGATCTTCTGACTGCGCTATCCTGAAAACGGCCTACTACCTGAGTTTACCCGTCGTGCTGGGCGCGGTGTTGTCGAATCGGCTGGCGACCCGGCTGTCCGATGTTGATCCGGTTCACTGGGCAACTCCCCTGGTGCTGGCCTTAGCCGTGTTCTGCATTTACACCGTCGACCGGCTGCTGGACGTTCGCAAGCCGGGTCAGCCGCTTACACCCCGTCATGCGTTTCACCGCGCCCACGCCACGCTGTTGTGGCAGGTGGTAATCGCAGCCGCTTTACTGGGCGGGGGACTTGCTTTCCTGCTGCCCGGCCCGGTCATTCGGTTTGGGGTGGCCTTAGGTATTATCTGTGCCGGGTATGTGGCCGCCGTATTTCGTCTGCCCCCCCGGCACCCCGCTTTGCTGGCCAAAGAACCCCTGGTGGCGATTTTGTTTTCGGCGGGTGTCTGGGGCAGCGTGTGGGTGCAGCGGAGCACTACGACTGGTACCGAACTAACCGAAGGGCTGATGTTTACGGCCATTGCGCTGCAAAATCTGTTTTTGTTTTCGGTGATGGAAAGCCGCGAATCGGGCGCTGGCGGACGAGCGGGCAAAAACGACTTCTCGCTGGCTACGGCCTGGGGCATACCCCGCTGCGAAACCATCATGACCTGGCTGACGGTGGGTGTGATGGGAGCGGCCTTCGTCATTTGTTTTGTGACCGATGAACCGGGTGGTGGCCCCCGTTTCGCCGAACGGTCGGCCATTATGCTGGGTATTATGAGCGTGGTGCTGTACGTGATTCAGCGGAATCCGGCTTATTTTGTCCGCAACGAACGCTATCGCTGGCTGGGCGACGCGGTATTCTGGTTGCCCGCGCTGGTGCTGTAATCTTTAGTTTGTGCCGGGCCGACGATTCGGTTTGTCGTTCGTGGTTGGTCGCCGAAGGAACTACGAACCGAATCGTCGGCCCGGCACAAACCAAAAACCCAGAACCCCATGATAATACTCATCCATACCCGACTGTCCAATGCCGGTAAAGCTTACTTACGGGAACAACTCCCTGCGGATACTAGACTGCTGTTTCGGGATGAACTGGCCGATACGGAACAGCCCGACGCACTCAGCCAGGCCGACGTCTTGTTTGGTAATCCCCGCCCGGATGCGCTCGCCGGTCCGCGTCAATTGCGCTGGTGGCAACTCGATTCGGCCGGTTTCGACGCGTTTGCGCACCTGAACCTGTCGTTTCCTGTCACCAACATGGGCGATCTGTTTGCCTGGCCCTGCGCCGAAACCATGGTGGCCGGGGTGTTGGCCCTGTATCGGCACCTACCCGAATTAACGCTGTTGCAGGCCGAAAAACGGTGGGTCGGCGTACCCATCCGCCCGACGTTGCAGTTGCTCCGGGGGCAACGGGTGGTTATTCTGGGAGCGGGGGCCATTGGGCAGGCCGTGGCGCAGATGCTCCGTGGTTTCGAGTGCCAGATTCAGTTTCTGGCCCGTACCGACCCCCAGGCCACCCTCCACACGCCCGACGATCTCCGGGCCGTATTGCCCGGTACCGATCTGGTCATTAACTGCCTGCCCGGTACGCTGACCAACTTTTTCGATAAGAGCCTGATTGCGGCCATGAAACCCGGCAGCGTGTTTGCCAACGTCGGGCGGGGCAGCACCGTCGATGAACCGGCCCTGATCGAAGCCCTGCAAACGGGACACCTCGGCGGGGCGGTGCTGGACGTAACAGCCACCGAACCGTTGCCGACGGACAATCCGCTGTGGACCCTGCCAAACGTCGTGCTGACGCAGCATACCGGTGGCGGACAGCCGGGCGAGGAGCAGGGGAAAATCGACCGGTTTCTGGCGAACTGGCACCGATTTCTGGCCAATGAGCCGTTGCTGGATCAGGTAACGCTCGGCCGGGGGTACTGAGGTCGCGGGGCTAAAATGACCGTTGGCAGGTCGGCGTACAACCGCTGTGAAGTGGAGGCTGTTTCAGGTTGAATGCTCCTCTATAGAGTAATATGATCCACTTTTGCCTTTAGTAAACGAGCCGCTTTCCGGTTCGATAGAGGTAGCTGTATGGCTGCAACTGTCACACAACGTCAACCTGAAGAACGAATAATGCGCCCGACTACCTGCAAACCACTTCTTTTGCTCACCAAGGAGGTCTGCCTACCCCTTAAATGGGGTTATCTGCTGCTCCTGCTGCTGACTACGCTGATTCCCCGGCCCGTCAGTGCGCAATCGACGGCCCGTACGGCTCTATCCACCGACAGCCTGCCGCGGCTGGTGCATAAAAATGGCCGTCACGCCCTGTCCGTCGATGGGGCACCCTACCTGATGCTCGGGGCGCAGGTACATAACTCCAGTGCCTGGCCCGCCATGCTGCCCAAAGTATGGCCGGTAATGGCGGCTCTGCACGTAAATACCGTCGAGATTCCTGTGTACTGGGAGCAGTTCGAGCCACAACCCGGCCGCTTCGATTATTCGTTGACGGATACGCTCCTGGCGCAGGCCCGCACTCACAACGTTCGCCTGATTCTGCTTTGGTTTGGTACCTGGAAAAACGGGAGTGCGCACTATATGCCGGAGTGGATGAAACGGCAGCCTCAGCTTTATCCCAACGTAACGGGTAAAGACGGCAAACCCATCGACTCGCCGTCGCCCCACGCACCGGCAACGTTAGCGGCTGACATCAAGGCGTTTTCGGCGTTTATGGCCCACCTGAAAGCGGTAGACCGCCAACACACCGTTATCATGGTTCAGGTGGAAAATGAGCCGGGGATGTGGGGGGGCATCCGTGATTTCTCGCCCGCAGCCCAGCGGCTTTTCGCGGCTCCCGTTCCGGCTCAACTGCTGAAAGCACTCGGTAAACCGGCGGGTTCAGCGGGCTGGCGCGATACATTTGGCGACAATGCCGACGAGTTTTTTCATGCCTGGTCGGTGGGGTATTTTATTGGTCAGGTAGCCGCTGCCGGAAAAGCCATTTATCCGCTGCCGCTGTACGTGAATGCCGCCCTGCGCGACCCGATCACGTTTACCCGGCCACCGGCCTACGAAAGTGGCGGCCCGACTGATAACGTGCTTGACATCTGGAAAGCGGCTGCCCCGGCTGTGGATTTGCTGGCGCCTGATATCTACATGAACGAAGACAGCCGGTACCTGCGGGTGCTGGAACATTACAACCGACCCGACAACGCGCTGCTGGTGCCGGAAACGGGAAATCAGGCCGGCAATGCCCGTTATTTCTACGCGGCTTTGGGCAACGGAGCCATTGGTTTTTCGCCGTTCGGGCTGGATTACGCCAATTATGCAGCCGCGCCACTGGGTACACCGGCCCTGTCGGCTGAGGTGCTGGACGCTTTCGCACTTAACTATCGGGCCTTTGAGCCGATGACCCGTGAGGTAGCTCAACTCAATTTCGAGGGTAAACTACAGGCCGTAACCGAAAGCCCGCAACCCGCCGTTCCTGCTTCGCCAACGGTAACATCACCTCAAACGCCCGGACCGAAGATTCAGCCGCAGGTTCTGAAATTTGGCGATTGGGAAGCGACGGTTGCCTACGGCCCGCGGGAGGGTATCGGGGCCAATCCACAGCCCATTGGCCGGGCGATGGTAGCCCAACTGGGGCCGGATGAGTTTCTGGTCACGGGGGCCTTTGCGCGGGTAAACTTCCGAACGGCCGGGGCGGCAAGCGGCAAAGCCTGGCAGTTTATGCGGGTCGAAGAAGGGCAGTACCAAAACGGACTCTTTAAGCCGACGCGCATCTGGAACGGCGACGAAACCGACTGGGGCCTGCGGTTCACGTCGGCTCCTCAGGTCGTACGCGTCTCGCTTTATACCCGGTAAATCAATTTGCGCCGATGAGACTGTGCCGGTTCGTATTTCTCTGTTTTATGTGCCTGACTGTCCTGCACCCCGCCTTGGGGCAGCGCACGTTTACCAATCCGCTGAAACCGTCCGGCCCCGATCCGTGGGTGGTGCAAAAAGACGGCTGGTATTATTACATGAACACCACCGGCCGGGATTTGCAGCTTTACAAAACCCGCAACATGGCCGATCTGGCGCAGGCCGACCATAAAATCATCTTCACGCCCCCGGCCAACACGGCGTATTCGCGGGATTTGTGGGCACCGGAGATTCATTTCATCGGTAAAAACTGGTACATCTACGTTGCGGCTGATTCCATGAATAACACCGGTCACCGCATCTGGGTGCTGGAAAACCCGTCGCCCGATCCAATGCAGGGTACCTGGACGGTGAAGGGGAAACTGTTCGACCCCGGCGATCACTGGGCCATTGATCTGTCCGTTTTTACCCACAAAAAGAAACTGTACGCCGTCTGGTCGGGCTGGGCCGGTGCGGCCAACGGACAGCAGAATATTTACCTCGCCCGGCTCAAAAATCCGTGGACCATGCGGGGCGACCGGGTCCTGATTTCGCAGCCCGACCGGCCCTGGGAGCAGCACGGCGACGTGCCGCAGGAGTGGCAGAAGAACGGTGAGGTGCCAAAAGTCTACGTCAACGAAGGCCCCGAAGCGTTACAGCACCATGGTCGCCTGTTTGTCGTTTATTCCGCCAACGCCTGCTGGCTCGACTATTGCTTGGGGTTGTTGACGTACCGGGGCAACGGGCCGCTGCTCGATCCCCGGAACTGGACCAAAGCACCCCAGCCCGTTTTTACGCAATCGCCCGAAAACGAGGTGTTTGCGCCTGGTCACGGTGGCTTTTTTCGGTCGGCCGATGGCGGAACGGGGCCGCAGGACTGGATGATTTATCACGCCAACCCGTCGGCTACGGACGGCTGCGGCAACAAACGGGCACCCTATATACAGCCCTTCGCCTGGACCGCCGACGGAACGCCTGATTTCGGGCGGCCGCTGCCGCGAACACCAATGCCCGTGCCGAGGGGCAAATAAAGACAAGCGTTAGTGCCGAACGGTTACGTCACAGGCTGGTTCGGGTATGCTCTGTATTTAACCGGATTGCCCACGGAGTATTAGGTATAAAACGGCGGCTTTTTGTATCTTTCCGCACTTAACCTACCTCATATTCTGTGTCATGTCCGATCACGAACGTCTCGAACAATTAGAACAGCGGGCCGGTCGGCTCGAAGCCCGGCAGGCCGAACAGGAAGCCAAAATGGAGTTGATTCAGGTACGGCTGGCGGAGGTCGAAGCCCGGCACGAGCAGTTAATGAACCTACTGGGGATGCGGACCTTCGGCGATACTGTACCCGGTAACCTGCACGAATTACTGGCAACATTAGCTAAATCCCGACTGAATTAGTCTGTACGGCCAGCGAAACGGGTATAAAGTCAATAAGCCTGTCTGGCGCCAGTTGCCCCTTAACTATGCCGACGGTTTGTCCTGAGGGAGCAGGACAAACCGTCGGCATGCACCTCTTTTCAACGCTGACTCTTAGCTGTTTACTGTGTACACGTCTCCTTCTCATACTGCATATCCCTTTCTAACCGGAGGGGGTGAACTGGGTGAACTGACCTGCCGGGTCGACTGGTCGCAAACGTCAATCGGTACACCCGACCGGTGGCCCCAAAGCCTGCGCACCACCCTGAGCATTATCCTGAACTCAAAGTTTCCCATGTTCCTGTTTTGGGGGCCGGAGCACCTGTGCTTTTATAACGATGCCTACCGGCCCAGTCTGGGTGTGGAGGGGAAGCACCCCGGTGCCATTGGCAAACCCGGTGCGGAGGTGTGGCCCGAGACATGGGCCACCATTAAACCCCTGATCGATCAGGTACTGGCCGGGGGCGAAGCTACCTGGAGTGAAGACCAACTGATTCCGATCTACCGCAACGGTAAGCTCGAAGATGTGTACTGGACATTCAGCTACAGCCCGGTGAGCGACGAGTCCGGCAGTCCGGCCGGGGTATTCGTTACCTGCACGGAGACAACCCAGAAAGTAGCTACCATTGGCCAACTCGAAGCCAGCAACGACGAATTAAGCTTTGCTATCGAAGCAGCCGAACTGGGTACGTGGGATCTCAATCCGCTAACCAACCGGTTTACGGCCAGTGCACGATTAAAAAACTGGTTTGGTATACCGCCAGATGAAGAAATCGAGCTCCATACAGCCACCGATGTCATTGCCCCGGAAGAGCGTTCAGCCGTAGTGAAAGCTATTCAGCAGGCGCAGCAGTACGAGTCGGGTGGGCAATACGATATAGAATATACCATCGTGCATCCCCATACGCAACAGAGACGGGTGGTTCGGGCCAGAGGAAAAGCCTGGTTTACGAAGGAGCAAACTGCATACCGGTTTAACGGGACCCTACAGGATGTGACCGAACAGGCACTGGCCCGGCAGAAAATAGAAGCCAGCGAACAGTATTTTCGTCAGTTAACCGATACCGTACCGGCTATTTTGTGGATTACCGAGGCCGATGGCAACTGTAGTTACCTGAACCAGCAATGGTACGACTACACCGGTCAGACCGAAGTCGAGGCAAAGGGCTTAGGCTGGCTTACGGCTACGCATCCCGATAACAGAGCGGATGTGGAAAGACTGTTTATCAGCGCCAATGACACCCAAACGCCGTTTTACGCGCGGTATCGGTTACTGGGCCGCGACGGGCAGTACCGGTGGGTGATTGATAAGGCCAGCCCCCGGTTTAATGCTGCGGGCGAATACACCGGCATGATTGGTACCGTGGTCGATATTCACGACCAGAAAGTGGCCGAAGACGATGCCACGCGGTTTAAGCACATGGCCGAAAATGCTGGCGACGAGTTTATCCTGATGCGGGAAGACGGCACGTTTGCCTACCTCAACAAATTAGTTTTAGACCGCTGGGGCTATACCGCCAGTGAGACCGGACGAATAAGTGTATACGATGCAGCTCCCTTGTATGATAACGAGGTATTCGCAGCCCTTTTCGCCAGGGCGAAACAGGGCGAAACGCTTTCATAGGAAACTCTGCATCGGAAAAAAGACGGTCAGGACTACCCCGTGGAAGTAAACCTGAGTGGGCTGGTACTCGGTGGTCAGCCGCATTTGTTTGCCGTGGCCAGGGACATTACGGAGCGGAAAAAGGCCGAACATGCCCTGCGCGACAGCGAAAGCCTGTTTCGAAACGTAACCAACAGTGCGCCCACCGGCCTGTGGCTCTCCGACCAGAACGGCGGACTCACCTACCTGAATAACACCTTGGTTGACTGGAGCGGCATGTCTTACGACGCGTTGCTGGGGCCGGGTTGGGCCAATGCCATCGTTGAAGAAGACCGTCAACGAAGTGCTGATGTTTTTTTGGCAGCGGTCGCGACCCGGACGCACTACGAGGTCCAGTTCAGGATCAGAAAAGCAGACGGCAGCTCCATGTGGTGCCGGGCCGAGGGCGATCCATACGACCACGACGATGGCACCTTTGCCGGCTATGCCGGTTTCTGCATGGACATCGACGAACTGGTGAAACAACAGCAGGCCCTTAAAGAAAGCGAAGAGCGGTTTCAGGCTGCTGTTGTTGCTGTGGAGGGTGTTGTATGGACCAACAACGCCTTGGGCGAGATGCAGGGTACGCAGCCGGGTTGGGCTGCGCTCACGGGGCAATCCTACGCCGACTATCAGGGATATGGCTGGGCAAAAGCCGTTCATCCCGACGATGCCCAGCCAATGATCGATGCCTGGCAGGTTGCCGTGCAGGAGCGACACACGTTTACGTTTGAACACCGCCTGCGGTTGGCTGACGGAACCTGGGGCTTGTTTTCGGTTAGAGCCATCCCCTTGTTAAACGCCGACGGTTTGGTACGGGAATGGGTCGGCGTACATACAAACGTAACCGAACAAGCACTGGCCCGGCAAAAACTGGAAGAAAGCGAAACTACCCTGCGCGGGGCCATCAATGTCGCCGAACTGGGTACCTGGCAGATCGACCTGCTGAACGGCGTATTCGATTATTCGGCGCGGCTGCGGGGCTGGTTTGGGTTTAGTCCCGACGAGGTCATTACCCGCGAACGCGCCTACAGCCCCCTCCGAACCGACGAGGTGCCCCGCGTACAGGCGGCTATTGCGCAGGCCACTACTCCGGGTAGCCCGGGCATCTATGATATTGAATACACCGTAGATGCTACCCGGGCGGGGCGGGAACGTATTCTGCACGTGATGGGCAAAGCCTTCTTCGATCAAACCGGGAAGGCGTACAAACTCAGCGGTACCGCGCAGGATGTAACGTCCCAGCGGAAAATACAGGTAGCCCTGGAGCAGGAAGTGCAGGAACGTACCGAGGCCCTGGCGGCCACCAACGAAGAACTGGCGGCCATCAATGAGGAAATGGCAACGACCAATGAAGAACTGACCGAAGCCAATCAACTGCTGCTTCGCTCCAACGAAAACCTGCAGCAGTTTGCCTACGTGGCCAGTCATGATTTGCAGGAACCCCTGCGCAAAATTCAGTCATTCGGCGACCTGCTCAAGAACCGCTACGCCACTGAACTCCGCGACGGTGTCGAACACATCGAGCGGATGCAGGCGGCCGCCAACCGCATGTCGACGCTGATCCGGGACTTGCTGGCCTTCTCCCGCATCTCGACCCAGCAGGATACTACAGCACCGGTACCGCTGAAGCTGGTAGTTGGTAATGTGCTGACGGACCTGGACCTGCGCATTCAGGAAACCGGAGCCCGTATCGACGTGGGGATTCTGCCGGTAATACAGGGCGACCAGGCACAGCTGGAGCAGCTTTTGCAAAACCTGCTCAGCAACGCCCTGAAGTTTCGTCGGACCGGTACCACCCCCCTGATTCTGGTGCAGTCTCAGCTCGTTGCCTTTAATAACCTGCCACCTTCGGTAAAGCCCGCCCGCCAGTCGGCCTCGTATCACCGCATCGACGTAACCGACAACGGCATTGGTTTCGACGATAAGTACGTGGACCGCATCTTCCAGGTATTTCAGCGGTTGCACGGCAAAAACGAGTTCGCCGGTACCGGTATCGGCTTAGCCATCTGCGAAAAAGTGGCCGCCAATCACGGCGGGGCCATCACCGCCACCAGCCAGCCCGGTCAGGGAGCTACCTTCAGTGTGTACCTGCCAGCCTGAATTGCTCCGCATTACCTTGCCCACCGTTGGCAAAGGGACTAACTTTGCGGCCAGTTTACAAGGCGTGGATAATTGACTAAGTGATGGTCGGACCAATGGTGAGCGAAAGCCAGCCTGTCGTTTTTCATTCACTCATTCGCTCGTTCGCCAATTCACTCATCGAAAAAAAGATGCTCCGAACCCATACCTGTGGCGAACTCCGCGCCGAACACATTAACACCGTTGTAACCCTGAGTGGCTGGGTGCAAACCGTCCGCGACAAAGGCGGTGTTCTCTGGATCGACCTCCGCGACCGCTACGGAATCACGCAGCTCCTGCTCGAAGACGGTCAGACTGCGCCCGAACTCTTCGCCACCGCCCGTACCCTGGGCCGCGAATTTGTGGTGCAGGCAACGGGCACGGTCATCGAACGGAAATCGAAAAACCCCAATATCCCGACCGGCGACATCGAGATCAAAATCACCGAACTAACGGTGCTGAACCCGGCCAAAACCCCACCGTTTCTTATTGAGGACGAAACCGACGGGGGCGACGACCTGCGGCTGAAATACCGATACCTGGACCTGCGCCGGAACCCCGTGCGCCGGAACCTGGAACTGCGGCACAAAATGGCGCAGCAAACCCGCCTGTACATGGATGGGCAGGGCTTTATCGAGGTCGAGACGCCGGTTTTGATCAAATCGACGCCCGAAGGTGCCCGCGATTTTGTGGTACCGAGCCGCATGAATCCCGGTGAGTTTTACGCCCTGCCGCAGTCGCCCCAGACGTTCAAGCAACTCTTGATGGTGTCGGGTTTCGACCGGTATTACCAGATCGTGAAGTGTTTCCGTGACGAAGACCTCCGCGCCGACCGTCAGCCCGAATTCACGCAGATCGACTGTGAAATGTCGTTCATCGAGCAGGAGGATATTCTGAATATGTTCGAGGGGCTGGTGCGGCATCTGTTCAAAGCGGTGAAGCAGTTCGACCTGGCCGAGGTGCCGCGCATGACCTACGCTGAAGCCATGAGCCGCTACGGGTCCGACAAACCCGACACGCGGTTTGGGATGGAATTCGTAGAACTGAAAGGTACGTTCGATACCATTGACCTGACATCCGGCAAAGGGTTTAGTGTGTTCGACTCGGCCGAAATTGTGATCGGTATCAACGCCAAAGGCTGCGCCGAGTACACCCGCAAACAAATCGACGAACTGACCGATTGGGTAAAACGCCCGCAAGTCGGCGCAAAGGGTCTGATCTATGTTCGTTACAATCAGGATGGTACCTTAAAGTCATCCGTCGATAAATTCTACGACGAAACGGCCCTGAAAGGATGGGTAGCTCATTTTCACCCGGCCGCCGGACCGTTTGAGCCTGGTGATCTGATGCTCCTAATCTCCGGTGAGGCCACCAAAGCCCGCAAGCAACTGAGCGACCTCCGCTTGGAAATGGGCAACCGGCTCGGCCTGCGCGATCCGGCGGTATTCAGTGCGCTGTGGGTACTCGACTTTCCGTTGCTGGAGTACGGCGAAGAGGAGCAGCGTTGGTTTGCGATGCACCACCCGTTTACTTCGCCCAAACCCGAAGATATTCCGCTGCTGGCGACCCACCCTGGTGCCGTGCGGGCCAATGCCTATGACATGGTCATTAACGGCACCGAAGTGGGCGGTGGTTCGATTCGGATTTTCCAGCGCGAGTTGCAGGCCCGCATGTTTGATCTGCTGGGTTTCTCGGACGAAGAAGCCAAGGCACAATTCGGTTTTCTGATGGATGCCTTCGAGTTTGGCGCCCCCCCGCATGGCGGTATCGCCTTTGGGTTCGACCGGTTGTGCTCTATCTTCGGTGGGGTCGACTCCATCCGCGACTTTATTGCCTTCCCTAAAAACAACTCCGGCCGCGACGTGATGATCGACTCCCCCTCGGTAATTGCCGACAAGCAGTTGGACGAGTTGAAGATCAGGACGGTAGTGTAATGGATTGAGTTTCGGCAAGGTATCAGCCCACCGATTTATCGGTGGGCTTTTTGTAAGTTTGGTAAAACAACGTACGCAATGGCTATCGCTTATCCGCAACCCCGGCGTGTTCCGCCCCGGCCCAAAGGCAAAATTCCAGAATCCCTGATTTACGAAATCATGGATGGAAAACCCCTTTACCGGAAGGGCTACCAGGATGTTCTGGCCGGAAAATCAACACTCGAAGGAATCATGGGGGCCAGTTCACTACAATCAGTTATTGTTGCTTATATGATGAAAGTGGTCTTCACTTTTCTGGATGAAGATAAATACTTTGTATTGACGGGCGAACCCGGCGTTCACATTGACCACCGCAATAACCTGGCGAATGATGTGGCCATCTATGATCAAGCGGTGCTGACTCCGGCGAAAATCTCCAAAAAATACGCCGACGTGCCCCCCCTGATTGCCATCGAAGTTGATATCACGGCGGATGTAGCAGCCATGACCGAAAACGGCTACCTGTTCAAAAAAACCCGTAAGTTGTTCGACTTCGGCGTGGAGAAAGTGATTTGGGTATTGACCGATGCCCAAACCGTGACCATCGCCACCCGCGAACGCATCGAATCGGTCGACTGGAGCCGCGATGTTGACCTGATGAACGGTCATTCGTTTAACATTGGGGCCTATCTGGCGAAAAGGGGTATTGTCGTAGAGTGATAACGGTACCCTTAAGAATAAGCAAGAGAACGAGTTGATACCCGAACAAAAATGATTGGGTAACTTGTAGTGGTGTAATACAGCGTTACGGTTGAGAATGTGAGTATGGGTGGCTATCTTGCTGCCCGCCATCTCACTACCAACCGTAACTTTTTTTAGGCCCATTTCTACCCGTCGGCAGCGCGTAAGCTGCATTCTTTTTGCCCTGTTCGTAAATGGCTTACCCGTAGCGGTTGCGCAGGTTAATCCACCCATTCCGGCCCCGCTTTCCCCGCCGGTGACACCCCCCACCGCAACGACGGCCACTCCATTTGATACCCTACGCTGGCAGGCTGAAGACGAAACGCGCAAAACACAGGACCCCGAACTCAAACGGGTTCCTTACGAACGACTCGACGACGCCCGTGCTCAACTGGCCACCCGACAACAGAGCGGCAATAAAACCGGTATCGCGGGCGTAACCTGGCAGGAGCGCGGCCCGACCAACGCGGGTGGTGTAACACGCGCCGTGCTGTTCGACCTCAGCGACCCGACCCGAAAAAAAGCATGGGCGGGCAGCGTCGGTGGCGGACTCTGGTACACCAACGATATTACTAATGCCGATTCGAGTTGGTATCCCGTTAGCGATAGCTGGGAAAACCTGAACATCTCCGCCTTAGCCGCCGATCCGTCCAATCTGCAGGTGATGTATGCCGGAACGGGTGATGGGTTTGGGTCGTATAGTGCGCCAAATGGGGGTGGCATCTGGAAAACGATAAACGGTGGTTCCACCTGGACCCGCCTGGCTGGTACGATACCCGCTTCGGCCGGAACGCCCCTGCAAATCGGGTTTGGCAGCATTATGAAGTTAGTCGTCAGCACCAGCGGGGTTGTTTTTGCGGCCACGCGCTACGGGGTGGTTCGCTCGGCGGATGGTGGCAGTTCGTGGCAGTTTGTGCTGGCTCCGCAACAGGCTGTTGGGGGAGTGCCACCGCTGACTACGTCCGGGGCGGGATACATTGACGATTTCACGACGGACCTGGAGATTGGCTCGGACAACACCGTCTATGCCGGGTTCCGCAATGGCCGGGTCTTTCGCGCCACGTCAACGGCGGGTATGACCTGGACCGAAATTACCCCGCCGAATACCGCTCCTTACAACGGCACCCGTGTGGAACTGGCTCTCGCGCCCTCCACCAACGGCAGCGGACAGGTGGTGTACGCCATCGCCACGTTTACCAACACGAGTAATTATAGCCGGGATATAAAATGGTTCAGTAAGTCCATCAACGGGGGCGACGCCTGGACAACTGTTACCGAACTGCTTTATCCGTACAACACCTCACCGACCTACTTCACGCAGGGAACCGGCTACTACACGTTGGTACTGGCGGTGGCACCCGACAACGCCAACACCGTGTATGCGGGTGGTTATTCCGGGTACTGGTACCGTTCGGTGGATGGTGGCCAGGCCTGGTCATCGGCCTACTACACCAACGGTTCGGCTTACCAACTCACGTTTGGTGCCGGTAAAGCAGTCGTCTGGGGTAGTGAAAACAGCCCCAACTATCTGGCCGACTTCCCCGCGCTGTTCACCAATCAATACGTACCCTACGCCAGACCGACCAACTACCGAACGGCAAAAGTGAGCGCGGTTGCCCAGCGCAATGCCGTTAACAGTTCATTTGCCTGGCTCAATGCAGAGGTTTATGGTCCGGGTTCGATCAATACCGCCGGACCATCTCTGTTAACGAGGGTTGGTTATGGGCAGGCTATACCGTATCTCGATCAGGATCAGTCGACGATTGGCCTGACATATATAGGTAACCAGGACGTTTATATTTATGACGTGCCGGGCGGCACATCGGTGTATAAGGCGTTTCCCTACTACACTAATTACAACTTCGCCAGCGACTACGACAGCCAGAACAATGTCTTTTATGCCTACCAGAATGGTCTACAAAAGATCGTTGGCGTTGGTACCACCAATCAGGCTGTTTCGCTGAATACATACATCAGCGGTACGCCCACCTGCATCAAAGCGGGGAAAGCGCCCAATACGGTATTTATTGCCGGGTCAACGGGGCTGCTCTATAAAGTGACCAACACCAACCAGGCAACGCCCACGCTGGTTCGGATTGACAACGATGCGCTTCCCACCACGGCTACCATCAACTGCATTGAGGTGGGAGCCGACGATAATGAACTGCTGCTGGTATTGTCGAATTATGGCGTTCGGTCGGTCTGGTACACCACCAACGGCGGGCAAAACTGGGTCAGCAAAGATGAAGTGGCACACGGCCTGCCCGACATGCCGGTTCGCTGGGCCTTGTTCAACCCCGCCAACCGCAAACAGGTTATGCTGGCCACCGAACTGGGTATCTGGTCCACGACGGATATTACGGCGGCTAACTCCGGCTGGCAACCCACGCTGACGGGGATGCCCGTAATGCGCTGCAACATGCTCCGCCACCGCACGGCCGATGGGCGGGTAGTAGTGGCTACGCAGGGCCGGGGTGTCTGGGAAACCAACGTCTGGGCTACGGCTTATACTCTGCCGACCATTTCCATTGCCAGTTTATCGTCGACGTCTCTTTGCATCAATGGTACGGTGTCGGTTAGTGTTGCCGTGACGAACGGGGCGGTGAGCAGCAGCAACTTTTACACGATGTACCTGTCCGATGCGACCGGCAGCTTTGCCAATCCTTATACATTGGCCATCGGCACCACGGCGTCACTAACGGCCACGGTGCCGACGTACATTAACAACGTTGTACTGCCATACAGCACCAACTACCGGCTGAAAGTGGTAGCGTCGGACCCGGAGGTCGAGACGGCACCGAGCAGCCCAATTACCATTGGGACGATTACAAATGTCGGCGTAGTGTTTCGGGAACTGCCCAACTACGGTGGTTTCAGCATTTGTCCGGGTACTGCGGTCGATTTGATTGCCAACTTTTCGGGGCAGCGCGATTTTTCGGGCCAGTACGAGTGGCAGTTCAACGGAACGGTGGTTGCCAATGCTACCAGTGCGACGCTTACTACTACGCAGCCCGGGACATACCAGCTTACTTTTCGGCAGGGTGGTTGTCAGGCGGTTGGCAGTAATTCGTTTTCCAATACAACGGCAATCTATGGAAATCCGGCTGTTGCCAACGGGGCATCAGTACCGGGGCCGCAGTGCGACGGGCAGCGTACCCGCATGGTAAGTACATACGTAGGAAAGTCGGCTGTTTATCAGTGGTTTAAGGATGGTGTTGCCATTCCGGGGGCTACTCAATACGGTTACGAAGCTACTCAAACCGGGACGTATAGCTTTACGGTTCGGGATGGAGCCTGCCAGAACGCGGCTTCCCTGGGTGGCACATCGCTTCAGTTCGGGCAAAACCTGGCCGCAACGCTTCAGGTAAATGGGGCAATGGTTTGCCCTGGTTATTTAACATACATGTACCTGCGAGAGGGGAATCCGGCCAACTACACTTACCAATGGCAGGCGAACGGAAGCGATATTACGGGTGCCAATCAGTATTATTACTTTGGTAGTGCTGGTAACATCTATACGGTTAAGGTTACGCAGGGGAGTTGCCGAGCCATCAGCAACCCGGTTGAGATTCAAGTCGGTACGCCTACCGTAACACTCAACAATTTGGGTAAAAAGCAACTCTGTACTGGTGATGTCCGAACGATATCGGCTTCGGGCCTATTGAATTATAGTTCAACATATCAATGGCAGAAAAGCGGTGTGGATATTCCGGGGGCTATCAGCTCCACCTACAGCGTTACGGCAACGGGAATATACCGGGTTCGGGTAGCTGCGGGTAGCTGTGCGGCCACCTCACCGGAGGTTACGTACCAGGTAGGCAATGTATTTACGCCTGATATCTTTAGATCAGCCACGGAATGGTGTAGCGGTAACGCAAACTCCATCCTGCTAAACACTTACACAATAGCCCAATACACCTATCAGTGGTCAAGAGACGGTGTTGACATTCCGGGGGCTACTCAGGATTTTTACAACGCCAGTCGGGGAGGGACGTACGGCTTGCGTACCACGGGTAGTAGCTGTTCAGGAACGGCTTATGTGTCTATTCGGCGCGATGGGTTGCCCAAACCCATAGTTAGCATCATTGGGCCACCGCAACGGTGTTCAGGCAGTGCTGTTCAATTGTCAGGTTCCTATTACAATGCTGGCGGAGCTTCCTATCAGTGGAAACGTAATGGTGCAGCTATTCCCGGTGCGACCAATTTTTACCAGTTGTACGCAACTGAAAGTGGTCTTTATACCCTGACCATGAAACAGGCCACCTGCGAAGTAGAATCTGACCCCATTGACGTAAAAATCGGGGAGCCAACGGCGGCTGCCCTGAGTGGTGATGCTTTTATTACCGCCGGACAACCGGCGCAGTTACCGCTAACGTTTACCGGGCCGGGACCCTGGTCATTTATGCTCAGCAACGGGCAATCCGTCCAGAATATAGCCACTAATCCTTACTTCGTCAGCGTAACACCGGCCACGACCACCATATACTCGGTCAGCACCATAACAGGCAGTTGCGGTACGGGAACAGTTGCCGGTTCGGCGCAGGTCCGAGTGGGGGCGGGTAGTGCCGACGTGTCGCTGGCCATACAGGTCAGCAACCGGACCCCCGCCGTCAACGACCTGCTTTCTTATTCGCTGATACTTACCAACGCCGGGCCACAAACGGCGCAATATGTGCAGGTAACGAATGTATTGCCTGCCGGCCTGGAGTTTGTCGACAGCCCGGCTATTGGCAATGTACAGGCTGCCAATGGCATCGTAACTGTTGGCGCGGGACTACTCGCAGTGGGTACATCCGTTGCGTACAGTTTTCGGGCGCGGGCCACCCTGCCGGGTGTTTTCATTAATGCCGCCCAAATCACTGATGCCACCACGCCCGACCCGGATAGCCAGCCCGGTTCGGGAACGGGCGACGGGCAGGACGATGCCGCTCAGGTTGATTTCCGAACCAAAGAATCGTCTGACAGGATTATGGTATCGACCAATGCCAACCAGACACCCTTACCCGTATTGCTGCCCAACCAGCCCGTTGCCGACCCTAATACCGCCGATCTGAGTCTGGCGACGGTAGTTGATAGCCGCAGCCCAAACGTAGCTAACGGCGATGTTGTTACCGCTACACTGACGGTGCGCAACCAGGGCGGGGCATCGGCCAGCAATGTGTCGGTACAGATTGTGCTGCCCAACGGCCTGTTCGATTATCAGAACGCGCCGGGCTGGACACCGGTTACGGAGAACCGAATTTATACCGGCTTTATCAACCTGATACCGGCTGGGGGAGAAGCTAAGCTTACCATTCGGTGGCAACCATCGGGTAATGGCGTGCTGAAAGCCCAGATTCTGAGCATGTACGAAACCGACCCGGATTCGACGCCGGGCAATGGCACCGGGAAAGGCGAAGACGACGAAGCACTGGCCGACGTTCGGGCGCGGTAAAACAACTTTAACGACTGCCCGTTCCCGAAAAAAACGGTGCCCTTTTACCCGAAAGGGCACCGTTTGGCGTTGTAAACGTGTTATTGCCTCACCTGTTCCAACACCGACCTCTTTTCCGCTAAAACCATGCTCCTGCCTGCCGAACGTACCCGCTACGCCAAACACATTAACCTGCCCGAAATTGGCCTCGATGGACAGGAGAAGCTCAAAAACGCTCGTGTCCTGGTAGTAGGGGCGGGGGGGCTGGGCTGTCCCGTACTGCTGTACCTGACGGCGGCCGGCATAGGAACCATTGGCGTAATCGACCCGGATGTGGTCGACCTGAGCAACCTGCAGCGGCAGGTGATCTACACGACCGATGAGATCGGTAAATCGAAAGCCAAAGCGGCCGTGAATCACCTCAGCAAACTCAACCCTGACCTGACTTTCGATACCTACGCCATGGCCCTCGATGCCGGCAACGCGCGGGCGATCATCGAGGAATACGATCTGGTGGTCGACTGTACCGATAATTTTGCGGTTCGTTACCTTGTCAACGATGTGTGCGTGCTGCTGGAGAAGCCGTTCGTGTACGGAGCCATTCACCGGTTCGAGGGGCAGGTAGCCGTGCTGAATGCCGACCTCAACAATGGGCAACGCGGTCCTACCTACCGCTGTCTGTATCCCGAATACCCCAATGATCTGGAAATTCCAAATTGTGCCGAAACGGGTGTGCTGGGTGTACTGCCGGGCGTAATCGGGGCGTATCAGGCCACGGAAGTGCTCAAACTCATTGCGGGTATTGGTGAGCCACTGACGCAGAAACTGCTGCTGGTGGACCTGCTGGCGATGGATTTCAGAACCATTAAAACCAGACGCCGGGCCGATGCCGATGACCTTGCCCGGCAGGGGTTGCAGAGCAGTACCCGCACCGTACCCGTTGTGGCAAGCGGACCGCAGAAAATGTCGGTGCGGGAACTGGCCGACCGATTGACCAACCACGAATCCGTTTTTCTGCTCGACGTACGGGAGCGGGAGGAGTACGAACTTTGCCACTTAGACGATGCCGTGCTGATTCCCATCGGCATGATTCCCAACAACCTCAAGCGGATTCCGACCGACCGGCCCGTGGTGGTGTATTGCCATCACGGCATCCGCTCGGCCAACGTGGCCAACTACCTGTTCACGCAGTTGGGTCTGAGCAATTTATATAACCTCGACGGCGGCATCAATGCCTGGGCGCGGGAGGTAGAGCCCGAAATGGCGGTTTACTGAGGGTACAAAACTTGCTTCATTCCCCGGTAATTGCCACAAGTGACAGCATAAACACTCAATAGCGGTTAACTTTGCTCACGCAGTTTCCAGGCTGATCCAATTGGCCCCCGCCCAACTTGGTGTTGGTGGTCCGGAGAAATCAGATAAGTCTGCCATAGCACGAGACAAGGGATCGGATCTGTAAAAACACATGATAATTAGATAATATTTTAGCCTATTCTATGAAATGTTTTTTTGCCTTTAAGGAAAGCAACGACGTTAATCACGCTTACGATCAACTGCTAAAAGTTTCGGTGTATTCTGCACTAAAAAACACCGATCTGGATTTGTACTGTCTTTTCGACGGTCAGCCCAGCGAAACTACGCAATGGCTTCAGAAAAAGGGGGTTACGGTTATTTACCGCCGAACCTGTTTTTACGACAAGATTCGAGAAATTACCATCGAGAAAATAAAAAATCCCGACTATCTGAATATCGGAGCCGGTGCTTTTCTGCGTGTTGAAATACCGGCCATCATGCTCGAATTAGGATTTGACGATGACTACGTACTTTATACTGATTGCGATGTAATGTTCCAGCAGAACGTGGCCAAAAGCTTATCGCACATAAAACCCCGTTATTTCGCGGTAGCACCGGAGTTTCACATCAATAATTACCGCCGGATGAATTCCGGTGTGATGGTGATGAACGTAAAAAATCTCCTGCGGAAAGATGTTGCTTTTCGCAAGTTCATAGCCGATCACTTGGGCGAGTTTATACCAGAATACAAAGAGCCAGTACGTGCCCCGCTGGTAGCGTACTGGCTAAACGGACGGCTCCGCTTTTATCCAACTTGGGACCAAAGTGCTTACCAGCGGTTTTTTAGCCAAAACTGGCTCGGATCGCCTTCATGGGATAAACTACCGCCCCGTTTCAACTGGAAACCATATTGGGGCGACGGTAGTAAAGCCGATATTGTTCATTTTCACGGCCCAAAGCCGAATCAGGCAGGTCTGTTTACCTCGAATACCATTCCCATTCACCTACAATCGCTTATTCCATTGGCAACGCCTGGTTATTTCCAAAGCAGCCGGGTGTGGAATGCTATGTGGGAAGCGTTGTCAGATGGCTGATTGCGGACTTTGCCCACTGAGTAAGGTCGACGGGTGATGTAGTTGTCTGACAGACTTTCACGCACAATTTGTAAAACTTCCTGATTTGTCACAATCAGGAAGTTTTACAAATTAGTAATAAAAAATACCTGTTAAAGGGCTGATATGCTAAAGGAATTTAATTGACTTGTGAGGCTCATATTACTCTACGATTTTGAACGTCACTTTGGCCCGCTTCCGGCTGAGGGCGTTAAAATGCCACCACTCGTATTCGATAGCACTGAAACCAGCTTGGCGCATGACAGCGCGGAGCAACTGCCGGTTCGTGACCTGCTGTTGGGTCAGTTGGCCGGTTTTCAGCAGGGACGCTTCCTTCGAGGGGTACGCGAGTGCCCCAAAATAATCGTATTTGGTCCCCATGTCCAACGGTACGGCCTGTCCACTTCGGGCGTTGATGCGGGCAATGGTCAGGTCGACGGCGCAGCCGTAGTTGTGGATGGAGCCGATGCGCGGGTCGGCCACGTAGTTTTTGCGCACGTTGGGCGGGTACTGCGGCAGGGCGTTCCAGAGGTTCCACTGCACCGAACGCGGCCGGGCGGCATCGTACACCAACAGGCACAGGGTCGGGTGGGTGACTTTCAGGCGCGTGCTGGCTTCGGCTAACTTCCGGGCGGCCATCGGTTGCAGGTATGCACGGGTCAGGTCGGCGTAAACAGCCTTTCCGACAAAATTATCCGTCGTCGAATACTTCAGTTCCACCACTATGGTCGGGTCGAGTTGCTGCACATTCACCAGTCCCTGTTTGATCATGGCCCGTTCCACGGCTGGAACGGGCTGTGCAGTACTGGAATTAGTTAAAAAAAAGAGGTATGTGTAAATAAAAAGTACACCCAAGTGGCGATGGGTTTTATGGACGACAAGGGAAGGCTGCTGCATACACTATTGGATCAGAACGTTTTGGAGGGGATGAGGGCGCTTGTAGGATTGTCTGGCTGACTACCTCTGCAAAGAACGCGAATTGAACTTTGGCGAAAAACAGGCTATTTTGCCTGTTGCCGCTCATCCGTAAACCCCGTTCCAATGGCCTTAAACTACATCTGGCTACTGTTTTTTGTTATTGCTTTTGCCGTTGCCCTATTCAAACTGATCGTTTTTGGTGATACGGAGATCTTCAAAACCGTCGTAGAAGGCCTTTTCGACTCGGCTAAAATCGCCGTGATGGACATTGCGTTGCCGCTGGCCGGCGTAATGACGTTCTTCCTGGGCTTGCTTAACATTGGTGAAAAAGCTGGTGCCATCAACTTCCTGGCGCGGCTGATTGGGCCGTTTTTCAGCAAACTTTTCCCCGGTGTACCGGCCAATCACCCGGCCAATGGGCAGATGATTATGAACTTCTCCGCCAACATGCTGGGCCTCGATAATGCCGCTACGCCCTTTGGACTGAAGGCCATGCAGAGTTTGCAGAGCCTGAATCCAACCCCCGAAACGGCCTCGGATGCGCAGATTATGTTTCTGGTACTGCACACGTCGGGGCTGACTGTTATTCCGATCACCGTGATGGCGCAACGGGCGGTATTGGGCGCTACCGATCCGTCCGATATTTTTATTCCCTGTCTGATTGCCACCTACATCGCTACCGTCTTCAGCATGTCGATGGTGGCCGTCAAGCAGCGGATCAACCTGCTGAATACGACCGTTCTGGGTTGGATTGGTGGTGTTACTGCACTGATTGCCGGGCTGTTATGGTTTTTGTCGACGAAAACGAAAGCTGAGATCGAGGTTATTTCCAAAGTAACGGGGAACCTGATTCTTATGCTGATTATCGTATCGTTTCTGCTGGGTGGTATCCGGAAAAAAGTCGATCTGTTTGCCACCTTCGTGGAAGGAGCGAAGGGCGGTTTCGAGACGTCGGTACGCATTATCCCGTATCTGGTCGGAATGCTGGTAGCAATCGGGGCTTTCCGCAACGCGGGGGCGATGGACTACCTCGTGGGGGGAGTAAAATACCTCTTTGCCCTGACTGGCCTGAACACGGATTTCACCGACGCACTCCCCGTAGCCCTGATGCGGCCCCTAAGCGGCTCCGGTTCGCGGGCGTTAATGATCGACGCCATGAAACAGTTCGGGCCGGATTCGTTTACCGGGCGGTTAGTTTGCCTGTTTCAGGGGTCGGCCGATACTACGTTTTATATCGTAGCCCTCTATTTTGGGTCCGTCGGCATCCGCAATACACGCTATGCCATACCCTTCGGATTGCTGGCTGACCTGGCGGGTGTAGTAGCTGCTACTGCATTGGCCTACTTTTTCTTTCACTAATCAACGCATAGAATTACCTGTAGGCACAGTATTTGTAACGGTTAACTTGAATCAAAAAATTCAAGTTAACCGTTTTTGTTTTTCGGAAATATGAGAAATCTAATAGTCGATATAAACACAGATAGGGTGGTTTAATGAAGCGGATTTGGAGCGGTTTTTGCCCCAAGTCGCTGTCAGCACTATCTGTTTGACCAGCAGGAGATTAAGCCGTTTGCCTCCCCATAATGTATTGAATGGTCATATCGGCGAACTATACTGATTTTGTGGGGTAACGAATATAATTCTATAAAATTTCATATTACGGCGTTATGTATTTTTTAAAAGGTACGATGCCAAATTTAATTTGTTTTGAGGGGTTAATGGTTGCTGTTTTGCCGTTTAGTAAGATTTTGTAGTAAACGTTGTTTTTTCATATAAAAAATTCGTGCGCATCTATGGTACGTCTATTTAGTGCATCAACCCGGGCTTTACTTGGGTGTTTGTTAGCGGTGTTGCTTGGAACGGTAGTCGTTCAGGCGGAGAAGCCGATTCGCCCTCAAAAGGTCCTGACAAAGGTTGTTCCGGAAGAGCAGCAACGCTACCTGATGTACGTTACGTACAATTCAGGGCTCAACAGTGAGTCGGACTTCGAGTGGAGCAAAATCGAAACAGCCATTCAGAACGGTTGTAACGCAGTAGAGTTGTCTGTGCCCTGGGACGAAATCTACCTGACCCGGAGTGGGCCTGCCAACTGGACTATCCTCGATAAACAGATTGACCGCATTGTTCAGCTCGGAGCCAAAGTGGCACTGCGCATCAATGTTCATCGTGTGTATGGACGAGTAGATACTTACTGGACCGAAGAAAACGGAGCCCACACTTACAAAGGAGAATACCTATACAAACAGAACGCCCGTCAGTTTAGTCTCGGCTATCAGCCGACGGTTGATCTGGCCAGCGATTTCGTGAGCCAGGTCGCTAAGCGCTACAGTGCCCACCAGCAACAGGGGCACATCCTGTTCGTGGCCGTTACAAATTCACCCATTTTTGAGCAGGAGTACTCAGCTACCAGCGGAATTATTTATCAGTCGGCTGAATCCAGCACAGTTACTGACTATAGTAGTTCAATGATTAACGGTTTCCGGGCGTGGCTGGCTACCAAATACACAACTGTTACTGCCCTGAATACTGCCTGGGGACGCAACTACGCCAGCCTTTACGAAATCTACCCGCCGGGTTACATGGCGAGCGAGATTTATGAAGCGTTTTATGGAAAAGCGGGCAAAGACTGGTACACCTTTCGCCACAAAGTCCATAAATCATTCGTCGACCAGACGACGCAAGCCATCAAATCGGCGAACAGCACCTATAAAGTGGTCAATGAGCATGGCTCGGTATTTGACGACTTTAGTATATTTCGTGGTACGCTCGGGTTTAAAGACTATGCACAGAATACGGATGGCGTAAAAGTGAACGATGCGCCTGATTACCCTCACCGGTTTTCGATGGATTTAATCAGGAGTAATATTGCTGCCGGCAAATGGGTAATGAACGAAGTCGATGGGATCGGTTACGCCCGGGTTGGTCTGGATGCTTACACAGAACAGATTGCGCAAAGCTTTAAACACGGTGCCAAAGCAATCATGTTTGCTAATTTCGCTGATGCCGGCGGGTTGGATTACATGCGGCAGGTGATCCAGCGCGTTCAGGCACAGGGATGGATGAATCAACCCGTGCCCGATTTTGCGCCCAGCGGTACAGTCTCGGTGAAACTGTCGAAATTAGTTGAATCAGGTTATAACCAGTCGGGTATTACTGCTCAGTGGAGCCAAATTTATAATCAGAACGGTAATCAACCGGTACGCATAACAATTGACGAAGATTTACTGAGTGATGCACCGACAGTAGCACCACCTGCGAATGCCTTAACGATGCTGGCTCCGACGGTGGACTGCAGCACGGGGGTGCTGACGTTCAAAACCAGCGGGGGCGACGGCACGACGATCGAGTATTTTGCGGTGGGGTTGCGTCCGTGGGGTACCAGCCCGACAGCTACCTTGGCCTCATGGCTTCCCGATGGGGTGATTTAC
>JBBQLG010000066.1:0-31273 GCA_038327655.1 Cytophagales bacterium
AAAACATCGAAACAAAGTGGGAAACGACGACCCACAACTGGAAGACGGTACTCAACGAGTTGAGTGTTATCTTTGAAGAGCGCATCAAAGCCCACCGCTTCGACTAATCCGCGGGCCTGACACAGTTCAGAAAGCACTCCCAGCTTTTATGAGTTCATGCAGGAAGAGTTTCGGACGTACATTGCCGAACACAAGCTACGCGATGACTACTTCCACTACGATAACTTCATGTACGTACTGAAACCGTTCTACCGGGGTGGTGAGTACGCTTACCTGCTCAACAGCCGGGATAACCTCGACCTGCTGCACGAGCGGTTCATCGTATTCGAATTGGATAACATCAAGGATCACCCGATTCTGTACCCAGTCGTGACGATCATTATCATGGACACCTTTATCTCGAAAATGCGGAAACTGGGTGGGGTTCGGAAAATTATCCTCATCGAGGAGGCATGGAAGGCTATTATGAAGGACGGCATGGCAGAATACATCAAGTACCTCTACAAAACGGTGCGGAAGTTCTTCGGTGAAGCCTGGATTGTGACTCAGGAGGTGGACGACATTATCGGTTCACCGATTGTGAAGGAGTCCATCATCAATAATGCCGATACCAAGATTCTGCTTGACCAGCGTAAGTACCAGAATAAGTTCAGGCAAGTGATGGACTTACTGGCCCTGACGGTGAAAGAAAAAGATCTCTGCCTGTCGCTGAACCGGGACAATGACCCGCGTCGGAAATACAAGGAAGTATTTGTGTCGTGGGGTGGGCAGATGGCTAAGGTTTATGGGGTGGAGGTATCACTGGAGGAGTATTTAGCGTTTACGACAGAATACCGGGAAAAACTCCGGTTGCAACAAAAGGTGTACGAGAATGGGGGTAGCTACGATGTGGCTCTGCGCGAGTACGCCGATGAAATACGCTACAATTAATATGCAACAACATGCTATTTATCTGCTGCTACTGGGGGTTGGGTTGCTGAATTGTCGGAGCAATTCAGCAAAGGAGAATAGGCAAACAGACGAAACTACCACAGTGGCCAATGTGCCGACGGCATTTGCTGGGTTCTGGATCAACGATGTGCCGACCCGGACACCGCCCGACCCGGAACCGGATCACTATAACCGGACAGAATACGAAATTCGACTGGAGAGCGGACAAGCGACACTGACAAAGTGGGCAGCGGCTCTTGACATCAAAACCCAAAACCAATGGTTTCGGAATAAGATTAACGGCCCGCTAACCTGTACGTATATACCTGATCGTAAGTGTCTGGTTTGCGGAACGTCGAATCAGATGGTTAAAGACAGTCTCTTTGTAAGCGGGGGTCAACTAGAGAATAGAAGCCCATTGGCATCAAACCGATCAGCTGCTGGGCAAGGGGCATTTGTGCTTACCCGAAAGCCTTAACAAAACTTCTATGAACTGTAAATTAGTGGGAACGATACTACTCAGCACTTTTCTAAGCATAGCCAGTTACGGGCAGGGCATATTGCCCGGCGACCGCATGGATCAGAACGGGGGAGACGATATTACCCGGCAGATTGAGGATATCCTGGGCGAGACCGAGCGCGACATCATGCAGGGCATCAAAGACGAGTTGATGAACATTCTTAGTGATATCCTCAACGTGTCGCCAACCAGCGAAGTAGCCCGGTTACGGAAGATGATGAAAGAGGGGTTCTCGCGTCAACAAAAAATTGAGTACCAGGACTATAAAGTGAATTTTGAGTGGAAAAAGGCCAATACCGAACTATCCCCTACATTCGTCAAATTCTACGACAAACTAGACATACAGGCCGATTTTAGTCAGGTCAGCAACGCGGCCACCCCACTACGCAGACTCCTCGACCGGCCCGTATTTTCAGCTAATGAGGTATCCGCCTATCGCACCATCGTCGAGCAGTTAGCCAACACCGACGACCTGGCCATGGAGGTTCGGTTCACGGTCAACCTGGGCCAAAAGCCCGTCTGGATGTCGGAAGGCGAGCGGGTGAAGGTGTTGGAACACGTTCAGGAGGAATTAGCCGAACGGCAGCGGGCCTTACGGGCGGTGGGGAGCGAGTTGCAACGGGCCTACGCTTATCGAGCCAAACAAGCGTATGAAGCGGCTGCGGCCAAATCATTTTATAAAGACAAATCGAGTATAAACCGGTACGTGGGCAGCAAATAGCCTGAAGAATTACCCTATAAACAACAGAATTGTATGAACCGACAACTACGAGTGGGGCTTTGTTGCCTGACGGGTTGGGGCCTTCTTGCGCTTTCGATAGGTTTAGCCCAAAATCCGGTGCCAGGTACGGGCGATTTACGAACCGGCCCGGCAACTCAACGTGATTTGGAACAGACTATTGACCAACTGTTGGGCGAAAATGAGCAAGCCATCATGAGCGGCCTGACCGATCCGGGGATGGATTGGGGCAGTATGCTGGCTGAGAAATTACTGGACGAAGTGTATAAGGGGGTGGCAGAAGGTACGGTCTTATCCATTCCAGCGGTGAAAGTCATGGAAATGCGCTACAAACAGAAACAGGAAGCACTAACAAAGGAACTCCGCAAACTGACGGCTCTGATGAAAGATGGCGTTGAGCGCACTAACAAACTGCGGTATCAAAACCTGAAGCTGCGGGTGGCGTATCAGAAAGCCATGAACGAGCTGCCAACTGGCTGGGAGCAAAATGGCAGGATGCCCGACGCTCAGAAAGTAATGAAAGCGTTATACGGTAACACGGTCAACCTTATCAACGATTATTACGGCAAAGCGGAGATCGAAAAACTGCTGAAAGACCAGTACCCGGGCGAGGTGGGATACGCCCTGTTTGCCACCTCAGCCGGGGGACTGGCCGACACCAAAACGCTTGAAGCCAAATTGGCTCTGGCTAAAAAAGGGGGGCGACTCACCTATCTCTCGCCTTATGAACGGCTCGAACTGATCCGCGAAACGCGCCGGGAGGCTCTCAGACGACAGAATGGATTGATTCGAATGCGGCAAGACTTAAACGGTGCCCTGAAACATCAACAGAAGCGAACAACCGAACAAAAACTGCGTGAATCGCTCGGCACTACGTCTTACTAAACCTCATCTGGTATGTTAGCAACTATTCTCTTACAAGCCCCCGTTGCGTCGTCGGTCGAGGTGGCCACCGAGCAACTACTGGCCACCATGCGGCCACACTTCAGCGATTTTATTTCGCTGGGGCAAGCCATCGGCGGTACGGGTGCAATTTGCTACGTATTTGCCCGAATCTGGCAGGGGATGTTGAACCCGCCTATCGCCATTTATCCACTACTACGGCCCTTTGCGATGGCACTGGCCCTGATCGGCTACCCGTTCATTGTGGATGGACTGACGGATATCGGTCAGTCATTGGATGGCGGCACTGCCACACTGGTCAACGATAGCCGACAGGAAGTAAAGGTGTTGAATGCTCAGAAAGACGCGCTCCTCAAAAAGAAGTGGGAACAAACCAACACCGAGATCATGACCGGCGAAGGCAGTGACTGGCTAGCTACAGCCCAGAAGATTATTCCCGGTGTAGCCCTCGGTCGGCTGGCGGCCAACGCCATGCAGTACGGCATGAGCGTATGGTTCGACGAAATGATCCGGTGGGTGTCAGAAATGTTGTACACCGCTGCGGCCACCGGCCTGAAAGTTATCCAGACATTTTTCCTGCTGATTCTTTTCATCGTCGGGCCATTGACTTTCGGGCTGGCTTGTTTCGACTGGTTTTTTGGTTCACTGGCTACCTGGTTTACACGGGTTATCCATGTACTATTATGGATACCTGTTGCCAACATTTTCGGGGGCATCATTGAACAAGTCCATATCACAATGCTCAAAATTGATATTGCTCAGTTGCAGAATACCGCTCCGGAGGCCACGGTCGGCACCGATTTTACCATGATTGTTTTTTACGTTATTGGCACCGTCGGCTATTTGCTAGTACCCAAAGTGACGGGTTGGATTCTCGAATCAGCGGGCGTAGGCAGCGGAGCGGGTTCTGCTATTCAACCGATTGCCTCGGCGGGCAGCACGGTAGTCAACACGGGCAGTGCGGCTTCGGGGGCTGTTCTGGGCAATCTTTCGGGCCGCTTCCAGCGGGCTATTCGCTAACTACTAAACGATTCGCTTTATGAACGCAAACCGTAATACAACACCATTTCGATACCTGACAAACTTAGAAGATTCGTTCCGATTAGTTCGCACTATGGCTGTCGGGGTCATTATGCTGGCAATAGCCTTCGCTGCGGGTGTGGCCTGGTGGGCCTTCGACGCTGTCGCAAAAAGCCGGGAAAAAATTTATATTCTCGACGGTGGCAAATCGCTTACGCTGGCCTTAGCTCAGGATATGAACGTGAATCGACAAGCCGAAGCCAAAGACCATATTCGGGCTTTCCACCGGCTGTTCTTCAACCTCGACCCTGACGAGACAGCCATCGATGCGCACATCCGCGAAGCCGCTTACTACGGCGATGCTTCGGTGATGCGGCTCTACGCTGACCTACGGGAAAAAGGCTATTTTTCTCAACTGATTCAGGGCAACGTGATCCAAAAAGTTGAAGTGGATTCGATTGCCCTGACGGGTAGTCAATCACCCTTTACGGTTCACACTTACGCCCGGCAGTTGCTGGTACGGGCTAACACAATTACGACCCGCCGACTCGTAACAGAATGTAACCTGATTGATATTGACCGCTCCGACAATAATTCACACGGGTTCATGATCGAGCGGCTGAAAGTAATCGAAAACCGCGACCTCGAAACCATCACCCGCGATTGATATGGAGCAATTGACACCTCAATTAAGGCTACTAATCCGGCGCATCTGGTGGCCATTAGCCCGGTGGTTGCTGCGATGGTTTCGGACATGGGAACGGCAACCCCTAATTCAACGGCGGCTGGCTCTGGTACTTAGCGGTATCGTACTGCTCGGCCTGCTGGCCGGTAGTATCCGCTTCGCCAGGCTACACCGCTATACCTTCAACGCAACCAATACGAAATCCATTGACTATGGCAACCCTCACCCAAAATCTGCACAAGCGCAACGTCCGTGAACTCTTTTCCGATCAGCGGTTCCTGCTGGCTCTTGGCCTGTTTCTCTTTTCAATTGCCGCTTTTTTGATTCACCTTTTCAAGAATCGGGATGTAGAACCGCTTGAAGCCAATAACCTCAACACAACCATTCCCTCGGCTGTAGTTGATTCGATTCCAAATGGGTCGCCGGAGCAATCCAAATTAGATTTACTGGTTCATGCGCGTGAATCTGTTCCGATGCCTTTGCCGGGAGCCGATGGGCCTTCGTCACTTACATCGGCCGGGATAAGAATGCAATCCCCTAACGGCTCGGCAGTTTCACCCTCAATGGCTTTACCTGGCTTTACAAATAGCGGCAGTGGTTCGGCTAGTCAACAGACTACTACGCAAGCACACTCACGCCCTGAGGCATCCGTGCCGGGATCGCTTGATCGGTATATGTATCGCAAGAATACTCCTTCTGACGAAGAATTTAAAGCACTAAGTGAGTACTACGAGCCTGATTTATCGCGTTCGGGCGAGATTCCATCTCCATCCCGTAATCGGTCGGTGAGCCGTGACGATGACGATATGCCAACGGCATCGCCCGCCGTGCAGTACAAAAAAGCCCAGGATCTCAACCGACTAAAAACACTGCTGGAAGAATACAAACGCGATAAAGAAGCCAAAGCCGCTGTCCGGCAGGAGGCCGAACTGAAACCCCGCAAGTTGGGTCAGGCGGATGTCGTCAGTGGGCTGGATGGCATTGATCGGTCGCGGAATGGCTTCTACGGCCTGTTTTCTCAGGAGACCCGTCAGGAAGGTGAGATTCGGGACGAAGCCATCAACGGAACCTTCCGGGCGGTTATCAACCAAAACCAAACGGTACTAAGCGGTGGGCGGGTGCAACTGCGGCTCCTCGACGATATGACTATTCAGAATATCATTATCCCGCGCGGGACGCTGGTGTATGGAGTCGGCAACTTTGGCTCCGAGCGGGTAGCCGTACAAATCACGTCTGTGCAGCTTCACGACCGGATTTATCCCATCAAGCTATCGGTGTATGACATGGATGGACTACCGGGTATTTATGTTCCAAAGGTTGTTGGCGTACAGGAAGGGCGGCAGGCTACGGCTCAGGCTATTGGCGGGGTCAATATCAGCACCGCATCGGGCAGCAACCTTGGGCAGGCTGCGACTGCTTCGGCGGCTCAAGCGGGAGTTCGGGGGGTACAGAACTTATTCCAGCGGAAGGCTCAACTCCAGAAAGCTACTCTGAAAGGCAATTACTACGTATTACTGCGCTGAATTATAGTTCAGTAGTACTAAAATACAGTTTTACTAAAATACTTATCGATGAAAAAGCTACTTGTTCTTTTATTGCTGATTACAACATCCGCAACGCTTTACGCACAAAAGCGCGCGGCCCATACCTCCTACAAACACCACTTGAGCCGGTCGGCTACATTGTCCTCCTCGGTTCCGAAAAACTCGGCAATCGTTCCCATATCCCTGACTAGTGTAACCGAAACAAATCAAATCGCGCCGGTCAGTACATCGGCTACGTTGACGCAATTACCGCTAACCGCATCGGATAGAAGTCCGGCCATCCCCGAAATGGTTGCCCCAACGGCTCAGACCATCCGGTCGTTTCCGGTCGAGCTGGCGTTTAATAAAACAGTTTCTATCATCTTTCCGGCTCCGGTGCGCTCCGTAGATTTGGGCAGCCGCGACATCATCGCCGACAAAGCTGCCGATGTAGAGAATGTCCTGAAGGTTAAAGCTAACCAGATTGGTTTTAACGAAACGAATTTTTCGGTCATCACGGCCGATGGTAAATTTTACAGTTTTGTGGTGAGTTACAACGAAAGCCCGGTCGCGCTGGCCCTCAACTTAGCCGCAACGGGTCAGCCTGCTACCAGCACCACCCAGGATACAGGGAGTGGCTCTGTACATTTCGCGGGGGCAGCGGCTTCTCAATCGGAGATGGCAGTGGCCAGCGACCTAATTTTACACAAAACCCGGCGATTCCGGCGAATAGGGGCAAAAGGGGATAAAATGGCCGTACAGTTGAAAGGAATGTACGTAAGCGACAATGTACTGTACTACCGGGTGGCCTTCCACAACCGCTCAAACCTCAACTACGACCTTGATTTTGTCCGTTTCTTCGTCGTCGATAAAACCGTTGCGAAAGAAGCCTCCCATCAGGAAATCGAAGTCCGCCCAATCTACGTCCACAACGACCCGATCCGCACCGTAAAAGGCCATTCGCAGATTGAGAAAGTCTATGCCTTCAAGAGGTTCACCATCCCCACCGACAAGGTCTTGCAGATACAAACGGGCGAACAGAACGGCGGGCGGCAAATGGCCTTTACGGTGAATAACCGGGTGATTATGAAAGCGAGGTCGTTGTAAGAAGGCAAAGGCTTCATACGTAAATTATGGGGTCCTTTCCTTATTTATAAAGCCCATTAATGGTAGTAAATAGCTTTTCAAAGCGATCTAGGGTACCGTTGTCAAGGGCAGTAGGAGGGGTACTAGCAAACTTAGATGCTACTGCATAGTGATTAAATCCTCCAGTAGGTCTTAGTTCGATATTCTGAATTTTTAAATACCGCTCGATACGTTCAACTATTCTGTCTCCTGGCGGAAGAATTTCTTCATTAATCACTGAATCTCCAAGATGGTGGGCAAATGTTTTGTTGAAATAGTCAATGTAAAAACTTATCGAGAAGACATCTTCAATATCAGCAGATTTTTTGTCGTCTGAACCAGTTTGTTCCCGAAATTGGGCTACGCTTAACAACCGCTTAGGTATGATAATTTTGTGCTTAACCATATCTATTAACCGCTGCTCGGGTTTCCCATTATCATCGTATAAAACAGCTAGCTTCAAGCCATTAGCACCTAACAAGGAAATAAATGTAGCAACTTTATCCAACCCTCCCACAGGTACAATTGTAATATTTTCATTAAGACCTACTCTTCCGCTTCTCTCTAAGAATTCTGAGACTCCCTTAAGATATATTAAGTCCGAAGGTCCTTCGACCAATAGATTACATTCGGAGATAAATAAATTTTGAGCAATAGTATATCCTAAAGCTGCCTGTAGGGGAAATATTGTCCTTGGATCCGACCCTAATATGTTATCAGTAATAGTAGTACCGATTTGGATTTTATCTTCGACTAATCTCACCTGGTGAAGTCTGTCTGAGTGAATCATGAAAGGAGAGTGCGTAGTGTACAATACCTGATGCCGATCTGACAAATCGTCAATATACCTCAGCAAATCCTCTTGGGCAAGGGCGTGTAGACTCAACCCTGGCTCGTCTAATAGCAGAATAAGTTCACTGATATCACCCACACTTCCCATCTGATTTTTAACGTCGTTAAACCATACTAAAAAGCTGAAAAACCAGATGAACCCACGGCTACGCTGTCTAAATGGAGTGCTAACACGATGTCGTCTATTTTTTATTCGTAAGTACAGATTCGGACCTGTATTGAATGGGGCTGAATCTTTGGAGTCAGCTTTTATGTCAATCTCCACTTCTAAATCCTCATTTTGCTTCCAAAATGCCGTTATTTGATCCGTCAACGCAATAGACACGCCCTCAATCTGAGCTTTCAGTGATTCATATCCAGCTGGGCTATTAAAGTCATCAACAGATACATTAGCCATACGAAGTAAAGCCATGATTGCGAGATCCTCATTCGTAAGTGATTTTGCTTGCTTTGAACGCGTAGATAAATCTTGGAGGTTAGCTTTACTCGGCAACATTTCATATTCACCGAAGTACAAAAATTTAGGGATTCTGGCTTTGATTTTATCCCATACTTCAAATTGTATAACTGAATCCCATGTTGTGCTTTCGACGCGGGCCTGTAATTTAACTAAAAAAGCAGCATCGTTTTCGGGCAAACTTAGTTGACTTAATATTTCAACTACTTTTCGTAATGAACTTGCTGTCTTTATAGCAGTATTAGAATCAGTACTTAAGTTTGCTTCTTCAATAATATATCTAATGACAGAAGTCTCCTCAACTTTAATACTAGTTGTTGTTTTATTATCGTAATAATGCTGGACAGAGAATATAAAATCTAACGGTATTTCTGTTTTGAGTGTTTGGTTTAATTCATCTATTTCTTCATTACTTAATTTGTAAGTCAGTATAGTTACCTTATCCGGATTTAACAAATGTTGCCGTTGATAAGTCATCAAGTCTTTACGGGGGTAGTCGTCTACATGATCAAATTTTGCTATTCCCAGCGCATCTCTTGATTTTTCGAGGGCTTTCAAAAAACAGTTTTCCCTGCCTCGTTCATTCCAACAAAAGCCGTCACTTTATCATCTACTTGAGCGGTTTGGGTTCTATCTACAGACCGAAATGGGCCTATTTCTGCGGATATTAAGAGCATCTTGGTTAGAGTAAATAGCTTTAATTCAATGATAACTGCTAATTAAGCCAAATTATCTCAAGAAAAAAAATGTCGTTTCACAAACACAAAAAACACCCCGCCGACACTTGTCGGCGGGGTGTCGTGTAATCAATGATAATAAAGCTGAAAACAGCCCTTTCCAAAGTTACCCCAAAATTAGTCTGCCCATGATGATGGGCGATAGCCCACTTCCTGCCACGAGCGGAGCAAACGGCGGTACTTACGTCGGCCTTCGTCCATAAAAATACTATCGGCCAGTACTTCCAAGACATATAGATTATGCGGTTTCTGCTTCTGAATGCCTAACAGAATAAATCGGTCGGCACACTCACCGGCCTGGCGGCAACCGTCGAGATAGTATGCGGCCTGTCGGTCGTATTCGTAGCGGTAGCAGGTTTGTTCAAACTCGCTTTGAGTACGGGCAGAGGTCGTTTTCACATCCACAATCAAGCCCTCATCGGGCAACTTCAAATCAAGCCGGGCTTTGCAGGGTAATCCGGTTAGTTCGTCGTCCCAAAATTGCGCTGTTTCGATGTCAGCCGTTACCACAAGGTGGCTGAAAAACGGGTCGGCTCGTAACACGTCCAGCATTCGCCTGGTGGCAGTGGCTCCTTTACCCGTAGGGGTCGTTTCGGTATCCAGCAAAAGTAACTCGTGAAATCGGGTGCCAAACTCCTGCGCCTGACTATATGAACGCTGCGGGTAGCCCAACAGATGATTTTTAAGTTCGGTCAGGTCGCTGTTAGCAATTCGGTTAAGTTGTCGGTAATCCATGCTTGTAAAGGCCAGAGGGGAAAAAGAAGGGTTAAATGGGTATGGGCTGGAACGGCGGGGTGCCGGGGAAAGTACCCCGGCCCCAGCCGCCCGGCTACCCGTGACTACGGTCAAGCAAAAGACATAAACACCAAAAACGGTTCTGTATATACGTCTCCAATGAATCGTACTCTGTTACGTACCTCTTCCACCGTCATAATAGGGGCTATACTCTTCCCGCTTTTAGTAGAACCGGACACAATAGCGATACCGTGAATTCTGCCGTTGAATCCTTCAAACTTGAAGGCTGGCGGCTGCGGTTCCACTAATAGGGCTTCATCGTTCACCGTCAGCGCATCGCCGTTAGGCTGGCGGCAAACTACGTCGATACACTGACACCCAATGTGTTTGTACAAGACGCGTAGGTTGTTTACGTCGAGTTCAACTTCTTCCACTACCTGCCGGGCGGGGTCAATGCTAATTACTTTTACAGGTCGGGCTGCGTTCGGCTTACTCATATCATTGATTAAATTGAAAGGTTTTAAAATTGGTCTCTTTGGTTAGAATGACGTGGCTGTTACCGTCCTCGTCGTAAGCGTCGAAACACCACATAGGGGTTATCTCTCGCGGGCTGAACAAAGTATTGAACCTCTGCCCATCTATCGTCTGAAATTCGTACATCGTGCAAGAGTAGGAGAGGGGCCGAACGGCTGGCCTTTTCGCTGTAACCTGACCGGCGAACCGTTCCGCCCTTCCTGTTTACTTGGTGAGTAAGGCCGTTTCTTCCTCGTCGTTATTGCCCTCGGCAAACGGGTTATAGAAGTTGTACGACGTTTTCACATCGGCCACATCGGTAAGGGTTTCCTGCCGGAAAAGTCGGCGGCTCTCGGCAAACCCTTTTAGTTCGTGGGTGTGTTCAGGATCACCAAACTGGTAGCTGAAACTACTAATGTAGTACGTCCCTTTAGGCTGAATTTTGTTGTTTTCCTTCTTCTCGGCGGTGGCTGTAATTACCACATCGGCAAGGGTTTTGTCGTCGTAATAAAGTGGCTCAATCAGACGGAAAATATTATCTACCGAATACCCGTGAAAGAGTACCGCCGAAACGCAGTTCTTCGCGTCGATAAAAAAAATCTCAGCCCAATTTTTTGTCCCCATATTCAGGATATTATCCCGAAAAATCCGCCACGCCAACGGCTGAAACGTGAGCGTTCGGCCAATTTTATCCAAGCCGTTGATATTAAAAACGCCTTCTTTCGCGTCAAAACGGTATTGGCGGGGGTGGCCTTCCAGATACTTGTATCGGCGGGCGTTCCCGTTACTGACCACCTCGCCCGTAAGCGGGTGTACTTTCTCCGATGCTTGCAGGGTAGGGGCGGTTTCTACTTCGGCGACCTCGGCGGTCAGGGCGGGGGCGGTTGTCGTCTCCATCGGTTCGGATTGGTTGGTTTGATTGTTTACTGCTACTGCGGGGGTGTTTTTGCTTTGCTCGTTCTTGCGGTTTGCTTTCATGGCATTGAGTTGTTTTGTAAGGTGAACTATTGGCCCGGTAGTTGTCCCACCGGGCCGTTTATCTTGTTAGTTGTAATCCGGTTCGTACTCTTCGGCTTCGGTTAGAGCGGCTTCCTGAATAGCTTCCTGTTCGTCGCTGCTAAAACAATTGAGGGGAATTAGTTGAGTGCCGAATTTGACCGCCTTAACATCCACTTCGGCGGGGTCGCCGGGATGCCAATAATCGGCAGGGGTTCCGGGTGTGTGGCTAAACACAATCTCCAATTCGAGTTCCAGCGTTATTGTCGTCGTCATGGCCGAAGGGGTTAGAATTGGCAATCATTTACAAACTCCTCTACCGATGGCATAAACAGGGCTTGAATTGTTGGGTCAAGCGTTCCGCGTACCTCATAATTATGCCAGTTAGGGCGCGTTTCGGATTGGCTAACCGTCTCCCGCTTGGGGTCGTCGGCTAGTTGCTCGGTCTTGTGTTGGCTGAAAATTTCCATGTGCTTTTCTGTATCATTGATTACTCTGTAAAGATAATATAAAGCACTAATAAATACAATGCACTTTAATTATTTTTGCACTTATTTTGCCATAAATCGCTCTTTGTTTCCCTTTGGCCCTTTTGTTTTTCTGGCTGCTTAGCATTGGTAACTTACCTACCTAAGTATATTCTTAACAGGCACATACAACTCATTCCAAGTTAGCACGGGGGAGGTACGACCCGGTGCATTTTTGCGCTGGCACGGACTTGAGCACCCATAGGAGCGAGAGTTGGTGCCAGCGCGGGGGCTGGCTATAATTGCCTTCAACGAACTATTTACTACATTTGCCAATAATGCACAGTATCTATAAATGCACGGAAATTATGAGTATCGAACCCGAAGTAAGCAAAGGTCCTGGCCGACCTAAATCGAAGGTCAGGCGAGAAGAAAAAACGAACCCGAACGAGTATAAGACGATGCTACTGGAACCCTATATGCATCGGGACCTGAAGATGGTGTCAGCCCTCTTGGGAAAGAATATGCGTGAATTTCTGGAGGAGGTTTTTTATAGCAATACTGAAGTGGCCAGAACGTTGGAGAAAATAAAGAAACTGGAAGAGTCGTAATTCACTCAATGTTTATGAATACACTGGAGCAAGTAACCCAAGCTCACGCTACGCTGATCGGTCAGCGGCTGGCTACATTCAGAAAGTTTATCGGCCTGAGCCAACAGGAGGTTGCCGATCAGATTGGCACAACGCAAAACCTCATTTATCGGATAGAAAATGACTTAAGCTCATCTATATCAATGGTATTGCAGGTCTGTCATTACTACTACCAACAGTATCATCTCAATTTTGAATGGTTGATGAATCCTGATTCCAGAGACACTGAATTTGCGCCAATGATGCTGAGCGATGTCCTCAATCTTCGTAAAGAGTTAGGTCTGGTAGATCGCAAGAAATTAGCTCTCTTTGATAAATTCATCCACGATTTGGAGAGTTTGGAACAAAAAGAATAACACTATTTTTTTTAACATGCTAAAAATCAGCTTTTTAAAGCAAATCGATGGCGTTTGCAAAATCTATTGCATCTCCTCAGGGTTAAATAGGCTACAGGCAAATTTAGCGGATATTTTCTCTAATAAACGCTGGTGGGCATTTCAAAAAAGGCAATAAGCCGATCCAAAAGATGAAATTAACATATTCATTATCAATAGATTTCGGAATTCGTCAAGAACAGGATCGTGCTGCTAAAACCACTTGTTTAATGCTTGTTTAGCAATATGGACGACTCCGTTGATCAACAGCACTGGAATAAGGTGTACAGTTCGAAAGCCGAAACTGACGTAAGCTGGTACGAAACCTACCCGCACCGCTCCGTCTCGACCATTGAATCCTTCTCCCTATCAAAAATGGCCCGTATCATTGACGTAGGTGGAGGTGAGAGTCGTTTAGTCGATGCCCTGTTGACACTGGGTTATCAGAACCTGACCGTGCTTGATATTTCGGTGGAAGCCTTAGCCAGAGCACAACAGCGCCTGGGCAATCGAGCCAGACGGGTGCGCTGGGTTATTTCGGATGTGACAACCTTTCAGCCCGAAGAACCATTTCATATCTGGCACGACCGGGCAACCTTTCACTTTCTGACACATGAACCACAGATCAATGCCTACTTAGCCAATGCTGAGCAAAGTGTTATACCTGGTGGTTTTCTGACGGTTGGTACGTTTTCGGATCGAGGGCCAAGTCAGTGTAGTGGCTTGACGGTACGTCAGTATTCACCCATAACGCTCGCCAGTCAGTTTGCGAACCGTTTTACTAAACTTCACTGCGAAGAAGCTGATCATCAAACGCCGACCGGAAGTGTACAAACGTTTACGTTCTGCCAGTTTCAACGGAATGAATTACCTTGACCAGCAGCTTACGCTCTCTATTGCAAAAATGGGTTTAGGCAGTTAACCCGTTGGCCGTGTAGTAAATCAACTCCAAGGTGTCAAGACTGCCCATTTCTTCCCCTTTCTCAAAATCACCCTCGGTCTGAGCCATCGTGTTGGTCAGATGGGCATAGCAGATTACCGACTTGTTTCGCGCTGTAGCAAACGCGTATAGAGCCGCCGATTCCATTTCGACGCAAGTTGCGTTTTGCGACTGAGCGCGGGCAATAGCTACCGATGTTTCCCGAAACGGGGCATCGGTAGTCCAACTCGTACCGAGAGTAACAGGCAGTGGCCAAGTGGGATAGGACAGCAGTAACTGATCGAGCAGTTCGGGGCGGATCGAAGCTATTTCGTCGGGGGGCAGGTAATGATAACTCGTTCCTTCATCGCGGATACTCCGCTCGATGAGGATGAACTGAGTCTGCTCCGATGAGGGAATAATAATCCCCGCCGACGTAACACTGATGACTAATTGGCACCCGCTGGCAAATAGTTCTTCGGCGACCAGCACCGCAAACGATGCACCCACTGCGCACCCGATAATGCCGAAAGAAACACCCCGGTGCGTAAACGTGTAGAGGGTCGTGTGGTAACAAGCCCAGCCCGGATGCCGGGATGCTTTCCCCTGTTTCAGCAGATAAGCGACCAGATCACCATCCGGGTCAAGCATGCACATAGGCGGCACATCGACTAAAGGAATGTTTTTCTGCCGCCGGGCTTCGCGCAACAGGTTTTCAGGCGTGAATACTGAGGACTGGTCATAGTCATCGCGGGGAGTCAGTAAGGGCATATGGTCATTAGGATAGGGACAACCAAAGATAATCCAAAATTATTGGCCGGTATATGACTACCTGTTGCATTCGCTAAGCCTTATCCTTGCGACTGTGAAGTGGCTCACTACTATACTGTCCCTCTATCCGATTGACCTTTCGCTATGGCACTGTTCGGACCTATTATGAACCGGCCAGGGTGAGCTACCAACAACCGGTTACCCGTCAGAGTGGACAGTTGGACTGAGTCAGCCCCCTTGCCCTGCCCAATTAAAGTATCGTGATGATTGTGGTTGCAACTACCAAACGGCCGGGCACCGTCGCCATATCTCAAATGGGAATGTAAAACGCTGATAGACAATTATTGTATTTCGGGGGTCGAACCGCTGGCTCAGTTTGTCGGGCATTTCGCCGAATTTTGTAAGCCCCCTCCGAAATTCTGTAAACCCATATCCCGATTATACCTTTACATTTGCGATTATAAAAAAGCATCCAATGAGAATCCCGCTGCATACCCGCCTGATCTGCTGCACACTGGCCCTGCTGGTGCTGTTGAGCAGCGTCGGAGTTGGTATGGTCGAGCATTGGTGCCAGATGCGGGGCCACTCCAAAACACTGCTTGTTGCGCAGGGCGGTTGTGTCAAACCCTGCCAGACCGACTACGCGCCGGTTCCCCCGTCCGATGGGCAGCACGTGAAACGGATGCCCTGCTGCAAGACTACCGTTTCCTACACGCATCTGGATGTGAGCCGCACGACGGTGGTGGATAATGCGGTTCATTTGCCGGGGTTCTCACCGGACTGGCTGGCTGCCTGTTCATTTTTTCGAGTACAAAGTCCATTTCGGCCCGTTTCGGCCATTTGCCCAACGCCCGCCCGTGCCGACGACCCGCCGTCTAAATCCGGGCGTTTCCGGCTTGTTTCCCTCTGTAGCTGGCTAATCTGAGCCATTCCTGACGTACCGTTCTCGCTAACAGATGCCCACGTGCGTCTTCGTCGGCGGGATTTTGGCATTTCCCTTCATTTTTTTCATCAAATCAAAACAACCATGAACTATCGGTTGGTACGGGCGGCTTTGCTGCCCCTTCTCGCCCTGTCGGGCTGCATGAACATGGACATGAGCAAGGCGCAGCCCGAACTCAACATCACCTACCCGGCTGCTTACGTCGTCAACGCCGAGGGGAACAGCCTGTCAGTCATTGACCTGGCCACTCAGCAGGTGATTGAAACGATCTCCTTCGGCGATGCGTCGATGTCGAACATGGCGGGCATGAACATGGACAATATGATTATGTGGCCCCATCATATTTACCGCTCGCCCGACGGTACCAAACTCGGCGTGGGGGTGCCAGGCATGGATTTGAGCGGGGGACACACCGGCGGCATGGCCGGCATGAAAGGCCGCGTGCTGGTTGTCAATGCCAAAACGGGCGTTACCGCCACCAACACCCAAACGCCTATCATGAACCACAATGCCGTGTTTTCGCCCGATGGCAGCGAACTCTGGACCTCCCAGATGGACATGGCCGGTCAGGTACTCGTATATGACGCGACAACGATGACCCTGAAAAAAACCATTGCCGTCGGCATGGAACCCGCCGAAGTGACGATAGCCGCCAACGGCCAGTACGCTTTTGTAGCGAACGGGATGGACAACACGGTAACGGCAATTAAACTGGCCGATAAATCAGTGGTGAAAACCATCCCGGTCGGGGCCGATCCGGTGGGAGCCTGGCCGGGTAGCGACGGTAAAATGTACGTGGACAACGAAAAAGGCCAAAGCATCAGCGTCATTGACGTGGCGACGCTGGCCGTAACTGAGACTGTCAAATTGGGCTTTACGCCCGGTTATGCCGCTTATAATCAGACTCGGAATGAACTCTGGGTGAGCCAGGCTGGAACGGGAACGAAGGTTGTGATCTTCGAGCGGATGAACAACGCCTGGATGAAAATGGGCGAAGTCACCACGGGTTTGGATGCCCACGCCATTACCTTCACCAAAGACGGGCAGACAGCTTACGTGACCAATCAGGGAGCGGCTTCGGTGTCGGTGATCGACGTAAAAAACCGCACTAAAACTAAAGACATTACTGTCGGCAAGAAACCGAACGGTATTGTCCTCAACCAATAAAATCATGGCTTCACTCCTGAAAAAAACGCTGTCGGCGGTGGCGTTGACGGGCATCCTGTTGACCGGCAACACAACACGGGCCCAACTGAGTATGCCTGAACCGTCGCCATCGGCCACGATCAGGCAAAAAATCGGCTTTACCGACCTAACAATCAAGTACTCACGCCCGGCAGTGAAAGGCCGGATGATCTTTGGCAAGCTCGTTCCCTATGGCGAACTGTGGCGCACTGGCGCGTCGGATGCCACGATCCTGACCATCTCCGAACCAATGACGGTGGCCGGAAAACCACTGTCGGCCGGTAGTTATTCGCTGTTCACGATCCCGACCCGCACCGAGTGGACAGTGATTCTGAACAGCTACACAGAGGGACACGGCACGGCGGGCTACGAGGCCAAAAACGATGTACTTCGGTTCACGGTCAAACCCGATTCGTCGGCGCGATTTTACGAGTCGTTCACTATTGAGGTGCAGGAATTAGTGAAGAATCAGGCGAATCTGTACCTGACCTGGGCCAATACATCGGTGCATTTTCCATTGGTGAGCAACGCCGACGAGCGGATTACGGCAGAGATTCTGCAACGCACAGCTACCGCTACCGACGAACAGCCGGGCGTATTTTTTCAGGCCGCGCTATACTATCTCGAGACGGGCAAGGACACCAAACAAGCCCTGGCCTGGGCCACCAAAGCCGCTACGCTGAAACCGGCCTTCAATTATTTGCAGGTACAGGCCAAACTGCTGGCCCGGTCGGGCGACTACAAAGCGGCCATCGCTGCCGCCCGCAAATCGTCGGAATTAGCCGCCGAGAAGAAGTTTACTGAGGTCGTGGCTCAGAACAATCAGTTAATTGCCGAGTGGGAAAGAAAGTGAGTATAAACCAGTAAATGACCGCTTCGGCGGTTCGACAAAACGATGAAAACCAAAACGCTGTTTTTTGCCCTGTTTGCCCTGCTGTTGGGCGCGCCTTCGTTGCTACTGGCTCAGTCGGCCAACTATAAAAATCCCATGTCCATCAACGCCACCGGGCAGATCAAAGACTATTCCGGCAAGGCGATTGGCACGGTCTCCAAAGACCAAATGATTATGGATGCGAAAGGCAAAAAGATCGCCTTCGTGGACGGGCAGGGCAACCTCGTGGATGCCAAAACGGGCAAGAAAATGGGGCGCGTCGGCAAGAACAACGACACCTACATGGATGCCAACGGCGACCTGATGTTCACCGTCAAGGACAACGCGGACAACACCTGCGACATCTTCAACGCGAAGGGTCAAAAAATCGGCAACGTCCATGACAGCTACAAAGGCTCGGCCTGCGCACTGCACTGCTTCCAGGCTGGTCATACGCATATGAAATAGGTCATGAAAACGGCTGTAAAACCCTATAAATCAGCCCTTCGCTGGAATGGACTTACCCGGTTCTACGACCAGGTGATGGCCCTGACCATGCGGGAAAATCGTTTTCGGACGCTACTCATTCAACCGATTCGCGACCGAAAGCCCCGGTACGTGCTGGATGTTGGCTGCGGTACGGGTACACAGGCTCTGCTTCTGCACCGGATGTTCGTCGATGCCAGTGTGTTTGGACTGGATGGTGACAAAACCGCGCTGGCCATTGCCCAACACAAACAGGCTAGCGAAGGCTGGCCTATAACCCTGGAGCAGGGACTATCTACGGCACTCCCCTATCCCGATGGCAGCATGGACATCATTACCTGTAGCCTGCTGTTGCATCACCTGTCGGATGTTGACAAGGAGCAGTCGATCCGGGAAATGCACCGGGTACTCTCAACAGGCGGTGCGCTGATGGTAGCTGACTGGGGCAAACCGGCCAATGATTTCATGCGGTTGCTGTTTTACAGCCTGCAACTCTTTGATGGCTTCAGTACGACGGAAGCTAACGTTCAAGGGCGGATACCGAATATGTTGTACAACAATGGATTTAAAGACATAACACAAACGGGTCAGGTAAATACCCTCTTTGGCACACTGGCTCTTTACTACGCGATTCCATGAACCGTACCTGGCACCTCCGTATTCGCAAAACACACCGCTATCTGGGCCTGTTTATCGGCGTTCAGTTTCTGCTCTGGACGCTGGGCGGGCTGTATTTCAGTTGGTCGAAGCTCGACGATATTCACGGCGATCCCCTCAAACGGCCCGCCGGTTCGCTGGCCGCGTCGCTCTCGCTGGCCTCGCCGTCGGTGCCGCTGGGGGCGTTGGCGCGGCAGGGCGTGGATTCGGTCAGCAGCGTACAACTGATCGAGGTGCTGGGTCAGCCAGTCTATCAGCTTTCGTACCGAATGCTCCACAACGGTCATTCGGTGGCGCACACCCAGTTGGCCGATGCCCAGACGGGAGCGTTGCGGGGGCCGTTGACCCAACCCGAAGCCGTGGCCATCGCCATCAATCGGTTTGCCGGTTCGCCGGAGGTGGCCCATGTCGAGTACCTGACCACCACCAACGGCCACCACGAATACCGCGAAAAACCACTACCCGCCTACGCTGTGACGTTCCGGCAACCGGCCCACGCTACAATCTACGTGGCAGCTCAGGTGGGGACGGTGCAAAGTGTACGAACCGATGCCTGGCGCATCTTCGATCTGCTCTGGATGCTGCACACGATGGACTACGAAGGCCGCGACGACCTGAATAACAGCATCCTCCGGGCTTTTTCAGTGCTGGGTCTGCTCACCATCTCGTCGGGTTTCGCGCTCTTTTTCGTCTCGTCGCCCCGGCTTCGCCGAACGCGAAAAACGAGTCGTCAACCGCAGGATTAATAGTAAATTTTTACCAACTAAATTCTTGATAATCAAATGAAACCAATTCGTTTAACCGGGCTTGCCCTTCTGCTGTCAATCAGCTCATTCGTGGCTTTCTCCCAAACGACGACCCCGGCCCTGACCGCTTATTATGGTGTGAAAGATGCGTTGGTGGCCACCGATGCCGCCAACGCCAAATCGGGAGCCGCTGCGCTGCTGACCGCCCTCAACGGCCTTGAGACGGCCAGCCTGTCAGCGACGGACAAAAAAGCCTTAACTACGGCCAAAACATCGGCTACCGGCATCACCAAAACCAGCGACGTGGACACGCAGCGCGGGCAGTTCGAGACGCTCTCAACGGCCATGATCGCCCTGGTGAAGGCCACAAAACCCGGCAAATCCTACGTGCAGTTTTGTCCGATGGCTGCCGATGGCAAAGGAGCCTACTGGCTGAGTGACAAAACAGAAGTGCGGAACCCGTACTACGGCGACAAGATGCTGAAGTGCGGGTCGGTGAAGGAGGAGATTTAACGAAAAACGCCCCGGAACGAGCTTACCAGCTCGTTCCGGGGATACCGAACCGAACATGATCCTGCACGAAGTATTCATCAAAAACATGGTCTGCCACCGCTGCATCACGGTCGTCAAAAGCGAACTGGAGCGGTTGGGCTATGTGGTGGGGCAGGTCGAACTGGGGCGGGTGCTGATTGGCCCGCCCATCACCGGCGACGCGATTGACCTGCCAACGCTGGCATCCGCCCTCGAACGGCACGGGTTCGCCCTGCTGACCGACCGGACAACCCGCTTGGTGAATCAGGTCAAAACGCTCATCATTGACCTGATCCAGAGCGGGCGGGTGGCCGACCTGAACATCACCCTCTCGGACTATATCGCCGGGGAGGTCGGCCTGGACTACGCTCACCTGAGCCACCTGTTTTCCAGCACCGAACACCTCACCATCGAGAAGTTCTGGATCATGCAGCGGGTGGAGCGGGCCAAGGAACTGTTGAGCTACAACGAACTGACCATCACCGAAATCGCGCAAACCTTGGGTTATAGCAGCGCGGCTTACCTGACCAATCAGTTCAAACAAATGACGGGTCTGACCCCGGCAGCCTACCGGGGTCAGACCACCACTGACCGCAATCCGTTAGACTGGATTTAAGGCTTCGGCCATGCCGCGGGAATAGTCCATAGTCCGAGTGGAAATTGTGTAGTAAAAACGACCGTTTTTTCAACTGATAAACCAATGAAACCATGAAAACGTACCCGCTGATTGCCGCCTTTGTCCTGCTGAGTTTCGCGCCCCTTTTGGCCCAGCACGGCGCGGGAGCCGATCATAAACATAGTTCCCCGCACGGCGGAGCGGTTAAATCGTCGGGCGATTACCACCTCGAACTCCTGCAAAAAGCCGGGATGCTGACGGTCTATCTGCTCGACAAAAACGAGAAAACGATGGCCGTGACCGGCACCACTGGCACCGCCCTACTGCAAACCGAAGCCGGTCAGGTGACAACCGCCAAACTGACCCCAACCGGGGCGCAGCAACTGACGACGACGCTCGATAAGACCAAAGCCTTTCACAAAGCCATCGTGAACGTGACCGTTGGCGGCAAATCAGTCTCGGCTTCGTTCGACCTGATGGCAGCGAACCAGCACGCCGACGGTCACACCGGCCACAAGCACTAACCACCATACGATTACCGAACAGCGCGTCGGCAACCGGCTATTACTTGTCAATTCTCCGAATGAACCGACTGATTTTTATTCTGCTGGGCTGGCTTATGACCGGTGGTGCGATGGCGCAGGCTTCCCTGTCCGAAGCCGATGCCGTAGCGTTGGTGCTGGCTAACAGCCCCGGCCTGCGGGCTGCCGATCTGAGCATCCGCCAAAACCAGCAACTCCTCAAAGGCGTGTACACCATCCCCAACCTCGACGTGTTTACCGACAGCCCAACGGGTGGATTCTATACCATCGGGGTCAACCAGTCGTTTCAGTTGCCGACGGTCTATAGGCGGCAGTATCAGCTTCAGCAGCAGCAGGTTGGCCTGGTCCTGATCGAAAAACGAATCACTGAAAACGACATCCGGTTTCGGGTCAGAAGCCTGTATCTGGCCCTGCAATACGGCGAAGCGGTTCGGCAGCAATATCAGTTGCAGGACAGCGTCTATAGCCAGCTTCGCACCATCGCCAACCGGCAGTTCGTGGCCGGGCAGATCGATTACCTCAGCAAAACCTTCACCGAATCGCAGGCGGGCGAGGTGCGGAATCAACTAACTCAGGCTCAAACTGATGTGCTAACCCTGACCCGGCAGTTGCAACGCCTGTTCGGACGCACTGACCCGGTGCGGGTAGCGGCCCTGCAACGCAGCCAGCCCGACGCGGCCCTGACCGGCGATTCGGTTTCGCTGGGGCAGAACCCGGCCCTGGCGTTTTTGCGGCAGAGCGAGATCATCAGCCAGCAACAAATCGGGCTGGAACGCGCCCGGTCGCTGCCCGGCGTGGTAGTGGGCTACTACAATCAGGGGTCAATGGAAACGCCGACGCAGCTTCGGCTACGGTTCGGGCTAACGCTGCCCGTCTGGTTCGGGCAGTACCGGAGCCGTACCACGGCCGCCCAAACGGGGCTGTTACTGGCCCACCAACGCACGGCGGCCCAGGCCCAAACGCTGTCGGTCGATATACAGCAGGCGCAGGGCGACCTGCTTAAATTCCGCCAATCGCTCGACTACTACGAAACTACCGGACTCCGCCAGGCTGACGACCTTATCAACACCGCCCGGCGACTGGTGGACAGCGGCCAGACCGATTTTGTGAGTTTTCTCCGCACCACCAACGACGCCTACGCCATCCGGCAGCGGTACTTGGATGCCCTCCGCAACTACAACCAGGCAATCCTGACCATCAACTATTTAAGCGGCACACTATGAAACATATCCTGCTGAACGCCCTGCTGCTGTGCCTTAGTCTGACAGCCGCCACCCCGCCCGCCACTGCACACGGGGGCGAAGATCACGGCGAAGCAAAATCCCCGGCGGGCAAGGCAATGGCGTATTTTACCAGTCAGGCCGTGTCCGAAAAATACGAACTTGTGCTGCACTACCCCCCGCTGGACGCGGGCGAAGCGGGTAAGCTGCGGCTTTACCTGAACGAGTTCGCCACCAACCGCCCCGTCGAGGGAGCAACACTGCAAATCACCAGCCCCGACGATGCCAAACTGACCTTTACGGTAGCCGTTATCGGCAAGGGGATTTACGAACTGACAGGGACGTTTCTGGCCAACAAAACCTACGGCCTGACGGTGAACCTGAACGCCAAACCCGGTGCCGATCTGTTTTTGCTGTCGGGGATCGAGGTTGGCAAGGAACTGCCCGTTGCCGGGGCCGACGCGCCCGCGCCGACTGCCGCCCACTGGTACGAATCGGTCTATGCGCTGGTCGGGGGCGGGGTGCTACTCGGTATGGTACTGATGTTCCTGTTGTTACGGATTCGGAACCGGCGGGTCGTGGCCGGGCTGGTGCTGCTGGGCTGTCTGCTGCCAACGGCCCGCTGGCAACCCGCCACCGCGCACGGTGGGGAAGATCACGGCGGGGCTGTGGGCGGGGCAACGTCATCCACGTACGGGATTCCCAAAGAAACGCAGTTCATCTTCAACATCCTGACCGAACCACTCGAACCGGGCGATCAGAGCCGAACTGCCAAAATTGCCGGGACGATCCTGCCGTCATCCACCGGGCAGGCGGTGGTACAGTCGCCCCAGGTGGGCCGTATCACGGGGCTGCGGGTGCGGGTGGGGCAGTCGGTGAGCAAAGGCCAGACTCTGGCTGTGGTGGAGCAAACGATTGATGCCGCCACCCAGATCAATTTACAGGCCGAACGCAATAACCTCGTGGCCGAATTTCAGGCGGCCAAAAAGGAATATGACCGCATTAAAACCATCGCCGACATTGCCGCCAAGCGCGACGTGACCGAAGCCGAAGCCCGGCTCAGCAAAGCTCAGGCCAACCTGCGGGTGTTCAACAGCATCGCCAAAACGGGGGGCGGCAGCGCCCGAACCATTCTCCTCAAAGCCCCCATATCGGGCATTGTTGCCCCGTTCAACGCGGCTATCGGCTCGACGGTCAACGTGGGCGAAACCATTTTTACCCTCACCAACCTGAGCAAGGTGTATATCGAAGCGCAGGTGTTCGACCCCGACTTGGCGGTGGTGAGGTCAGCAAAATCGTTTCGGGCCGAGGGAGCAAACGATCCGGGAAAATCGGCTCCGGCCCGGCTCCTCTCGCAGGCCCAGACCATCAACGCATCCAACCAGTCGCAACGGCTGCTGTTCGAGATGGACAATGCCGCCGGGACGTTCAAAATCGGGGAGTTTGTAACCTTGCGGGTGCAGTCGGCCCAGACCACGCGCGGCCTGACAGTGCCAAACAGTGCGCTGAACGAAATCAACGGCAAGCCGGTGGTTTTTATCAAAGACGCGCCCGAAGTGTTCAGCATGGTTTATGTCACGACCGGGGCTGACGACGGACGGTTTACCCAGATCACGACCGGGGTCGAAGCGGGCGAACGGGTGGTGGTCAGCGCGACCTATTCCGTCAAAATGATTTACCTCAACCAGTAACCAATCAACAACCAAACCGGGGAAACCCGCCAACAATTTCCATGAAATCAGTTCAGCATTCAGTGATCGTCGCAGCCTTTTTCTGGTCGGCAAGTGTAGTGTTCAGCGGTTGTCAGTCAGCCGACAAAGCCGGGGCCACCGGCAAAGCCGTAACCGAAGTCAATCAACAGATGCCTGTTGCCAATGCCGCCACCGCAGGCGGGACGGAACACGACGGTATGGAACACAGCGGCACACACATCTACGCCTGCCCGATGCACCCCGAAGTGACGGGTAAGGAAGGTGACATCTGCCCCAAGTGCGGCATGAAATTAGAACACAACGACAACGCGGGCAAGTCGAACGGCAACACCTATACGATGGTGTTCAGGGCCAGCCCCGGCACCGTCGAAGCGGGCAAAGCCGCCCTGCTCTCGTTCACGCCGACCATTAAGGGCAAGGAAAAGGAACTCGTACCGCTGGACGTGCATCACGAGAAAAAAATGCACCTCATCGTCGTCTCCGCCGACCTGGCCTATTTTGACCACATTCACCCCGATTATCAGGCATCGGGCAACTATGACATTGCTGTATTACCCACCGGGAAAGCCTACACCGAATCGGCTAACATGAACGAAACCCATTTCGACAAGGGCGGGGACTATTTGCTGTTTGCCGATTATTTCCCGACCGGGGCCAACAACCAGATCGAGAAAATCAAGCTCAACGTGGCGGGCAAACCCTACGCGCCCGTAACCTACTCGACCCCGAAACTAACCTCGATTAATGGCGATTATACGCTGACCTTAGTACCGGAAGGTGGCAACCTGATGGTCGGCAAACTGGCTCACATTCAGGGAGTACTGACCAAAAACGGGCAAAAAGTCGATGCGTCAACGCTCGATAATTACCTCGGTGCCAAAGCCCATATGGTGGTCATCGGCGTGGACGACAAGCAGTACCTGCACGTGCATCCCGAAGTCGAAAACGGCGCGTTCGACCTGCACACGACGTTCGAGAAAGCGGGGGTTTATCGGGGCTGGGTGCAGTATCTGGTCGGCGGCAAGGTCAACACCGCCGATTTTGTGTTGACAGTGCAGTAAAAATCCCTCCTGATGCTCAACCGACTGATTCAATTCTCGCTGGCCAACCGGCTGTTCGTGGTGTCGGTGGCAGCTCTGGTGCTGGTCTATGGGGTTTATACGGCCATTCACCTGCCTGTAGATGTGCTACCCGACCTGAACCGGCCCCGCGTGACGGTGTTTCTGGAAGCCAACGGGTTAGCCCCCGAAGAACTGGAAACGCAGGTCGTGCTGCCCGTCGAAACGGCTCTCAACGGCTCGCCGGGGGTGGAAATCGTGCGGTCGGTGGCCTCGCCGGGTTTGGGGCTGGTCTTTGTGGAGTTTGGCTGGAACACCGACATCTACCGCGCCCGCCAGCTGACCGCCGAGAAACTCCAGACGGTGAAACTGCCCACCGGCATCACCCCCGTGATGGGGCCGATCAGTTCTGTCATGGGTCAGATTATGCTGGTTGGTCTCACGGCTGATACCACCAGCCGGGCTGATTTACGTACACTGGCCGACTTCACCATCCGTCGGCGGTTGATGAGCATTGGCGGGGTGGCGCAGGTGATCCCAATAGGGGGCGAACGGCGGCAGTATCAGGTACTCATCAGCACGGCCAAACTCCGGCAGTACGGCCTCACGATTGACGACGTGGATCAGGCCATGCAGGGCACCAACCAGAACACGACGGGCGGCTTTTTTGACCGGCAAGGCTCCGAAGTCCTCATCCGAAACGTGGGCCGGGTGCAGACGCTGGCCGATTTGTCGGGAACGGTGGTGGCGAACCGAAACGGCCTGCCGGTGCTGCTGTCGCAGATTGCGGAGGTCAAATTCGGGGCGGCCATCAAACGGGGCGATGCCAGCGTGAACGGCAAACCCGCCGTGATCCTGACGGTCGAAAAACAGCCCGGTGCCAGTACCGTTGAGCTAACCAAGAAGGTAGAAGCAGCTTTGGCTGAGTTGCAGAAAACGCTGCCCCCGGACGTAAAAATCAACCCGAACCTGTTTCAGCAACGGCACTTCATCGAGACCTCGCTGCGGAACGTGGAAGAAGCCCTGCGGGATGGGTTTATTCTGGTGGTGATTATCCTGTTTCTGTTCCTACTAAATTTTCGCACAACGGTTATCACGCTGACAGCCATCCCGTTATCACTGGTGATTTCGGCGATTATTTTCAAAGCGTTCGACATTTCGATCAACACCCTGACTCTCGGTGGGTTGGCCATTGCCATCGGTGAACTCGTGGACGATGCCATCGTGGACGTGGAAAACGTATTCCGCCGACTACGGGAGAACCGCGCTTTGCCCCAGCCAAAACCCACGATGGAGGTGATTTATCACGCCAGTGCCGAGGTACGAAACTCGATTGTCTATGCTACCATTATCGTCGTGCTGGTGTTTATCCCCCTATTTTATATGCAGGGGATCGAAGGCCGGATTTTCGCACCCCTCGGCATTGCCTACATCACCAGTATTGTGGCCTCGCTGGTGGTTTCGCTGACCGTCACGCCCGCGCTCTGTAGTTATCTGCTTGCCAAACCGAGCCGACCAATCCAACCGAGCGCGACCCGTTGGCAATTCTGGAAAAAACGGCCCCAACTGCCGCCCGCCAACGCTGCAACCGAACCCAATGCCCCGCCGTTTCAGGAAGCCGACGAACACGACAGCGGCCTGGTGCGCTGGCTCAAAAAGCATGATACCCGGCTGTTGCACTGGGGCTTGCGTCGGCCCCGGCTCATCATCGGTTCAGCCATCGGGCTGATTCTGGTATCGGTTGGGTTGGTGCCGTTTTTCGGGACGGAGTTTTTGCCGCCCTTTAACGAAGGCTCGTTCACAATCAACTTCTCGACCCCTGCCGGTACGTCGCTTGACGAAGCGAACCAGATTGGCACCATCGGCGAAAACCTGTTGCTGACCGTGCCGGAAGTGCAGTATGTGAGCCGCCGGACGGGCCGGGCTGAACTGGACGAACACGCCGAACCGCCCGCCAACTCCGAAATTGAGGTGGACCTGAAACCGTCAGGGCGCAGCCGGGCCGCGATTCTGTCCGACATCCGCCAAAAAATGGATCAGCTTCAGGGCGTAACGGTCAACATCGGCCAGCCCATCTCACACCGGCTCGATCACCTATTGTCGGGCGTGCGGGCGCAGGTGGCGATCAAACTCTTCGGCAACGAGTTGAACGACCTGCGAACCAACGCCGAGAAAATCCGGCAGACGATACTGGCCGTGCCGGGCGCGGTGGATGTGCAGATCGAGAAGCAGGTAATGGTGCCACAGTTGCTGGTCAAACTCCGGCGCGATGCGCTGCAACGCTACGGGATTCAGGCGGGTAAAGTGGCCGAAAATTTAGAAGTTTTTTACAACGGCAAAGTCACCGGGCAGGTGCTGGACGGCCCCAAAACGTTCGATATTTTACTGCGGGTGCAGAACGACGAGCGCATTGATCTCAACAAAATCAAGTCAGCCCAGATCAGCGACGCGCAGGGCAACGCCATTCCCCTGGCGCAGGTGGCCGACATCGGCTACACGAGTTCAATCAACTCGATTTCGCACGAAAATACCCTGCGCCGAATCGTGATTTCGTGCAACGTGCAGGGCCGGGATTTAGGTAGCACAGTCAACGAATTACAAGCCGCCATTGGCCGGAACGTGAAACTGCCGACGGGTTATTTTGTGCAATACGGCGGGCAGTTCGAGAGTCAGCAGGAGGCCACTAGCCTCATTGGGCTATTGAGCATCTTCTCCGTACTGGGCATATTTCTGGTGCTGTATAGCCATTTCAAATCGGCGCGGATTGTGCTGCAAATCATGCTCAACGTGCCGCTGGCCCTCATTGGCAGCGTGGTGGCGGTGATGCTGACGGGCCGGTACGCCGGAGCGGGCACCTTTTCGGTGGCCACGCTGGTGGGTTTCATCACGCTGACGGGCATTGCCTCGCGCAACGGCATTATGATGATTTCGCACTACATTCACCTCATCGAGCAGGAGGGCGAAACGTTTTCCGAACACATGATTATCCGGGGTTCTCTGGAGCGACTGGTGCCGGTGCTGATGACCGCTTTAGTTGCGGCGCTGGCCCTGATTCCGCTCACCCTCGACCCGCAGGCTTCAGGCAAGGAGATTCTGTATCCGGTGGCCACAGTCATTCTGGGCGGGCTGCTGTCGAGTACGCTGCTGGACATCATTGTTACGCCAGTAGTGTTTCATCAGTTCGGCAAACGGGCGTTAGACGCGTATGTTAAGAACAAGAATCAGGGTCAGTTCAATAGCGAAGATAAGCTGGTGAAAAAAGTTGCGACATGATCATTTTAGAGTCAAAACAGTAGCATTCAGGCGTATTAACACCACTTGCCGATGACCATTGACTGTGGTTCTTGTATTGTACGTTCCTGGCGGTTTGGTGATGAAGAAACCCTGCACACCCACGCCAACAACAAAGCGATCTGGCTGAACATGCGGGACGGCTTTCCGCACCCCTATACCCCCCTGGATGCCCAGCGGTGGATTCAGTTTGTAGTTGACCCCGAACTGGAAATCAATTTCGCCATCGAGGTGGGCGGGAAAGCCGTGGGTAACATCGGCCTTCGTATTGGTGATGACATTGACCGGTACGCTGCCGAAGTCTGGTATTGGCTGGGTGAGTTGCATTGGGGGAAGGGCATCATTACGGCGGCTCTGCGGGCAATTACAAACTATGCCTTCACCGAATTTACACTGAACCGGCTCTATGCTATGCCTTATGCCCACAACACCGGCTCAACAAAGGTGCTCGAAAAAGTGGGCTTTCAACGCGAGGGCCTGCTGCGGGGAGCGGCCGTAAAAGACGGAGTCGTGCTGGACAAACTGATATACGCTTATCTCGTCAGCGACTGGCTGAACGCAGCCCCGGTTTCACCCTGACACAGCTCTATTTGACGATGAATTGATACCGTTTTCTACACTCTTTTTCCCATGAGCAACACACTACCTGTAACGTCCTTAACCAAATCAACGTTGTCTGTCGCTTATCCGAAAGACAAAACCCTGGTCGATCTGTTGGTTGAACAAGCCGCCAAAACGCCGGATGCGATTGCTGTCGTTTTTGAAAATCAGCAGCTAACGTACCGGGAACTGGATGAGCAATCGAACCAGTTGGCTCAGTATTTACGCCGGTGCGGGGTGGGTCGGGAGACATTAGTGCCGGTTTGCCTGGATCGCTCTTTAGCCATGATTATTGCCTTGTTGGGTGTGCTGAAAGCCGGTGGTGCCTATGTCCCCATTGACCCCGATTACCCCGGAGAACGAATCCGCTACATCCTTGCAGACGTAAACGGCTCGTTGATGATCGGGGATGATCGCTCCCGCGATAAACTGACCGAAGTCGAGTTTGAATCAACCCTTGTCTGGATCGACAGCGACTGGCCAATCATCAGCAACGAGTCAATACTGGCTCCGCAAACGGGCCTGACCCCCCAGAACGCGGCTTACGTGATCTATACCTCCGGCTCCACGGGCAGACCCAAAGGTGTGGTGATCGAACACGAAAACGTGGTCCGTCTGTTTATAACCGACAGGCCCCTGTTCGACTTTGGGCCCCGTGATGTCTGGACGATGTTTCACTCGTTCTGCTTCGATTTTTCGGTTTGGGAGATGTACGGTGCCCTGCTGTTCGGGGGTCGCCTGGTGGTGATTCCCAAAGCGGTGGCCCAGGATGCCCGCCTATTCGGTAAGCTACTCGCCGATCAGGGTGTAACCGTGCTGAATCAGACCCCATCGGCGTTTTATATACTACAGGAACAGATGGTTGGGACCAGTGAAGCCCTGGCCGTTCGCTACGTAATTTTTGGGGGCGAAGCACTGAATCCGGCCAAACTCAAACCCTGGAAACAGGCTTACCCCAACTGTCAGCTTATCAATATGTATGGCATCACCGAGACGACTGTACATGTGACCTACCTGGCTCTGGATGACGATCAACTTAACGACTCCACCAGCCGGATTGCCGGATCGCCGGACCGCGGATCGCCCATTGGCAAACCCATTCCCACGCTCACGACCTACGTGCTGGATGCTGACCAAAACGAAGTGTCGGCGGGTGAAATCGGCGAACTATACGTCGGCGGGGCGGGTTTGGCGCGGGGGTATCTGAACCAGCCCGAACTCACTGCTCAACGCTTTATTCGCCATCCATTCAGCCCCGAACCGGAAGCACGGCTTTACCGCAGTGGGGATTTGGTCCGGCAGTTACCCGGCGGTGGTCTGGAGTCTCTGGGCCGCATCGACGAGCAAGTTAAAATACGCGGCTACCGCATCGAACTCGGTGAGATTGAACAGGCCATGCTCCGGTATCCGGGCGTGAAACACGCTGTCGTGGTCGCCAAAGACGATGCCGGGGGCAGTAAACGGCTGGTTGGCTACGTGGTTCAGACCGGCGTAGTGGACCGGGCCGACCTCATCCAATTCCTGCACACCTGCCTGCCCGACTACATGGTGCCTGCTCTACTGATGCCGGTGGAGGCCATCCCGCTTACCTCAAATGGTAAAGTAGACCGCAACGCCCTGCCCAATCCTGATGCGTCGAACTTGCTGACCAACGCCTACGTGGCTCCCGGCAATGCCCTTCAGAATAGCCTGATTGCCGTTTGGAAAGAGGTTCTTCAGGTGAGCCGGGTAGGCCTTAACGACAACTTTTTTGAATTGGGCGGCAATTCGCTTTTGGCGGTAAAAACCGTTTCGCTGCTCCGGCAGGAACGGGGCTACGACGTTCCCGTGACCAAACTCTACCAGTTTCCTACGGTCGGCAAACTGGCCAATTTTATCGAAGGACGCACGAAGCCCAAT
>JBBQLG010000067.1:0-31251 GCA_038327655.1 Cytophagales bacterium
CCAACCGCATCGGCCCCGAAAACTCCGATCAGCCGGACGATGACGGATGATGACCGAGCGGGTTTCTATCCGGCAGGATACCGATGTTTTACCGTTTCGCAATCGGCTCAAAGCCTATGCCGTACTGGCCGGTTTAGACGCAGTTAATCGAACCAAGTTGTTTACGGCAGCCAGTGAACTGGGACGCAACATGCTCAAATACGCGGGCGGGGGCGAGGTCACCCTCGAACTGGTGCATACCGAACACGATACGGGCGTCCGGCTGACGTTTGACGACCGTGGGCCGGGTATTGCCGACATTGATCAGGCAATGCAGGATGGGTTTTCAACAAGCCGGGGATTAGGTATCGGTCTGCCTGGTACCCGTCGGTTAGTCAGCGAATTTGCCATTACCAGCACGGTTGGCGAAGGCACTACCGTAACCATTACCACCTGGCAGCATGGCTGATTTTCCACAGTGCAGTTTTCCGGCGACCGAACGCAGTCTCGGGGCGGCTATCAAGCGCGATATTCATCAACTGGCACTGGGTCTACCCTTCAGCCCCCGGCGGCTGGCCGAACTGGACATTGTCGTAGCTGAACTGCTGTCGAACCTCGTTAAACACGCGCATCAGGGCGAGTTACTGGTGCGGCCGGTGGGGAGCCGGTGGGGAGCCGTACCCGTTCCGGGTCTTGAATTAATTGCCCTTGATAACGGGCCGGGTATGGCCGATCCCGCCCGAATGTTACAGGATGGCGTGTCCACTACCCAAACGCTGGGGCAGGGACTTGGGGCCATCAATCGTTTATCCGATCTGTTTCAGCTTTATTCGGTTGTCGACTGGGGCACCATCGTTCTGTGCCGGATTTTCACCGAAAAACAGCCTTTATTCATCCCCGCTCCCACGACTGAAATTGGCACGGTGGTCTTGCCCAAACCCGGCGAGACCGCCTGTGGTGATGGTTATGCGGTGGTGGAAACGGCGGCTCATGTTAAACTGTTTCTGGGCGACGGGCTGGGGCACGGGCCGTTGGCTGAAACAGCGGTTCAACGGGCGGTAGGTGCTTTTCGGCAAAGCGACGCGCTTAGTCCGGCGGCCTTACTGACGGATATCCACAAAGCCGTCAAAGGAACGCGGGGCCTGGTGGGGACCGTAGTGGTCTACGACCGGGCCGCCCGGATCTGGCAACTCTGTGGTGTTGGCAACGTGTCGGTTCGGATCAGCCACGCCCTCGGGTCCACCGGCTATGCGTCCCACAACGGCATCATTGGCAGCAACATACCCAGCCGCCTGGTCGACCAGTCGATAGCCGCTGATGCGGGTGAGCACGTTATTTTGTACTCCGATGGGCTGAACAATCGCTGGGACATTAATAGTTATACCAGTTTATTCAAGTACGATCCGTCGGTGCTGGTAGCCGCTTTATACAAAGATCAGGCCCGCCGGACAGACGATGTATCGGTTGTTGTAGGCAGAATATACTCCTGACGTTATGCATGAAATTGTGAGTGTACCGCTCGATAATGAGATGGACCTGATTCTGGCCCACAAGCGGAGCATGAAATTAGCGGAACTGGTTGGTTTTTCGCTGGCCACGCAGACCACCTTTGCTACGGCGATTTCGGAGGTATCGCGGCAGGTTCTGGCCTATGGAGCCAAGGCCAGTCTCGTACTCAGCCTGACCGAAGGCAATACGTCGCCCTGGTGTTTGATCGCCCGGCTCAGCCACAAAGGTCTTTACCCGCCCGAGGCCCTGACCAATAGCCTGAACTACGCCCGGCGGCTGGTTGATGAGGCTACGCTTGAACAAAAGTCCGATGGCGTCGAGATCAAACTTTGCCTGAACCTGACGGCGGCTTACCCGGTGAGTATAACCCGGATTGCACAGTGGAGAAAGCAGTTTCGCGAACAGTTGCCGCTCTCGCCCTACGATGAGCTGAAGCAGCGTAATTTTCAGCTACAAACGCTGGCGGAGCGGCTCACGGAGAGCGAGGCCAACTACCAGATTCTGACCAATTCGCTGCCGCTGATGATTTTTACGGCCGACCAAACCGGCAAACTGCGCTACGCCAACGACGGCCTAAGCCAATACACGGGCGAAACCATTACATTGCTCAACGAAACCCGCTGGCAGTCAGTGATCCACGAAGCCGACTGGGTGCAGAGCTGGCCCGCCTGGACCGACCATGCCCGGCTGGGGAAAGCCTTGCAGATTGAGTTTCGCATCCGGGAGGCTGCCACGGATCTGTACCGCTGGCACCTGCTGTCGGCCACGCCGGTAAAGCCCACCGAAACAGATGGGGGCTACTGGACCGGTTTTCTGGTCGACATCCACGCGCAAAAACTTATCTCGCAAACGCTGAAAGATAATGAAGCCCTGCGCGAAGCCAAGCACGAGCTCGAGCAGTCGCAGCAGGCCCTGGAGCGCACCAACGCCGAACTGAACCTGTCGAACGAGAATCTACAGCAGTTCGCTTACATTGCCTCCCACGATTTGCAGGAACCCCTGCGCAAAGTACAGGCCTTTGGCGATGTGTTGCGGCAGCAATATGGCTCCGAACTGGGCACGAACGGGCTGGATTTAATCGTTCGGATGGAGTCGGCGGCCCTTCGGATGTCGGTGCTCATCAAAGACCTGCTGGCGTATTCGCGCATTACCACCCACCGCGAACCCATGCAGCCCATCAGCCTTAACCGGGTAGTGGCCGATGTATTTACCGATCTGTCGCAGATTATTAAGGAAACCAAAGCCACCATCAGCGTCGGTGACCTGCCCACTCTGCCGGGCGACAGCCGACAGCTTCGGCAACTGTTTCAAAACCTGGTGAGTAACGCCCTCCGTTACCACAAACCGGATCAGGTGCCGGTCATCACCATCGGCAGTCAGCCAGTCCCGGATAATGAACTTCCGCTAACCTTACAGAAACACCGTACCAACAACACAGCCGCACCAATGTATCACCGGGTTACCGTAACGGACGCCGGTATTGGTTTCGACGAGAAATATTTAGACCGAATTTTTCAGGTCTTTCAACGGCTGCACGGTAAAAATCAGTACCCTGGCACGGGTGTGGGCTTAGCCATCTGCCGACGCGTCGCCGAAAACCACCAGGGAACCATTACGGCCACCAGTCAGCCGGGAGAGGGCGCATCGTTTATTGTGTATCTGCCCGCGTAAATGGTTTGTGGTTCGTGGTTCGTGGTTTGTAGTTCCTCCGGTCAGGAACTACAAACCACAAATTACAAACCACGAACTACAACGCCAGTTCTTTCTCCGTGACTATTGTCAGCACTTCGGGGTCTTTCAGGCGCACGGCAAGGCCCAGTGTTTTGGGTACCTCGTAGTGGAAATAGTACTTCATGGTGTGCAGCTTCCCTTCGTAAAAGGCCAGTTCGTCGCCCTGCGGATTTTTCGTCAGCAGCGTTTGTTTGGCGACCACGGCCTGTTTCAGCCACTGCCACGCTACTACCACAATACCCATCATCTCCAGAAACAGCGTTGCATCGGCGAGGTACCGCTCAGTGTCGCCCTGCATTACGTGGGGCAGTAGCACCGCCATCACTTCCTGTACCCGGTTCAACTCGTCGGTCAGCCGGTTGGCGTAGGGTTTCAACTCTTCATGGGTGGAAGCTTCGGCGATGGTTTTATTGATTTCGGCGAAGAGCAACTGCGGAGCCTTGCCGCCTTTCATGGTCATCTTGCGGCCCAGCAAATCCTGTCCCTGAATACCGGTCGTGCCTTCGTAAATCGGCGTGATGCGAATGTCGCGGTACAACTGCTCCACCGGAAAATCTTCGGTGTAACCGTAGCCGCCGAACGTCTGCACACTCTGACTTACCGACTGCACCCCCATCTCCGACGGGAAGGTTTTCGCCATCGGCATCAGCAAATCGAGCATCAGGAAGGCGTTTTCCTTCTCCTCCCCTTCCGCTACCTGACTGATGTCGTACAACCGGGCGGCTTCGAGCAGCAGCGACAACGACCCTTCGGTAACCGCCTTCTGAAATAGCAGCATCCTCCGCACGTCGGGGTGGTTGATGATGGCCGTCTGCGGGGCATCGAGCCGACTCTTCTCATTCAGCCGACGACTTTGCGGCCGCTCTTTGGCGTATTGCAGGGCCGCGTGGTAGGCCGCCGTCGAGATGGCTGCTGCGGTCATACCCACGCCAATCCGGGCGTCGTTCATCATCTGGAACATATAGGGCAACCCCTGATGCGGCTGTCCGACCAGGTAACCGATGCACTCGTCGGCTTCGCCCATCGTCAGGTGCATGGCAGGGGTGCCGTGCTGCCCCATTTTGTGGTAAATACCCGTCGACGTCACATCGTTGGTCGTTCCATCGAGCCGGTACTTGGGCACGACAAACAGCGAAATGCCTTTGGTGCCTTTGGGTGCCCCTTCGATGCGGGCCAGCATCAGGTGAACGATGTTGTCGGCACCGTCGTGGTCACCGGCCGAAATAAATACCTTTTGCCCCTTGATTTTATAGCTTCCGTCGGCTTGCGGGGCAGCCGACGTGGTGATGTCGGACAGTGATGACCCGGCCTGTGGTTCGGTCAGGGCCATGGTTCCCTGCCATTTTCCGGCCATCATGTTCGGGACGTAGGCATCATTGAGTTCGGGGGAGCCAAACGACGTGATGAGGTGAGCCGCACCCGACGTCAGGCCGCTGTACATCATGCCGTTGTTGGCTGCCATCAGGATGTAGCCGATGCAGGAATTTACGAGCAACGGTAACTGCTGTCCGCCATGCTCGAACGAAAAACCGGCACCGATCAGCCCAGCGTCGCCCAGGGCCTGCAGCAGTTCGCGGATTTTGGGGTGTACCGTTACCTTACCGTCTTTGAGTTCCGGCTGGTTTTTATCGACTTCCTTCACGTATGGATAGGCCAGCGTATCGGCAATGTGCGTGACCGAATCGATCACCATGTTAAACGTTTCGCGGTCGTGGGCTTCGAAATACGCGTACTTGGTGAGGTCTTCGGCGTGGAAGACTTCGTGCAGCAGAAATTGCAGGTTACGTTTGCTGAAATAGGAGGCAGCCATGATTGGTTTTTTGAAAATGAGCGGTCTGGAAATAGTATGCGTGCATACGATTAGAAAGTAAAAATACCAATTTTAGGATAGATAGTTATATCAGGAGCATAAAAATATCGTTTACTTTGCGGTGTTAACTGTCACTAAAAGAGCTAAAAACATTTTCTGCCATGAAAAAAGTAAGTGCATTTCTCCTCGTGTTGTTCGTAGCGCTGTCGTCGCTGGCGCAGGCGCAGGACAAAAAAGCCCCCGTTAGTCCGCGTATCACGGCGGAAAGCCCCAACAAGATGGTTAAAATTGCCTACGGTCAGCCAGCCCGCAAAGGCCGGGTGCTGTTCGGCGACAATGGTCTGGAGAAGTACGGTAAAGAATGGCGTACGGGTGCCAACGAAGCGACCGAAATCACGTTTGCCAAAGACGCCATGTTTGGCGGCAAAATGGTGAAAGCAGGTACGTACACGCTGTTTACCGTTCCCGGTGCTACCGAGTGGGGCGTTATCCTGAACAGTACGCTGGGCCAATGGGGTGCGTATGATTACGACAAGGTCAAAGACAAAGACGTTCTGAACGTGAAAGTGCCGGTCAAAAACGGAGGTGCCAACGTCGAGAAGCTAACCATCACCCCAACCAACAACGACCTGACCGTTGCCTGGGGCGAAACGACGGTAGTCATACCGGTCGCGGCTCACATGTAAGACCATTCGTGGTTTGTGCGGTTCCCCGCCGGGATTCGTTAATAAAGGCTAACGACAAACAACGAATCATAGATCAGCAAAAATGCCCAACGCAAGCGTGTGTTGGGCATTTTTGTTTGCAGCTACTTTGTTAACAAACCATTAAAAGTGAATTTATTGAGCGGTGTTGGGGTGATGGTTTGGTAATACTCAGGACACGTTGAGGCAACACTACCTGGGTACTTTTGCGGTGAAACCAACTACCCAAACACAGCGATGAGAATACCACTACCTCTTCATTTGGCGCACAGGAAGACGGGCCGCTGGTTGCTGCCCCTCTTCGGACTGCTGTTTACGCTACAGGTTCAGGCGCAACTCCCCTTGACGGGCCGGGTCATTTCCGGCGATGATAACCAGCCCATGCCGGGCGTATCCATTATTATCAAAGGAACAACTACCGGCACAACAACCAGTGCCGATGGCGCCTACTCCATCTCGGTACCCAACAGCAACCGCGACGGCGGACCAACCGTACTGACGTTCTCCTTTATTGGCTACGACAGTCAAGAGGTCCAGGTAGGCAGCCGTTCAGTGGTGAACATTACGCTGGTAGCCGCCACCCGCAGCCTGAACGAAGTCGTAGTAACCGCCCTCGGTATCTCGAAAGATGCGGCAAAGGTCGGTACGTCGATTCAGACAGTGGATGCTACCACGCTGATTAAAGCCCGCGAACCAAACGCCATCAACTCGCTGGTGGGTAAGGTAGCCGGTCTGACCATTGGAGCCAGTTCCGAGCTACTGGGCCGACCGGTCGTAGCCCTGCGGGGAAACACTGATGTGCTGTTCGTGGTAGACGGTATTCCGATCAACTCCGATACCTGGAATATCAATAACGACGACATCGAGACCTACACCGTACTGAAGGGGGCTTCGGCCTCAGCACTGTACGGATTCCGGGGTAAAAACGGGGCCATCCTGATCACGACCAAGCGCGGCTCGAAAGACAAGCGCGGCTTCGAGGTAAACATCAACACGAGCCAGATGGCCGAAAGCGGCTTTCTGGCCCTCCCCAAAGTACAGGACCGGTTCGGTCCCGGCGAATACGGCATTTATGCCTTCGGCGACGGTAAAGGGGGCGGTATCAACGACGGTGACTACGACATCTGGGGTCCCGAACTAAACGGCCAGTTGATCCCGCAGTATGACAGCCCGGTTAATCCCGGTCAGTCGTACACGACCAAGTTCTGGGGCGGATCGTTTACCAGCAACCGCCAGCCCACGCCGTTTATACCCCGTGGTAAAGACAACCTGAGCCGGTTTATCCAGACCGGGATTCAGTCCAACAACAACATCTCGGTGTCGTCTTCGACCGATAAATACGACCTGCGCTTTTCGCTGTCGCAGAACTACACGCGGGGTTTAGTGCCAAACACGAGCCTGAACGTGACGAACTTCAACACGTCGCTGGGTTTCAATTTCACCCCCCGGCTGCGGTTCGAGTCGAACATCAACTACAACAAGCAGTACACGCCCAACATCCCCGACGTGGCTTACGGTCCGAACTCGCTGATTTACAACGTGCAGATCTGGGGCGGTGCCGACTGGAACATCGACGACATGAAACAGATCTGGCAGCCGGGCAAAGAAGGCGTGCAACAGATTTACGCCGAATACCAGCGGTACAACAACCCCTGGTTTCAGGCCCTGTACTGGACGCGCGGCCACTACATGAACAACCTCTACGGCTACACCTCGCTGCGTTATAAACTGGCCGACGCGCTGACGCTGACCGGCAAAACGCAGCTTACGACCTGGAACCTGCTGCGGAATGAGAAGTTTCCCTACTCGGCTACGACCTACGGCCGTGAAGAGGCTCGGGGCGACTACCGCGAAGACCGCCGGGACCTGAGCGACAACATCAATCAGGTGCTGCTGCAATACGACAAAACGTTCAGCAAAGACTTCTCAGTCAATGCACTGGCCGGGGCCGAACTGCGGGTCTTCAACTACAAATCCAACTACGCCACGACCAATTATCTGAACGTACCGGGGGTATATTCGCTGGCAAACTCATCGAATGCGGCTCAAGCATCAAGCTTCGCGTCGGACATGCAGGTGCGGTCGGCCTATTACTCGGCTGATTTCAGCTTTCGTAACTGGGCTACGCTGACCACGACCGGTCGGGTTGACCAGCTTTCGACACTACCGAAAGCAAACAACACGTATTTCTATCCGTCGGTATCGGCCAGTACGGTTATCTCGGATTATGTGAAACTGCCCACTGCTGTTTCCTTCCTGAAACTGCGGGCCAGCTACGCCAACGTAAAAGATGCCCTGACGCAATCGACCATCGGGGCCACGCCAACCAACGGGTCGGGTAACCCGCTTGGCTACGGCGCACAGTATCAGTCAGCCTACGGTGGCCCAACCTACCAGAACTCGGCGGTGTATTCGACCCCGCTGATCTACAACAACAAACCGGGTGCCTACTACACCAACACGCTGAACAACCCCAACCTGAAGCCAAGCTCTACATCGCAGGCAGAATTCGGTCTCGATGCGCGCTTTCTCAACAACCGGATCGCCTTCGACGCGGCTTATTTCATCAGTACGGAAGGACCGGGTATCGTGGGGCTGAACCAGTCGGAAGCATCGGGCTACACAGGTCGGCTCGTGAACGCGATCACGACTCGGAAAAAAGGACTTGAACTGTCGGTGACGGGCAAGGCCCTGCGGTTGCAGAACGGCCTGACCTGGGACGTGCTGGCCAACTGGTCTACCTATAAAGAAACGCTCCAGTCGGTATATCCCGACGGGGGCGTAAACGTGTATCCGTCGAGCTACTTCGTCGGCAGCAGCAGCAGTGCCGTTTCGCTCAACATCGGCGACCGCGTGGACGGGTTCTACGCCCGGAAACTGATCCGTACCCCCGACGGGCAGCTTATCAACGATGCCAGTGGCAAGCCTATCGTGAATCCTTATTCGCAGTTGCTGGGCTATGTGAACCCTGATTTTGTATGGGGCATCAACAACCGGTTTGCCTACAAGAATTTCACGTTCAGCTTTCAGTTCGACGGCCGCGTGGGTGGGGTAATCGGCGATTATATCAAGCAGAAAACGTATCAGGGGGGCCGCAACCTGGAAACCGCCCAGGGTGACTACCTGACGGCACGCCTACAAGACGCGCAGGGGATCAAGTCTTACGTTGGCCCCGGTGTGGTCGTGAACGGCGGTGCGGCTATCAAGTACAACACGGTAACGGGCGAAATCACCAACTACGGCGAGCTGACCTACTCACCGAGCACGGCCAAGACCTTCGCCCAGGATTACATCGCCCGGATCATGGGTTCAACGGAGTCCTATCTGATCAGCCGGACGTATGCCAAACTGCGCGAAGTCGTGATTGGTTATTCGTTGCCAACGCCACTCATCAGCCGGTTGGGTCTGCGCCAGGCCAGCGTCTCACTGGTAGGCCGGAACCTGCTGTACTTCGCCCAGCGTACCGACATCGACATCGACCAGTACCTGACCGGTGGCATTTCCGGTCTGCAAACACCGACCACGCGCCGGTATGGGGTTAACCTGAATCTGACATTCTAAAAAGTGCCTGTCCCCTGCTCCTTTCCCTCGGGAGGGGAGCAGGGGGTTTGGGTTTCAACCAGCATAAAGCCATGACACTGAACAAACTCATTTTACCTATTCTGGCTCTCGCTCTGACGCTGACGGCGTGTGAGAAGCCCTTCGACGAGTTGGCAACCGACCCCAACCGGCCAACCAGCGTACCAGCCTCACTGATTTTGCAGGGTATCGAGAACGATATGTACGGCGTGACCGGATCTGCCTGGGGTTCCGAGCAGCGGTATAACCAGTACTACGCCAGCAATTACGATTATTACGCGACCAACGACTACAACTGGACCACGACGGGTCTTAACTTCACGACGTTGAAAAACGTGGTACAGATGGAGAATGAAGCCATCAAAACCGGCTTGCCGACCGTGAACGCCTACTCCGCTCTCGGTAAGTTTTTCCGGGCCTACTTCTTCGAGAACATGACCCGGCGCGTGGGCGACCTGCCCATGACCGATGCCCTGAAAGGCCTGGACAACCTGACACCAAAGTACGACACCCAGAAAGCGGTGTATATCCAGGTGCTGAAATGGCTCGACGATGCCAACACCGATCTGACCGCCCTGATTGCCAAAGGCGACCAGAACCTGACCGGCGACTTTTACCTCGGCAACAGCCTGACGGCCTGGCAGAAAGTAGTGAACAGCTACAAAATGCGGGTACTGGTCTCGCTGAGCAAAAAAGAGTCAGATACCGACCTAAACATCAAAACCAAGTTCGCTGAGGTACTGGCCAACCCAACCAAGTTTCCGCTGATGAGCGGCCTGTCGGACAACCTGGCGTATCAGTACAACAGCACCTACAACAAGTACAGCCGCAACCCGGACAACTTCGGCCAGAACGCTACCCGCGAAAATATGGCAGCTACTTACCTCGGCCTGCTCACCAGCCTGAAAGACCCCCGCACGTTTGTGGTAGCCGAGCCAGCCGGTGCCTTAGTAGCGGCCGGTAAAAAACCAACTGATTTCGATGCCTTCCTCGGCGCGTCGTCCGGCGAAGATTTGTCGACGATGGCGTCCAAAGCCAACGTGGGTGGTTACTCGTTTCAGAACCGAAAGCATTACTACAGCACCTACACCGCCGAACCCTACATAATTATCGGCTACCCGGAATTGCAGTTCAACATCGCTGAAGGGCTGAACCGGGGCTGGGCTACGGGTACTACGGAGACCTTCTACCAAAACGGGATCAAGGCATCGTGGTCATTTTACGGCCTCACCGAGGGCAACAATACGGTCTATTTCTCGGCAGACGGTGGCTACAAAAATTTCAACAGCTACACGGTTCCGGTCAGTTTTACTGATTATTACGCCCAAGCCACGGTTAAATTAGCCACTGCTGCAACGGGCCTGACCCAGATTTTGAACCAGAAGTACATTGCCATGGCGCAGAATTCGGGCCTGGAAGCGTTCTATAATCAACGTCGGACAGGCGTACCAACTTTCCTGTTGGGTCCCGGCACCGGCAACTCGACCCGCATTCCGAAGCGGTGGCAGTACCCGGCTACCGAGCGTCAGTTCAACGGCGACAATAACAAATCGGCCATCACATCGCAGTACAGCGGCACCGACGACATCAACGCCGTGATGTGGATTTTGCAGTAAATTAGTTTGTAGTTTTATTAGCCCACGACCGCACCGGCGGCCCGGTTAAGTCGTGGGCTAATAAAACTACAAACTCCTACCCCCTCCCACCGCCTATGCCACCCATCGACCAGACCATTACCGAGATCAATTCGCTCTTTGCCGAGAGTGGAGCTGACGACTACTACGGCGAACCCGTAACGCAGGAAGCGCACATGCTCCAGTGCGCTCGCTTAGCCGAACAGAACGGGGGCGATACCGAAACGGTGGTGGCCGCTTTTCTGCACGACATTGGCCACCTGCTGCCTGCCTACTCGGCCGAGGATTTTATGGACAACTACGGCCGGGTCGATCACGAGCGGCTCGGTGCCGATTTTCTGCGGAAACGGGGCTTCTCGGAGAAAGTGGCGCAACTGATCGAAAACCACGTCAACGCCAAACGTTACCTGACCCACAAAAACCCGGATTACTACAACAACCTGTCCGAAGCCAGCCGTCAAACCCTACAGTTTCAGGGCGGACGGATGACCGACGACGAAGCGCGCTCCTTCGAGAGTAACCCAAATTTTCTGGCCATTCTCCGCGTGCGGCAATGGGACGAGGCAGCCAAAGTTCCCGGCATGAAAACGCCGGACGTCGCCTGGTATTTAGCCAAATGCCGGACACACTTAGCCGGACAGCATAAAGCAGTCCCGGTGTAGTGGCCGGAGACTCGTATCCCAGACGCCCACGTCTGGTTTTTTTCGGTAACTAAGCTGCCGGTTACAACCAGACGTGGGCGTCTGGGATACAGCCGTCCGGTTTACGTATGCGCCGACTCCTCTTCGCTGTTCTGCTTCTATCCCCTCTGCTCGCTGTCGCGCAGCCGCGCGTGGTTACGACCCTGCAGGTGCCGGGCCGGGCCGAATTCTGCAAAATCGACACAGCGGGCGTTTCGGTGCTGCCGAGCGGCCGTTACGTAACGCCCGCCGGAAAAGCCATCCGCATCGCCAATGACCCGTTCGGACTGGCGATCTCGCCCAATGGCAAAACGGCCCTCACCCTGCACGATCAGGTGCTGACCGTCATTGACTTAGCTACGATGCAACCTACCCGGCTCCCCCGCTATGGCGACCAAGCCGGTGGTCCACTCAAAGGCGGCTCCTTTCTCGGCGTGGCGGTTGATGCCGGTTCACAAACAGCCTACCTCAGCAAAGGCGACAAAGGCAGCGTGGTTGTATTCGATCTCAAAACGCTGAGCGTCACTGACGAAATCTCACTGAACGGACCGGTAAACGGTATTGATTACGACGACAGCTTCACCGCCGACCTGACCCTGAACCCGGCCACCAACGAACTGCTGGTGCTGGACCGGGGCAATTTCCGGCTGGTGCGTATTGACCTGGCGACCAAAAAACTAACCGCATCCATATCAGTCGGACGGCAACCGTTTGGTCTGTCACTCAGTCCCGACCGTAAGGTTGCCTTTGTAGCGAACGTGGGTCTGTTCGTCTACCCGCTGGTGCCGGGCGTAACAAAGGCCAATAAGGATACGATGATGCTCAAATTTCCACCCTACGGCACGTTCTCGAAGGAAGCCCGCGAGGGTGTCGAGCGCGAAGGTCGCCGGATTCCGGGGTTGGGCGGACCCGAAACCGACGAAGCTATGAGCGTCTGGACGGTTGATCTGGCAACGAACAAAGTCGTCAGCAAAATCAAGACGGGCGTGCAGATCGGTTCGATGATTGAAGAAGCTAAAGTTGTGGGTGGTTCGTCGCCCAATTCGGTGGCGGTTGGGGGCCGGTTTGCCTATGTGTCCAACGCCACCAACGACAACATCACGATTCTGGATTACAAAAACGGCCACAAAATTGCCGGGACAATTCCGCTGAAAGTCGACAAGCGTATCGACCGCTACCGGGGCCTGATGCCGTTCGGCCTGACGCTCACCAACGATCAAAAAACGCTGTACGTCGCGCTGTTGGCCTTCAATGCGGTAGCGGTGGTCGATATTCCTACCCGAAAAGTCACCGGCCTGATTCCGACCGGCTGGGGACCAACAAAAGTCGCCCTGTCATCAGATCAGAAAACCCTGTACGTCACTTCGGCGCGGGGGTACGGTGCGGGACCGAACGGCGGCAACGGGTTCGTAAAACCACCACAGGGCACCTACATCGGCGACATTCAGTTGGGTACGTTTCAGGCCATCCCCATACCCGACGCGGCTCAATTGGCAGTTTACACCAAACAGGTACTCGCCAACACATTCCGCGACGTGCGCGTAACGGACGACGGAAAAAACCCGATGCCCACGCTGCCGAAACTGCGCTCTTCTCCCATAAAGCACATCGTTTACATTACGAAGGAGAACCGGACGTACGACGAGATTCTGGGGCAACTCACCACCGGCCGGGGTGATGCGACGCTGGCGCGGTTCGGTGTGGGCGTAACCGTGCGGGGCAGAACCGACACCATCACCCACGCCGATGTGATGCCGAACCACCTCCGCATCGCCCGGCAATGGGCCTATTCGGACAATTTTTATTGCGATTCGGATGCCAGCATTCACGGCCACCACTGGATGATGGGCACGATTCCCAACGAATGGGTCGAGGCCAATTCGTCGTCGGCGGGTACCTTCAAACCGTTTTCCAAAGCCCCCGGCCGCCGTTTCCCGAAAGCGACCGGTGCCATTGACCCCGAAGATTACAACGAGATTGGCGGCCTCTGGGAAAATCTGGAACGCAACCACATCCGTTTCTATAACTTCGGCGAAGCCAACGAATACGCCGGGGTAGAGGAAGAAAAGAATCATACCGATTTCGGGGCCGTACAGCCGGTCGTCTTTCCGCTGCCCGATGCCGTTTTTAACCATACGTCACGCCACTATGCCGGGTTCAATACCAACGTGCCGGATCAGTTTCGGATGGATCAGTTCGAGCAAGAGTTTACGGAGAAGTGGTTAAGCCCAAGCCCCCCTTTAGGACGGTCCGGCAATCCGGGCGGGGGGCTACCCCAACTCATCACGATGCAGGTGCCCAACGACCACGGGGCCGGGCCGCGTCCCGATGCGGGGTACCCGTTTCTGCATTCGTACATGGCCGATAATGACCTGGCCGTGGGGCGGATTCTGCACTTTCTGTCCCGCACAAAATACTGGAAAAATATGCTGGTGATTATCACCGAGGACGATCCGCAGGGGGGCGTCGATCACGTCGATGCGCACCGGTCGGCGCTGATGCTGGCCGGGCCGTACGTCAAACGGGGCTACGTGTCGCATACGCACGCCAACTTTGGCTCGGTCCTGAAAGTGATTTACAACGTGCTGAATATGCCGTACGTGAACCAATACGATGCCACGGCCTCGCTGTTGACTGACTTTTTCACGGATAAACCCGACTTTACGCCGTACACCGCCGTGCTGCCCGACAAACGCGTTTTCGATCCACAGAAAGCCCTCGATTACTATAAAAAGACCTTCGACTGGACCAGAATTCAGGCAGGTCCCCAAGCAGGAGTGCCAAAAATGGATGACCCTACTGAGCAACGCGCCGAACATTACCGGCAACAGGAAAAATAGACCCCAACCCCTGAAGGGGGCTTTACGGAATTAGAAACTGGTAGCTAATTCCGTGAAGCCCCCTTTAGGGGGTTGGGGGTATCAGCCCCAACTCCCCAAACACCATGCGACCAACCTTCCTCCTCGTCTTTCTCGCGCTGAACGCCGTTGCGCAGCCCACCCCGCCCCAGTACGTTATCTCGGCCCCAGCGGGCAACGAGTACACCAAATCGACAAAGCGGGCCGGACAGTGCTGCCCAATGGCCGGTTCATTACGCCCCGTGGTCAGCAGATTCAGACCGCTCCGCACCCGTATGGCCTGATTTTGAGTCCCGACCGCGACGGCGGACCGGGGCAGACCGTCATCACGGCTAATTCGGGAACCGCGCCGTTTTCCATTTCCATCCTGCGCGATGTGTTTGGGAAAAATCCGACCGTGAAGCAGATACCCGAAGGTGCCAAAAGTAATTCGGGTATGCTGGAAGCCTGTTTTATGGGTTTAGCGGTAACACCCGACGGCAAAACCGTTTACGTGGCCGGGGGCGAGACCAACAAGATTTTCTCGTTCGACATGACCACCGGTAACGCGGGCGACATCATTAACTGCGGGATGAAAACACCAACGAACGATTACCGGCACGGCTACATCGGCGATATGGCCCTGACGCGGGACGGTAAAACGCTCTACGCCGTCGATCAGATTGGCTTTCGGATGCTGGTGATCGACATGGCGACCAAAAAGATTCTGCACAACGTACCAACCGGCCGCTACCCGTTCGGCATTACGCTTTCGCCGGACGAAAAAACGGCCTACGTGGCCAATGTGGGTGTTTTCGAGTATAAAACCTTCACGGATCTGGACAAAAAAGACCTCAAGAAGACCGCCCACGAGTACCCCTCTTCCAGGTATGGCTCGAAGGAGATGAAGGAGGGTATGCCCGATAAAGGCGTACCGGCTCTCGGCGACCCCAATGCCCCGGAAGCCTTCTCGGTCTGGGCCATCCGGCTGGATCAGCAACCAACCGTTACGGCTAAGATCAAAACAGGCTTCTTAGTAGGGCAACTGGTCGAAGACTTTCCGGCGGTGGGTGGCAGCAGCCCCAATTCAGTGGTGGCAACGGAGCAGTACGTGTTTGTCAGCAACGGCAACAACGACTGCGTATCGGTGATCGACGTAAAAACCAGTGCAGTGGTTAAAAATATCGCCCTGTCGCCCGATTCGCGACTCGGTAAGTTGCGCGGGGTAATTCCGTTCGGGCTGGCCCTCTCGCCCGCCCGCAACGGCGGCCCGGCCCAACGGCTATACGTAGCCGAGGCTGGTATTAATGCGGTGGGTGTAATTGACGTGCCGACGTTATCGGTTGTTGGCCATATCCCGACGGGCTGGTTCCCCTCGAAACTGAAGGTTAGTCTCGACGGCCGTAAACTCATCGTGGCCAATGCGAAAGGCTACGGCAGCGGTCCGAACGGGGGTAAGAATTATACAATCGGACCAAAAGGGAGCTACATCGGCAGTCTGATGAATGGTACCGTATCGGTGATGGACATACCAACCGACCGCGACGGCGGAACGACACAATTAAAAGCCGAAACCGAGCAGGTTATTCAGAATAATTTCACCATCCGGCCCGTGTCGGAGATCAAGCCGACGACGAACCCCATTCCGGCGTTTGCGGGGCAGAAAGCGTCCCCGATCAAACACATCGTTTTCATCGCCAAGGAAAACCGCACCTACGACGAAATATTTGGCAGGATGACCAACGGCAACGGCGATTCGACGCTGGCCCGGTATGGCGTAGGGGTGACCGTTAAAGCAAGGCGGGGTAATCAGGTGGTTGAGAACGCCAGCGTGATGCCGAATCACCTCGCACTGGCCCGTCGCTTCGCCATGTCTGACAACTTCTACTGCGACTCCGACGTGTCGGCCGACGGGCACCGCTGGCTCGTAAATACGTATCCCAACGAGTGGGTCGAAACGGGTACGGCGGCCGCTTACGGCGGCAAACGCAACCTGCGCGACACGTCCAATGCGCCCGGCAACCTGGCTTTTTACGGCTCGGCGGGGTCTATCTATCCCGAAGATTACAACGAAGGCGGGTCGATGTGGGAGCACCTCGAACGCTGGAAAAAAGACTTTTTCAATTTCGGCTTTGGTGTCGAGATGGCGGGGGCCTACAGCGACAGTACGATGAAATACACCGGCGAAAAATACACGATCAACTACCCCCTCCCGGCCCCGCTCTTCGACCGGTCGTCGCGCACGTTTCCGACCTACAACATGGCCATTCCCGATCAGTTCCGGGCCGACGTGTTCATGAAAGAATTCAACGAAAAATGGATGCCTTCGCCTACGAAAAAGGGTAGCTCACTTCCTCCCGTCATCACGCTGATGCTGCCCAACGACCACGGCACCGGACCACGCCCCAAAGCCGGGTTTCCGTTCACGGAAAGTTACATGGCCGACAATGACCTGGCCCTGGGCCGCACCATCGAGTTTTTGTCAAAAACGCCGTACTGGAAAGACATGGCTATTTTTGTGGTCGAAGATGATCCGCAGGGCGGGGTCGACCACGTTGACGCGCACCGGAGCCTGATACTGACCATTTCGCCGTACACTAAGCGGGATTACGTCGGCCACGTCCATTACAGTTTCGGCAGCGTGTTCAAAACGTTCTGGAACATCCTCGGCATCCCGTGCCTGAATCAGTACGATGCCGGGGCAACGGACATGAGCGACCTGTTCACCGACAAACCCGACTTTACCCCCTACCGCGCTGTTCCCGCCGACGTACGGTTGTTCGACCCGCAAAAAGCCCTCGACCCGTTCGATGAGAAGTTCGACTGGAAAGCCTTCTCCGAATCGGAAGAGCTGGACCGCACCGAAAACATGCAGAAACGCCGGGCCGAAGAAGATGAGCAAACACGGGAAAAAGCCGTCAAAAAGAAAAAGAAGGGGAATTAATGGCGTTGGCGGGGTAGTGGCGTAACGCTGGTGATCATCTTGTCTCCGTTAAAAACAGCACGGGCTGCCGGAATAATTTCCAGCAGCCCGTGCTCTGTCGATACGGCGGCATTGGCTTCGTCAATTGAACGACTGCCGGAATGCCAACGGCGAAAGATTCGTTTTCGCTTTGAATAATTTGCTGAATGAGGGCAAATGTTCAAACCCCAGGGCATAGGCAATTTCACTGACCGATAGGTTGGTGGTGGATAACTGCTCCTTTGCGGTCGAGATCAGCTTATCATGGATGTGTTGCTGCGTAGTTCGTCCGGTCAGTGCTTTGAGCAACTCGCTCAGATAACCGGGTGATACGTTTACCTGGTCAGCCAGATACCCCACCGTGGGCAACCCCTGTTCGGCCAAAGCCCCGCTGTTAAAGTAGTCCGTCAGCAGATCGTCTACGCGGCTGATGAGCTGATGGCTGGACATTTTCCGGGTGAGGAATTGCCGCTGATAAAACCGATCCGCGTAGGTCAGCAATAATTCCAGTTGGGCGATCATGACGCTGTGGCTGAATTTATCGATACTGGAATGATATTCCTGCTCCATGTACCGGGCAATGCCCGTAATCATGGTTTCTTCCCGGTCGGAAAGAAACAGGGCTTCATGAACCGAATAGCTGAAATAGTCATACTGCTTAATGGTTTTTGCCAACGTCGTATTCCACAAAAAATCGGGATGAATCAGGATCATCCATCCCGACGGTTCATGGGTGGCCCCTTTTTCAAACTGGATGCTTAACACCTGACCGGGAGCTATGCAAAATAATGTACCTTCATCAAAATCATGGGGCTGCTGACCGTATTTCATCTTGGCATGGAAATTCTTCTTCATCGAGACCGAATAAATATCGAAGATCAGCCGAGCCGGCTCCTCCCTGTTAGCTCGTTTGAATGATTGTAAGTCGATCACGCTGATTAACGGATGCTGGGGTTTGGGAAGCCCCAGCCACTGGTGATAGTCAGCAATGGACTTAATCCGGTACGGTTGCGCGTTGGTCATGGCTCAATAAACAGATTGTTCGTTAAAATAGCCACCCCGCTCCATATCATCAAGCAGGGTGGTCTGCGCCGGATGCCAGTTCAGGCGTTCCTGGGTTTGCTGGCTCGATGCCGGGCAGTCTATTCCGGCAAAACCGGCAAACCAGCCAAAATGAGCCGCAGCCTCGCCGGGCGATATGGATACAACCGGTATAGCAAGGTTTCGGCCAATCGCTTCGGCAATTGCCTTGAAAGGAACCTCCTCTTCGGCAACACCATGAAACCGGGCACCTGTTGTCGCGTTCTCCAGGGCCAGCCTGAACAACTGGGCCGCATCCAGCCGGTGAACAGCATTCCAGCGGTTTTGTCCGTCGCCGATATAGGCAGCAACACCTGTCGAACGTGCCGTATTGATCAGTATCGGCACAAAGCCCTGACGGTCGCCTTCGCCGTGTACGGAGGGCGAAAGCCGTATCACCGAAACGCGTACGCCACGCGCGGCCACTGCATCCGCTGCCTCTTCCGATAACCGGGGGTGACTGCCGGGAACCGGCATCATGGCCTCGGTGGCCAAACGGCCCGAAGCAACAAGCGCGGCACCGGAGGTAACGATAAAGGGACGGTCGGAGCCAACGAGTGCTTCGCCGATGGCCTCAATCGCCACCCGGTCTATTTCGCATACTTCGTTAAACCGGGTGAAGTCATGGATGAAACCGGCATGAATCACGCCGTCCGATGCTGCGGCCCCGCTTCGCAGGCTGTCTAAATCCTCCAGATCGCCCCTGTGCACCTCAGCACCCGCTGCCAGAAGCGCGTTGGCGGCTGAGTCTGACCGGGCGAGGCCCAACACCTGGTGACCGGCACCCATTAACTCCTGCACAATGGCAGACCCGATGAAGCCAGTGGCTCCTGTGACAAATACTCTCATGATTTAACGTTGTTATAAAATTGACGTAATGTGTTTCTGATAAATTCCTGATACAAAGGTAACTGGGCGTGATGAGGTCGATTTAGCCGAATACCCGTTTGGTTTAGTCAAAATCAGGTGGGTTACCATCGGTTGTGCAGACAGCCTGGCCAACGGGGGCGTCAACTTCCGAATACAGGAAAGAATCCGGTCTGGCTTTGTTTTCTGCGTACTATTCGACTGACCGGATAAAGTCCTTATCCCAGTCGGAAGAGTTAAACCGCACCAGACTCATCCAGAAACGCCGGGCCAAAGAGGATGAACAAACGCAGGAAAAAACCTGAAAGAAGAGTAAGCCTGAAATGTGATTAATTTCTGTATTTTGGACTGGCCCAACGACTGTTGTTGGCACCATACGAACACCGAGCTGTCGCATTATGCCCAAATCACCCGCCTTCCTCCGCCACCCCACCACCTTCGTTATTTTCGGAGCCGTGGCCGCCTTCTGCACGTATGCCTGCATGTACGCCATGCGCAAAGGCATTACGGCGGTTACGTTCGAGGGGATGTCGTACGCCGGTATCAACTACAAAATATGGCTCGTCACGGCGCAGGTGTTCGGCTATGCGCTGTCCAAACGCATCGGGGTGAAGGTCGTCTCGGAGATGCTGCCGGGTCGCCGTGCCCTGAGTATCCTGGCTTTTGTGGCCGTCGCCCTGCTGGCGCTGCTGGGGTTTGCGCTGGTACCGGCCCCGTGGAATATCGTGTTTCTGTTCCTTAATGGTCTGCCGCTGGGCATGGTCTACGGCGTGGTGCTGGGCTTTCTGGAAGGGCGTCGCCAAACCGACGCGCTGGTGGCGGGCCTGACGGCATCGTTTATTTTTGCGTCGGGTTTCGTCAAAACCGTCGCCCTGACCATCCGGCGGGACTGGGGCGTGTCGGAATTCTGGCTGCCTTTTGTGACGGGATTGTTGTTCGTGCTGCCGCTGCTGGTCTCGCTCTACGCCCTCACCCTGCTTCCCCCACCCACCAACACCGACCGCGCCCTCCGCACCGAACGCAAACCGATGGACAAGGCCGAACGGGGGGCTTTTCTCCGAAATTTCGCCGGTGGTCTCGTGCCCCTGATTCTCTCCTACGTACTGCTATCGGCTTTCCGGGACTTTCGCGACAACTTCGGGCCGGAGATCCTGAAAGCGGTCGGCATCACCAATCCGGCCGTTTTCACCCAGACCGAAACGCTGGTGGCGGTGGGCATTCTGGCCATTATGGGTGGCCTGCAGTTAGTGAAAGACAATTTTCAGGCCTTCCGGCTCATCAACCTGATCATGCTCGCGTCGGGTCTGTTAGTCGGCATCAGTACGTGGTTATTCCAGCAGGGCAGCATTACGCCGGGTATGTGGTACACGCTGGTCGGGCTGGGACTATACGGCGGCTATGTTCCCTGCAACGGGTTGTATTTCGAACGGTTGGTGGCTTCGTTCCGCTACGTAAGCACGGTCGGATTCATCGTTACCTTCGCCGATTTTTACGGCTACTTAGGCAGTGTGGGGGTGTTGCTTTACAAAAATTTCGGCCAGGCCACCATCAGCTACCTCGACTTTTTTATCTACTCGGCCTACGGGCTGTCGGTGCTGTACACCGTGCTGGTTGTCATCGCGTACGGGGCTTTCGTCCGAAAATTCAAGGCGGTAGCCATTCCCGGCGTGGCTACAGTTCGGGCCTGAGCCGCTGCGGCACGGCGCGAAACAGCCTGAGCGATGCCGACCTCAATTCAACCCCTCCCACCAGGCCGAAAATACCTGTGGGTTTTTCAGCCGAACCGCTTCGCCAATCAGGGGTGTCACGACCAGAACGTTTAGTCGGCTGGCTTCTTTGGTCACCCGACTAATCGGCTCATCCCAGGCGTGAAGAGCCAGTTCAAATTTAGCCCAGTGAACCGGCATCAGGCGTTTTGCCCGCAGGTCCTGAGCCGCCCGGACCACGTCTTCCGGCATCATGTGGATGTAGGGCCAGTATTCGTTGTATTGACCGCATTCCAGCACCGCCAGATCGAAAGGGCCGTGGGCGTTTCCGATGGCCGCGAAATGGGTATCGTACCCGGAATCGCCACCGAGAAACAAGTTCATGTTGGGTGTTTTCAGCACGAACGATACCCACAGGGCTTTGTTGCGGGTCAGCCCCCGACCCGAAAAATGCCGCGCCGGTGTGACGGTTACGCTAAACCCCGAATCCAGGGCGACGGTCTCATTCCAGTCTTTTTCGCTGATTCGGGCGGGGTCGAATCCCCAGTATTCCAGATGCGCCCCGGTGCCCAGCCCGGTAATGACCCGTTTTACCCTGGCTTTTAGCTTTAGCATCGTTTCGTAATCCAGGTGGTCCCAGTGGTCGTGGGAGATCAGGAGATAGTCGATTTCCGGGAGTTCATCCGCGGTATAAACATCGCTCCCGGCAAAGCTCTTTGTGGTGAAAGTAACCGGCGACGCGTTCCCGCTCAGCACCGGATCAACGAGTATTTTCCGGCCGTCGACCTGCAAAAAGTACGATGAATGGCCAAACCAGACCAACACATCCTCATCGGGCGACAGCGCCAGCAAGTTGGTTTTTTGGGAGGGCAGCCGGTCGGCTGGTTTACTGCGTTTGCTTTTGGCAAACAGGAACTCGGTCAGCACCTTCCAATAGCCTATCCCTTCTTTCAGATCCGGGGTAAAACGGCTGTTCCGGAACTGGCCCTCTTTAAAGTTGGGGGATTTGGCGATGCGTTCCAGGCGTTCGCCCGAGGGTAGTTTCCCGAACTGGGGTTGTTGTAAGAACAGATAAACGCCACCAGCCAGGGCAGCGACGAGTAGCGCGATAAACATCAGCAGTCGGTTGAACCGTATTTTCATGGTATCGTCCCCCGGCGTTTCCGCCAAAACCACGGCTCCGGGGCGTCGACAGGAATAAGGGACGATGCGCCGGTTTGGTTCACGACCCGCCCCGGGGAACCTGAAAATGCAGGCGACACCCGATATGCCTCACTGGCTCAGCGGTCCAACATTACCAACCAACCAATGGGACATGTAGTAAAGGCATCAGACAGGAGTGGCTACCTGATGGTGACGATTAACAAAATGGACAACCGGACGCAGCCGGTACAGTTGATCGCACCCCATCAGCCAGTTGGGCATGGTATAGCCCCGTTGCGGGTCGAAATTATAACCTGACCCGTGTACAGCCGGGCAGCTTCGCCGACAATATCGACGATGGACTCTTTCTTACGAATTGGGTTTGTTCAGCCGAAAAAGTGATAGGGGCAACGTACCGTGAGCATCACGAAAACAAGGCCAAAAATGAGTTTTATCCGCTCGCTCACAACGTTTTTTCTAACCGGTTGTCGATGGCATTTTTCACTTCCCCGTCGGACAGTCTTATTCAAGAGTCACCTCGGTTTATACAGGTCATCATCAGCTTACTGCATTCGTCCGATGTTTTTGCCAGAACCGGTAGCTCCCGCCCAGCACGAGTAAGCCAGCTACCAGCCCGGTCCAGAGCGGCCAGTTGATCGGATCGTCGGGCCGTTCGGTGATGGTCAGCAGCGTATTGATTTTTGGGTTGGTCAGCACCTGCACCTTGCCACCCGTCCACCGGATAACTACCGAATCAACAACTGTTGCCGCGCCCAGGCCGAAGTGGGCAATGGTCGAGTTTTGCGAGTTATGGCTCGATCCGCCCCCGTCGATCTCGCGCAGCTGATGCCGCCCACCCGCCACCACTTCCACCCGCGACCCCAGCCCGTGCGATTCGGCCTGAACGCCTTTCAGTCTGATTTTTAGCCAGTTGCCCTGCGAAGCATCGTTCCGGTAGAGGTGCGTCACCGAAGGCACCGGGTAGTTCAGCACGGGTTTTTGATTCACCACCAGCAGGTCGAGGTCGCCGTCGTTTTCCAGATCGAAGACCACCGAACCCCGGCCAATCCCGTAGTCATTGAGACCGTAGGCGCGGGCGTTATCCTGAAAATGACCGTTCTGGTTCTCGAAATAAAAATCGGCCATCGGCTGGCAGTTGGGGTTTAGGTCGCCGTTGGCCACGAACAGGTCGAGGTCACCGTCCTGGTCAAAATCAGCGAAGTTCGCCCCCCAGCTAATGGCGAAGTTGTTCAGGCCGAGTTCGTTGGTTTTGTCCGCAAACGGCTTGCCCGGCCCCTGACTGACCATGAACCGGTTAAAGCGGATGTTGGTGAAATAATAGTCTAAGAAGCCATCGCCGTTGATGTCGCCGACGGCGGTTCCCATCGAGTTTATTTTCAGGTCCAGCTTCGCCAGCGGCCCCTCGTCCCGGAACAAACCACGCGGGTACTGGTTGACCAGCAACAGGTTGGGCGTACGTTTGTAGCCAAAATCATGGTTCACGATCAGGTCCTGATCGCCATCGTTGTCGTAGTCAGTAAAGACCCCACCAAATCCGAACCCCCTGTGCGTCAGGCCGTAGCGGTCGTAGACATCCTCAAACGATTTACCGTTCCGGTTCAGCAGCAGGTACCCTTTAGCAGTTTGGGTGGCGCTCACGATGGTTGCGTCGTTGATGGCGGTCAGCGTACCGGAGAAGGCATTGAAATAGTTACCCACATACAGGTCGGGCCAGCCGTCGGCGTTGATATCGCCAAAACTGGCCCCGGTGCTGAAGGCGACCAGTTGATCCAGCCCGTATTCTTTGGTAGCATCCCGAAAGTGGCCCTTTTCATTAAGCAGCAGCAGATTCCGGGCGCGGGGAATGGGCTGTTTAGGGCCTTTGGTGGTGATAGTAGTCACGAACAGATCGACCCAGCCATCGCGGTTTACGTCAGCTGCGGCCACGCCCTGGGTCACAAACCCCCGCGTGGCGGTCAGCCCTGTTTGGGCATAGACATTAGTAAACGTCCCGTTGCGGTTGTTGCGGTACAGCACGTCGTCGTTCATGCCGCCGGTAATAAACAGGTCGTCGAACCCGTCGCGGTTGTAGTCGAAGGCGCACACGCCCCCGCCGAACATTCCCTCGAATACCCGAAACTGATGGTCGATCCCGGCAGCCGCCGTGATGTCTTTAAATTTGGGCGGGATTGGCGTTTGGGCCAGCGTGGTTGGTGGGAGTAATAGCCAAATGGCAGCGATTTTAATTGACTGACGTATCATATTGGTGGGGAGCTTTCGGCCATCCCTGCGGGATTTTTAAGCGGTGCGTAACATCTATCATCCCTTCTTTCGCCAGCTTAATTCGTTGATATGCTGACCGATAACGCGGCCTTTTTCCAGACCGGCCCGGTTATCCTGCGGGGTGTGGATACCGCCGTAAAAGCGCGAGTTGGCGGTTTCTTCGGCCACCTGCCAAAACGACCCGAACCGGCGGGGCTTGAAATCGGCGTTGCGTAGTTCGTCGCGGTGGCGGCCCGCGTGTGCGCTGTCAACGAAGGCGAAGGCCGGGCCGTAGAGGTCGGTCAGAACGGTGGCGGCTGCGGCTGCCTGAATGGCGTGGCCCGACGGAAAGGCCGGAAACGGCGGATCAGGCCAGAATGACTCCCACCGCCGGTCGATGTGCTGCGGGATGAAGGTGTTGGGCCGCTCGGAAAAAAACTGGTATTTCCACTTCCAGCAGTCAATAAACGCATCGGCCACCGCCATGCCAACGCGGGCAAATGTCTCGGCACAGCCAATCAGCGAGGGGCGTTTTTGCTGCACGGCCAGTATCGCCAGGTAGTAGGAATGGCCGGGTGGGGTAAAGGTTTCCTCCGGGTCGTCGCTCCACCAGATCGCGGTTTCTCTCTCGGCCTGCGTCAGCTTTTGTTGCTGGTCATAGACCTGCCGGTACTGCTGGTAATAGGCCGAGGTCGGCAGGGTGTCGTAGGGAATCATCGCGGGCGGGGCAATTCGGGCATCTTCGGCCAGAAAGGTCCGGTTTTGGCCCCAGTGCGGATGCAGCGGAAAATGGCTGAATGACTGCGCGTAGAGCGGAGGCTGCCAGCCGCCTGACCGGACCGGATGGGTCATTGCCTTGTCGAAATTTTTGAGGTAACCCCGGTGTCCGCCGTCGGTTTTGGACCAGTTGAAAATTTTCGTGGCGATAGCCCGGCCAAACGCCACCGACCGCCGGGCGGTGCTGTCGCTGGCATCGGGCCGGGTAGCCCAGGCTTCGCCGATGACCGTTTCCAGCGAGTCGATCCGGTGTTTGTTCACGTCAGACGTCTGGTTGTAAATCAGCCTCAGAATTTGAGCCTGTCCGGCGTTCAGCGATAACACCCAATCGTACGTCCGGCCCGGTTCAGGGCGGGGCAGGGCGGGCAGACCGTTGAGTTGCCCCACCAGCGACTGATGCGCCGGAGCTCCCGGTTCTGAATCGGTGGCCTCCGGATCGCCGGCCGCCACTGATTCGTACATCGTCAGGCCGATGTAGCCCAGGCAGCGGGAGGCATAGGTTGGTGTGTTGGCGGGCGTGTTGCGGGTGATGAAGAGCGTCATCTTCGCCCAGCTTACCGCCACTTCGTCCGGCGTCGGAACCGGTTTTCTGGCGCAACCGATCAGCATCAACAGGCTGACAAACAGGCCACAGCAAGTGATTAAAACAGAACGTCGCGTTTTCATGGCCGGAGTTGATACGCCCGTATCGGTTGCTCGTTGATGCCAAATAATAGCGTGTTGCCCAGCGACAGGACCGACCTTACATCGCCCCGAAGCCGCAGCCCGGCGGTTGGCTGGGCTACGTACCGGAAGCCACCTTTACCGTCTCCGCGCAGCAACACGCCGTAGTTGGCATCCATGCGGCCCAGCCGGATTTTGGCGCGGCTGTTGTTACCACACAGCAGCACGTCGGTTAGCCCGTCATGGTCGGCATCGAGCGTCGTGATGGTGTGAACCGGGGCGTACTGGGCTTCGACAGGCAGCGCGACCAGTTGAAATTTACCCGACGGACTGCTCAGAAAACAGGTGGTTTCCAGCCGGTTGGCCGTCAGGTGGCCCGCTTTGGACAGGCTGTTTACGTCGAACACGTTTCGCACGGTTTCATCGGCGTAGCTGGCGTAAGTCGGGTAACGGGTTCGGTAGCCGCCAATCTGGTTCAGCAGTTCATCACGGGTGACGTAAGGGTAACACCGGCCCTGAATGTAGGTACACAAAATCGGTTCGACGGTACCGTTGTAGTCGAAGTCACTGAAATAGAGGTCGGTCGGTTCGCGGTCACTGGCTTTGACCTGCGAATTGGTCCCCCAGTTGCCGACGAATAAATCGGGCTTTCCGTCGCCGTTCAGGTCGGCGACGGTCAGTTTATTCCACCACCCCCGGTACGGTTTGTCGAAATACGTCGTTGTCCGGTTGACTAATTTTCCGTTTTCGTTGGCAAATACCATCACTGGCATCCACTCCCCCACCACGACTAATTCGTTTCGGCCATCGGCGTTGAGTTCCGTCCAAACGGCATCCGTCACCATCCCGATTTGTTGCAAATCGGGGGCAATGGTTGCGGTCTGGTCGGTAAAATGGCCGCGACCGTCGTTGATGAGTACATAACTGGCCGGGGCTTCGGGGTAGCGGTTCGGCACCAGCCGCCCGCCCACGAACAGATCGGGTTTGCCGTCGCCGTTGATGTCCTGCACAGCCACCGCACCTTTGCTGCCCGGCAGGTTGGGCAGTGCATTGGCAAGGCGGCTGAAATGCGGAAGGCCGCCCCTCCCTTTGCCATCGTTCAGGTACAGCCGGTCCTGCAACAGCGGATCGTCGGGAGTTAGATTGTGGTAGCCGCCCGACGCAATATACACGTCCGTTGCGCCGTCGCCGTTGGCATCGAACAGCACCACCGCCCCGGCGTGAAATGCCCGGTCGGCAGCAAACGCGGGCGACGATTGCGCCACAAACTGCCCACCCGGCTGCTGCACAAACAGTTGGGTGGGTTGACCGGCGGCACCGCCAATCAGCACATCGTCAAGACCGTCGCCGGTCAGGTCGGCTTTGGCCATGCAGGGACCCGTATGCGATAACTCGGTGGTGAGCAGGGGTTGCCGGTAAAAATCGTTAACCGGCTGCGGCTGATCCTGAAACGCAAACGGTGCCGCAATTTCCGTAAGCAGTGGCTTAGGCGCGGCCGAGACCGGGACTTGTTTACCGGCGTTGGTCTCGGTCAGTTCCAGCACCTGATTAGTGGTCACGTTTCGCAGCACCTGCTGGTTACCGCTGCTCCAGACGATTCGCAATGAGTCTATTTTGTTGACTTTACCCACGCCAAAATGCAGCACCGGCGACACTGCCGAGAGATAGCCCCGTGTCAGGGTCTGCATCAGGCTTTGCTGCTGGTTACCCTGAAAAATCGTCACCGTCGCGCCGATGCCCTGCGTGTTGCCGCTACTGCCACGCAGCCGGATTTGCAGATAATGCCGGTCGGGTTGCTGTTTGGTCGCGTCGTTCCGATAGATGAAGGCCGGTTGGTTGATGTTGTTGACCACCAAATCCAGATCACCGTCGTTGTCGAGATCGGCATAGACCGCGCCGTTGCTGTTCGATGGTTGGTTCAGGCCCCAGGCCGTTGTCTGGTTGCTGAACCGCTGGCCCTTCTCGTTGCGAAAGCCGTAGTTGACCACGTTCGAGGCCGGCATCTTCTGAATAATCTCCAACACGTCCTGCCGTTGCAGCCGCCCCCGGCTCTTCACGAAGTCATCCATGTATTTGATGAAGTCGAGGTTGGTGTAGTCGTGCAGGTAGCCATTACTGACGAACAGGTCTTTCCAGCCGTCATTGTCGAAATCGGCCAGCAGCGCGGCCCAGCTCCAGTCGGTGTTCGACACGCCCGCGCTCTGCCCGATTTCGCTGAATGCAGGAGTTGGCGACAAAATCCCCCGTCCGGTACTCGTCACCCCAGTGTTCAGATGCAGCATATTCCGCATGTACTGGTAGTAAAAACCGCTCTGCACGTTGAGGTCGAATTTGGCGAAATTGTCGGGTGCAATCAGCAGTTTTTGCCGCCGGTTGTCTTCGGGCAGCATATCGAGGGTGAAAATATCCGCCCGCCCGTCGTTGTTCACGTCGGCCACGTCGTTGCCCATCGAAAACTGGCTGGTATGACCGATGCTGTTCGGTAACTCGTTGGTAAACTGACCTTTGCCGGTGTTGATGTACAGATAATCCGGCACGGCATAGTCGTTCGAGACGTAGAAATCGGGCCAGCCATCCTGGTTAAAATCGCCGATACCGATGCCCAGCCCATAGCTCAGGGGCGAGCCGTTGATGCCCACTTGCTGCGTTACATCGTCGAAATGGCCCGACTGACCGGCCCGGCTGGTTTGCCGGAACAGCCGCAAACCCCGCTCTTGATCGTCGGTGCGGAAGAGTTCGGCGGTACCGGCCTGATTCAGGATCGGCAGGTTTTTGGGGTTGTGGTTCAACAGTAGCATATCCAGGTCGCCGTCGCGGTCGTAGTCCAGAAAATACGCCTGATTGCTGAACCCCGGACTGTCTAATCCGTACTGCGCCGATTGCTCGGCAAAGAGCGGCACACCGTTAGTATCATTGCCCTGATTGACGAATAGTTGGTTCCTGCGTTTGTCGGGCGGCAAGGCTCCCGAATAGCACAGGTACAGATCGAGCCGACCGTCGGCGTTGATGTCAACGGTGGTCACGCCGGTTTTCCAGGGGCCGGGGCGTCCGCCCGCACCCGAAGCCGCCGTGACGTCTTTGAATTGTAATGGTCCGCCATCGCGGTTTACCTGGTTAAGATACAGTTTGTTCTCACCCATGTTGGCGGTAAAGTACAGGTCGAGCCGCCTATCGCCGTTGAAATCGCCGGTGGCCACGCCCCCGCCGTTAAAAAAATATTCGTAGACTAAAATGTTGGTGTTCGGCCCATCTTCAAGTCGGTTTTCAAACCCGATGCCGGTCTGCTCAGCGGGCAGCAGGGTAAACAGGCCCGGCACGTCGGCCCCAGTTTCGGAACCGGATTGGCAGGCGGCAAGGACCAGTGCGGTTAACCCGACGAACAACAGGTTCTTTATAAAACGATGGAACATAGGCGGGGCAGCAAGAAAAAAAATCTATCCCTAGACGGCATTCCGTGAAGATACGCCGGGGATAGATTTTTTTGGTAACAATCGAACGGGCAAGGATCAATAGCCGGGGTTTTGCACCAGTTTGGCGTTCCGGTTGATCTCGTCGCGGCTGATGGGGCGGTAGTACATCTTATCCACCCACTTGCGGGTTTCGTTGGAGGTATTATCGACCACCGTGTATGTATAGTCATACCTGGCTTTGTCGAACCGATACGGGGTGTTCGGTGCGGCCCCGGCTTTGAGTTTAGCCCGGACGTTGACCGACTTGATGCCGCGTCCAACCGTTGTCGCAGCAATCAGCCACCGGCGGGTGTCGTGGTAGCGGTGTTCTTCATAGACCAGTTCGAGCCGCCGTTCGTTCTGGTAACGGGCCAGCAGAGCCGCGCCCGATTCGGTCACGGCGGGCATCCCGGCCCGGAACCGGATTTTGTTGAGCCAGGTGCGGGCCTCACCCTCATCGCCGGTGGCAAGGCTGGCTTCGACGTAGTTCAGCACCATCTCGGTGTAGCGGATAAACGGCCAGGGAATTACCTGTGCGCTCGACTGATTATCGGTCAGGGCCGGGTCAGCGTCGATAAACTTTGACGTGTAGTAGCCCGTGCGGCTGCCGTTCCAGTTTTCGACCGTTGATTCACGGGTGTCGACCCCGTTGAGGGTACCGCCTTTGCCGTCGTCATAATAGCCGGTCTGGACCTGATTGGCCGGGTCGAGGGAAGCTACGTCGGCGGGGCGGGGTTTCCAGGCGGCTCCGTCGTGGAGGATGGTGGCGTAGAAACGAGGGTCGCGGTTGACGTATGGATCGGCTTTCTGGGCCGGATTGGTCCAGTCGAATTTGGTACCGTCCATCATTTCATAATCATCCACCAATTGCTGAACCGGGGTATTGCCGGCCCAGTTGTGGTAGCCGTTTGGCCCGTTGTTGATGCCGTAGTGAATCCCGCCGAGCGGCCAGTTGTCTTCCGGCTTGAAAAGGGCCGTACTGGTGCGCTGGAAAATCAGTTCCGACGCGGCTGAAGGGTCGCTGGCGGCACTTTTACCGCCCATGGCGATGGCTTTGTAAGTGGCTTTGGCCTCGGCAGCGGTCGCTTTCGCACTCAGGTTCAGCTTGTAGGCATTGGCGCTTCCCGCATCCAGCACTACTTTGGTGGCTGCTTTGACCGCCTGCCAGCGGGCTGCCCGGTCACCGGACGTATAGGCGATCAGTTCGATATTCTGGAACGAACCGAGCGTGGGGGCTTTAGCTTTCAGAGCTGCCGCGTCGTGCAAGTCGCTGGCCGCGTAGAGCAGCACCCGCGCTTTGAGGGCCTGAGCCGCCAGTTTGTTGGTCCGGCCATCTTCGAGGGTCCGGCCGTCGAGCAGCGGGATCGCTTTGTCCAGATCGGCCAGGATGAACTTGACACAATCATCGTACGACGAGCGTGGAGTGGCGTAGTCTTCGTTGAGGCCAAAGGGCTTGCTCACCAGCGGTACCCCACCGTAATAGCGCAGCAACTGCTGATAAAAATAAGCCCGCAGAAAATAGGTCTCACCCAGCAACTGATCGCGCAGTTTGGTATCGGTGAAGGTGGCCGTCGGCAGTTTATCGAGCGCGACGTTGGCTTCGCGGATGGCCAGGTACATATTGCCCCATTCGTAGGTGGGACTCGTCCAGGCCAGGTTGCCGGGGGCTTCGGTTCCTTCGGTGAAGGTGTTGATGTTGCGGCCAGAACTGGTAAACATTGCTTCGTCGGTGTAGGAGGCCAGACCTTGCTCTTCAAAGCCGCCATAGCCCAAAAAAGAATAGACATTGAACACGAACGCCTGCGACAGCGCAGCATCGGCCCAGGTTGCATCCTACGAGACCTTGTCCAGCGGCTGGGTGGTGAGCAAATTCTGATAG
>JBBQLG010000068.1:0-30934 GCA_038327655.1 Cytophagales bacterium
AATAAAGCGAACGCGGTCACGGTGGATGGCCAGCCGCTGGCGGGCTTCGAGTTGAGTCAGTTGCTCAACTGTTTCGGGAATCAATACGGCGTAGTTCATAGTCAAAAATACGTCATCCTAAATTTAATTTAGTATTATTTAATTACTTAACAATAGTCTTTACACCTTCAAATTAATCGGCTGAGCCTGTTTCTGCGCTTTCAGGGCCAGTTCGGTGGCCAGAAAACAGTGTTCCTGAGACATGGCCGTTTCGGTGCGGTTCAGGATGTCGTTTACGAGTTGTTCGCCGTAGGGCAATGGCTCTTTGCTGCAATCCAAGTAACGGGTCTCCTTGCTGTCGGTAATGAACAGGTGATTCCCGCCTTCGTGTCCGGCAGGGTCGATGTTTTTGCGGATTTCAATGAATCCCTCCGTGCCGAGAATGGTCAGGCGTCCGTCGCCCCACGATTTCAGGCCGTCCGGCGTAAACCAATCGACGCGGATGTAGCCCATCCCCCCGTCGCCCCGCAGCATGACATCGCCGAAATCCTCGAAGTTAGGGTACTGCGGAAAGTGTACATTGCCAATTTGCGACGCGACAACATCGGCTTTTTTGGAGCCGGTGAAGTACAGAAACTGATCGAACTGGTGCGAACCAATGTCGCAGATGATGCCGCCGAACTGCTTTTTGTCGAAGAACCACTCCGGGCGCGATTTGGGCGTCATGCGGTGCGGCCCTAAGCCGATGGTCTGAATGACGTTGCCGATGGCCCCGGCTTTCACCAATTCGCCCGCCTTTACCGTCGCGCGATTCTCGAACCGTTCGCTGTACATAATCGAGTAAATGCGCTTCGTTTCCTTCTGCACCCGGCGCACCTCCGCGAGTTGTTCGAGGGTGGTAATGCCCGGTTTGTCGGACATAAAATCCTTGCCGTGGCGCATTACCTGAATCCCCAGCGGAGCACGTTCGGCGGGAATGCCCGACGTGAGAATAAGTTGGACCGAGTTGTCTTCGAGGATTTCCTGCTCACTTTTAGCCGCCTTTGCCTGCGGAAACCGTTTGGCAAACGCAGCCGTCAGGTCAGCCTCCGGCGCGAAATACGAAACCAGTTCGCCCCCACCCCGAATCACCGCGTCGACCTGACTGTAGATGTGGCTGTGGTTTATTTTAATGACCGAAAACCGAATCCGGGCGGCTTTTGGCGCGGCTGTCAGCGGGGTACTTTTCTCAACTACCAACCGTTTGGGCAGACCCATCCCGTCGGCGGCTAAAGCAGAGCCGATTACCAGACCGGCCGCCGTGGTAATGGATTCTTTGAGAAATTTGCGCCGGTTATCCTGTGGCTGATTCATAATTCGAGTGACGTAAATGAGCTGATTGTATTTGGTTAGCGAGCCGACTTTTTGGCCAGTTCGAGGGCTTGGGTGGTGGTGTAGTATTTGGCAATCATGTTCGGCACTTCCCAGTCGGGCAGTTTTCCCGCTTTCAGGTACGCGAGGTAGTTTTCCATCACCCGGCCAAAGTGCGCTTCGTGGCCTTCCTTGTACTTGTCGGGGATAGTCACTTCCCAGCCGGTAGTGGTTTTCTTCACATCCACGCCGGGATAATCCCGTTGGATGACGGGCAACGCGGCTTTGAGCGACGACTCCAGGCCGTTGCTCCCGGCTACAGCTTCGATGTACAGCGTTGGTTTGTACTGCTGTTCGGCTCCCTGACGGATAATCAGGTTCGCTTTGGTACCGCGCAGGATGGAATAATGCGTGTCGCCCGCGCCCTCCGGTGCCTTGTACGCCCAGGTGACCGACACTCTGGCGTGAACACCCCGAAGCTGGTAGTTTATCTCGCCGTTGCTGTACACCCGCAAGACACTGTCGTTCACGACGTCTTTTTTCAGATAGTCCGGAAAAGTCGTCTGCTTTGTGATCGCGGCAAACTGGCTCTTCGTCATATCGGTCGTCCACCGGCGGGCCGACGTCAGGCGGATATCGTTCTGGTAGTCAAGCACCTGCTCCGGGAAACATTCCCACTGCACCAGATCGACGAGGTGGGTCGTTACGTCCACGATGCCTTCGCCCTGCTGCGCTACATCCATGAACCAGGCCGGGCGCGTGAGTACACTGCCCGATACATTCTTGTAAAAATGGTGAACGCTTTCTTTCGTCACCGCCGGGTTATCGGGCGTACCACGTTCCAGCGTTCCGAACACAGTCGGTTGTAGCGAAAAAGCCCGTTGCAGCCGGGTTGTGATTTCGTGCCGCTCCGTCATGATGTCGTACAGCAGCACCTTGTTTTTGGCCGCCGTAGCAAACGCCTGTTTCAACTTATCGAAATTTGAGGCACTAATGACCATCGGCTTGTCGGCCAGCACATTAAACCCCGCCCCAACCGTTTGGCCGATATAGTCCGTTTTCAGGCGGTTGTTGCCCGCCATCACCACCACATCGCCCGTTTGGGGTTTGTTAGCCAGCATCTTGTCCAAAAAATCAGCACCCCGGTACACCGTTTCTTTCCAGTGCGTCGGGTTATCGGGCCGGGTGTTGTACCCCTGAATTTTGTCTAAGTGCAGCGTCAAGTCCTGCCCGTCCGGCGCGTAGACGTGTACCACCGAATCGACGTCTTCGTACCCACTTTTCTGGACGAGAGCGGCATGAAAATGGCCGGGGTCAAGCGTAATCAGGCGAATGGCGTTCGGTATTTTGGTTTGCTCCGGCGACTGGCAGGCGGTAAGCAGGGCAGCCACGCACAGGCTGCCCACGGCAAGGGTAATTCTCATACCGGTGGGTTTAGAATAGGCAGCCACTCAACGGGCTTTGTTGCTGGCCATCATTTTGATCGCGTACGGTGCCCGCTGCGGTCGGGACAGCAGCTTGTTCGCTTCCGGGTCGTTTTTAAACTGCTCTTTTTTAGGGTCCCAGTACAGTCTACGGTTCAGTTTCATGGCCGCGTGATGCAGCAAACAGGCCGAACACGACCGGTGGCCTATTTCGGCGGGGGCAATCGGCTCTTTCCGGCTCACGATGCTTTCTAACCAGTTGCCGTGGTGCTCCTTGCTGACGGTGAGATGCACTTCGTTCGGCCCGATTACCGACGTGAGCAGTTTGGGATCGCTGGCATCGAGTTTTTTGGCCGCATTCTGTTTGGCTATCGGATCACTGGCCGTAACGGGGGTATCGCCCCGCGACACAAAAATCCAGCCTTCCGTGCCTTCAAACCGGATGCCGTTCGGGATTTCGTTACTCACCACCATGTGAACGCCGTTTTCGTACAGGGCCTCGGTGCGGAAAATGCCGTGAACATCCCACAGACCGTGTTTAGGGAAGTCGGCTTTCCCCCAGATTTCGACCGGGCCGGTGTATTCGGTGTTCATCGCCCAGTGCGCCGAATCGACGTGGTGGGCACCCCAGCCGGTAATCATGCCCGCGCCAAACTGTTCGCAGCGGAGCCAGCCCGGCCGGTCGTAGCCCATCTGCGGATGCACCCGCTTTTCGGTGTAATACACATCCGGCGTCGTGCCGAGCCACATATCGTAATTCAGCGTCGACGGAATGGGCATCGGCGGTTCTTCGTCGCCCGACGGGTCACCGGGCAGGCCAACGTACACCGTTTTTAGCTGACCAATCCGGCCGTTGCGGACCAATTCGGCCGCGTACCGAAACTGCTCCGACGACCGCTGCTGACTGCCCACCTGCACAATCTGACCCGACTGCTTCACGGCATCGGCCATCATCCGCCCCTCCGCGATGGTCAGCGAGGCCGGTTTCTGCATGTACACGTCTTTTTTGGCCCGCACGGCGTCGATCACGATGGGCGCGTGCCAGTGGTCAGGCGTACTGACCAACACGGCGTCTATGTCTTTATTAAGCAGCAGTTCGCGGTAGTCGGTGTACACCTTTACGCCGTCGTAGTCTTTTCCGGTCTTTTTGGCGTACACGCCATTCACGAGCATTTTGGCTTCCTCGGCCCGTTTGCTGTCCAGGTCGCAAACGGCCATGATGAGGGCATTATCGTACTGCCAGACGCCCGGCATGTCGTGCGTTCGGGAGATGCGGCCCGTACCAATCGCGCCAATATTGATCCGGTTACTCGGCGCATTTTTACCGAATACCGAAGCCGGAACAATGGTGGGGAAACCACTGATAACGGCCGTTGTGAGTACGCCCTGCGCGGACGTTTTCAGAAAAGTCCGTCTCGAAAGGGCATTTATACCTGATTTATCCATGATCCTGACTGGTAAGGTTTAGTTGTTTGATACCTAAAGGGTTGGTGAAGCGTATACCTACCTATCCGGCGATTTCAGGCATTTGCTCCGCCCCGTTCCGGTAGCATAGACGACAAAACAGGGAAGGACCCACCAAAAAAGGCTACCCAATCGGGCAGCCTTTTTTGGTTTCGCTAAAAACGGAGCCGCTAATTGGCCGTCAACACGTTATCCGGCAGGAATTTCACGTCGATACCCGTCTGTTTTTTCAGGTTAGCCCAGTTGTTCCGGCCATCGGCGTAGGCCGGATTTACCACCATCGACCGGTTGTAGTAGTACGAAGCCAGTTGGTATTTGCCTTCGTTCTGGTAAATCACGCCGAGGTTATTGTACGCCGGTGCATAAGCATTGGCCGCCCGGATGGTCTGCTTGTAATAGTAAACGGCCGAATCGCGGTTGGGTATGATGCGCTGAAACACGTAAGCCATCGAGAAATATGATTCGCCAAAATTCGGGTAAATCCGGCACGACTCCTGCAAATGGTCCAGTGCCCAGCGGGCGTATTTAGTCGTGGCTTTGTTCAGCGTGTCGATGCCAATCTGCGCGGCTTTCACCGAATCCGGTTTGGCCGCAAACTTCGGATCGGCTATTTTCCTGCTCAGGGTATCCATCCGCGACCGGGTTTTCAGCCCTTTCTCGATCCACTCGTTGGCCACGTGCCGCTGTACCTGACAACTGTTTTTAGCGGCCGGTAACGCCGAATTAAACAACGTAAAATTGTCTTTCCAGTCGGGGTTACGCGACACGGTTTTGAACGAATACAACCCGGCCACCACGATCATCAGCCCCAGCAACGGCGCATACCGGACCAGCATCGACGGCGGTACGGTTGACGATGTTATAACCGATGAACCAACCGTTATTGGTGTATCGTCTGATTTCTTCACCAGGAAATACTGCCCCGCCCAGACGATGATAAACGACAGCCCGAACACGGCGGCATAGGCAAACCGCTCGGCAAAAATACCGCCCCGCGACAGGATAAAGCCCAGACCGGGAATCATGGTCACGAAAAACCAGACCAGCCCGAAGCCCCAGAGTGTACGATTGATGATGCCTTTTATCATCAGCCAGATCAGACCGGCCATGCTCAGAAAACCCGTCCAGGTCAGTATATCCCCTTTGCCGCCCGACGGGATCACGTTGTACGAATAGTCATACACCAGTGGGGTCGGTACCACCAGCAGCCGGATGTAGTAGGCAAAAAACTTGAACATCGTGGAGGTCTTGGTCTTCTCGATGGCGTACGGGTAGTTGGCCCAGTCGACGGGGGGCGTACCGCTGAGGGTGCCGATCATCTTTTGCTTTTGGTAGAAAAACAGGGCCGCGACGATCAGAAACGGCCAGACGCTGATGGCCGACTGCCAGACGTTGCGCCGGGCGAAAAAGTACGTCATGGCCGGAATCAGGGCCAGGCTCACCACGGATGATTCTTTGGACAGGAACGCTAAGTACAGCGAGAAACCGGCGGCTACAATCCAGCCCTGTTTGCCCGTTTCCAGATACCGCCAGTAGGTCAGCAGCATGGTGGTGATAAACAGGAAGCTCAGCAGTTCGTCGCGCCCTTTGATGTTGGCCACGATTTCGGTGTGGATAGGGTGCGCAATGAACAACAGCCCGATCAGGAACGCGACGATGGTTTGGCCGGGGAGCCATTTTTGCAGCAATACGCCAATCACCGCGCCCGTTAATCCGTACAATCCGGCGTTAATCATGTGACTAATGCCGGGGTTGTCCTTAAAATATTCCTGCTCGATGGCAAACGTAATAAGTGACAACGGCCGGTAATAGCCGAGCGAAATATTGCTAAAGTGCCAGAATTCGGTGCGTAACAAGTCGGGAATGCCCTTTAAGCCCTGTTTTACGAACAGGTTCTGGCCGATGGCGGCAATGTCGTCGAGGGCGTATTTGTGCCCGAAGGTATTCGCGTAGAGCGCAACGCCCACCAGTGCCAGCACGAGGGAGGGCCACCACGTAACCGGGCGCGGGGCAATCGGTAAGGTTACCTCATTGGCAACGGCAGCCGTCGGACGCGGAAGAATGGGTTGCGGACGAGTGGCGGATGCCGTTGGTCGGATGGCCGTCGGGGTTACGGGCGCGGCCACGCGTTCGGGTGGTCGGGATACGGTAGGTTTCGGCCCGGCAGGCCGCAGGGGAGCGGGCCGTTCGGGCTGTTTTTTCTTCGCCATGAGGACGTGCAACTATGGGTTAATTAGGGCAATTTTAGGCCGCGAATGCCGTCAGGCACTTTTGACCCGGTAAATCTCTGTAAAGTTCAAAAAGGATGCAGACAAAATCAATCAACATCGCCACTCATTTCAAAACCATCGTGTTGGTCTACGTCCTGGCGGGTCTGCTGTCGGGCTGTCTCCGTACCCCAACCCGGCCAACCGCTACGCCGGGTCCGTCGCCCGGCCCGTCCACGTCAACCGGGCCTGCCACCCGCGACAATAATCTGGGAATGGGCAACCCAAGCGGAGCCTCGACCGATGATCCTAACAACTACCTGCTTCAGAAACCAACTTACACCTTATCGTACAGCCGTGACCGGGGCATTGCCAACTGGGTGAGCTGGCACCTGAGCGCTGCCTGGAAAGGCGCTGCCAAACGCAGCAACAACTTCCGGCCCGACCCCACTCTGCCGTTTACGTGGTTTGCCGCCAAAACCAGCGACTACACCAACTCCGGCTTCGACCGGGGCCACCTCTGCCCCTCCGACGACCGCGACGGGACCGAGGAGGAAAACAGTTCTACGTTTTTACTAACCAACATCGTGCCACAAGCCCCGCGCCACAACCGCGAGGTCTGGAAAAATCTGGAGGATTACGGTCGGCAACTCGTTTCGGCGGGTAACGAAGTGTACATCATTGCCGGGGTAAATGGCACGGGCGGCACCGGCAGCAACGGCCCGGCAACGAGTATTGCGGGTGGAAAAATTACCGTTCCGGCATCGCTGTGGAAGATTCTGGTCGTGCTGCCCGTTGGTGAGGATGACCTGAACCGCGTCTCGGTCAATACCCGCGTGATTGCCGTCAACATTCCGAACGTGCAGACGGCCGCCGACAAGCCGTGGCGGTTTTATGTAGTCACGGTCAACGATTTACAGAAACTGACGGGCTACGATTTCCTGTCGAACCTGCCGCGCGACCTTCAGCAAGTGCTGGAGAATCGGCTTGATAGCAATCTATAAACCCCTGTTTCTTATGGCTACTCAACCCCTTCTGGGCCTGCGCACCGTCCTTTACGCGGCTCCCGACCTTTCCCAAACCAAAGACTGGTATGCCCGTGCGCTGGGTGTTGCCCCCTATTTCGATGAGCCGTTTTACGTTGGTTTCAGCGTGGGGGGCTACGAATTAGGTCTCGACCCCAGCCTGACACCCGCCGAGGGAAGTACCATTACGTATTGGGGCGTCGCCGATGTTGCAGCCGTCCACGCTCATTTCCTGACCCTCGGCGCAATAGCACATTCACCCATTACCGATGTTGGCGACGGGATTCGGGTGGCTGCCATTCGCGACCCGTTTGGGAACGTGGTGGGTCTGATCGAAAATCCGCATTTTAAGATTACCCCTGTCCCCTAAAGGGGATGTTCATTCTAAAGGGACTTAATTCAAAACCCCAAACCCCTGAAGGGGCTTATTGGATTAGCTACCGGTAGCCAATCCAATAAGCCCCTTCAGGGGTTTGGGGTAAAACGTGGCTCGATTACAACTGCGGAATGCGCAGAATCTGGCCGGGATAAATTTTATCGGGATCGCTCAGCATTGGCTTGTTAGCCTCGAAGATGACACCGTATTTCATGGGATCGCCATACACTTCTTTCGAGATTTTCGACAGTGTATCGCCCGATTTCACTTCGTGGTACTTAGCTTCGGGTGTCGGATTAACCACTACCAGTTGGTTGTCCACTGCATCTACACCTTCTACGTTACCCACCGCGAGGGCAATTTTTTCGGCTTCTTCCTGCGTGTTTACTTCGCCCGTGACCGTGACGGTATCACCGCTGGTTTTGATGGTCAGCTTGTTGAACGTCAGGCCCAATTTCTGAACATGTTGCAGCAACGCGCTTGCTTTGAGTGGCTCCTCGGCAGCCGCAGCGGGGGTAGCAGCCGGTGCATCGTGATTGAAAATCTTTTCGCCTACGCCTTTAAAGAAACTTAAGAGACCCATTGGTTTTAAACGGTTAAAGTGGAATAAAATGGTTGATTAACGGGCCTAAAGTTATAGTAAACCCTTTTACTCCAACGTGGTTTAATAGTCTTTGTTCAAAGTTCGTATGGGCCGATAGAAAGTATAATCACTTTTAAATGGGGTCATACACGCCGGAAACCGTATTTTTGCGTTCTTTTCTTGTAATTTTTCCAATTTTTTTCTTAATCATTTCAATAGAATATGCGTATCAATAAGCAAATGAGGTGGGGGCTGGTACTGGCGGCAACGTTGGGTATGACAGCCTGCAAAAACAACGATGTCGACCCCAACGCCGGAGTAGTAGCCAGCAAAGGCACGGCTGATTTCTCGCGTTATGTGGCCGTAGGAAACTCATTGACGGCCGGTTTTGCCGACAATGGCCTGTACCGGTCCGGGCAGCTCAACTCGTATCCGAACATTCTGGCCGGGCAGTTCAGAACCGTCAGCGGGGGTGATTTTGTGCAGCCGCTCTTCTCGGTCGATTCGGCCAATGGGTCCGGCTACCTCAAACTGATTGCCGTACCCACGCTGGCAACCTTAGCCACGTCTATCGTTCCGGTAGCACCGGGAGCCGCACGGGGTGGCTTAACGGCCGGAGGCAGTCCGCTGTTGCGGAAATTCACGGGTGTGAATCAGAACCTCGGCGTACCGGGCATCCGCATGGCCGATATCCAAACGCCGGGCTATGGTTCGGTGGCCGGGAATCAGTACTTTGAACGACTACTCGGTAACCCCCTCAAAACGTACCTCAGCTACGTGACGGACAACGTTGCCAGTGCTACGTTTTTTAGCTGCTGGATGGGTAACAACGACGCCCTGCTTTATGCCGCATCGGGTGGGGTAACGCCCATTACGGATGCCACGACGTTCCAGACGAACTACAACGCCCTGATTACCGTCCTGACCGCCAACAGCCGCAAAGGGGTTGTGATTGGGGTTCCAAATGTGACGACGGCTCCGCTGTTCACCACCGTAACGCTTCCGTTGCTTTTAGCGACGGTAAATGCGGGCGTACAGAAAGCCAATCCCGGCGCGCCCGTGATTCCCGCGCTGGTGATCCAGGGCAAAAATGGCATCCGGGCTACGCAGGCAGGCGATTTACTATTACTGTCGGCCTATTCGGCTGGTGCGTATAATACGATTGGATCAACGGCGGTTGGCACCAAAAACGGACCGTATGGCTTGAGTGCGACCAACCCACTGCCTACGCAATTGGTACTGGATGCCGATGAGGTAACAGCTGTAAATACAGCCATTGGCGGGTTCAACACCACCATGAAAGCGCAGGCCGATGCCAAAGGACTGGCTTATGTAGACCCAAACGCCGTTCTCGATCAGGCGGCTAAAGGCTTCACGCAGAATGGCGTAACTTATTCGTCCGCTTTTGTATCGGGTGGCGTGTTTGGTCTGGATGGTGTACACCTCACCCCGGCCGGTTATGCGCTCATAGCTAATGAAATTATCCGCAACATCAACGCCAAATACAGCGCAACCATCCCGTCCGTAGATGCCAGCCGGTACAACCGGGTTGTCGTTCAACCCAACTAATCTCAGAACACCTCTATGAAATACATACAACTCACAGCGGCTACGCTGCTGCTGACCGCCACGGCGGCATCAGCTCAATTCAGTGGTCTTCATTTCGGCCTGAAAGCCGGTGGTACCGCCACGCACGGCTACACCACGATTCCGGCACAACCGACGGGTATCGACAATGTGCAGGTGCCCTACCTTGATAATAAAAACAACGGCATTGGCTACGGCTATTCGGTGGGTCTATATGCCCGCAAGGACATGCGCAAGGGATTCATTCAGGCAGAAGTGACCTATAACCGCTTCGTGCTGAAACAGAAAACCGACGTAACGCTCGACGTAAACGCAAACCCCGCGCTGAGCAACGGCTTGCCGGTCTCTTTCGCGCCGGGGGTACTGAATGCTACCCTGAACGTTACGTCCGAATCGGCCTTAGAGTCGATCAATGTACCGATCATGATTGGTCGCCGGATTCTGGACGGTAAAGTGCGGGCGTACTTTGGTCCGAACTTCATTTTCGTGACCAAAGCCGAAGCCATCCGCAACACGGGCGGGCAAATCAACGCCAATACCACCATTGGCTTTGCAGCTACGCCCATCCCGACATCGCCCTCCACGACGAACCTGCTCAACAAATACGATGCGGGTGTGCTCGAAGTGAAGGACTTTACCTACGCGGCCGATTTTGGTCTGGGCATCTCGCCGATCAAAAACCTCGACCTCGACCTGCGCTACGCCATTCCGGTAGGAAAGATATACAAGGACAAAAACATCGGTGGTTACCTCGGCATTGCCACGTTAACGCTCGGCTACCGGATATTTTAATGCTATACGGCACCGGGATAAATTCCGGTGCCGTACTTTATTCAGGGTTCCTGCGGGGTGCAAGCGCATACCCGGCACCGGCGGGTTGAAGCTGATAGTAAACCATACGGATACCACCCGATGGCTGAAAATTGGGATCGCCGGACTGGTAAACCGGATAACGGCGGCATAAGACGCCCCGCTCCACCCATAAGCTATCGTGTCCCATGTATCCTTCGGGCAGGGCGAACCAATTGACGCAGTTGATGTCCGCCTTCTGAATAGGTAAAAACTGCCACGCCTATACGTTGCCGAACGAGCCGCTGCCGTCGCTTTGCGAATACACATATAGTTCAGGAGAACGGTTGATATCGAGATCCGCTACGTCGGCACCTACTACGGGTACCTGAAAGCGGGTAAGAAGTAAATTCCCCCGGTACGCGCGTACAATCAGATCGCTGATACCCTCTTTTCGCGCAGCACTAACGCTGAAGGTATAAACGTTGTAGCGCAGCACAGCCGAAAAGGGTTGGATCGGATCATTTGCCCGTGGCCGAAACGGGGTCTGCGGGCCGGCAGGCCGGAATCTCAACAAAAGCCAAACGCCCAGGCATCCATCCACTCATTCGTTCACGCATGTTGAACCCGGTTGATTCCGTAAAAGGAATTAACGGCGCGTATTCTTAAAAAGTTGAGTAGTGGTAAATACCGTACGCCGGAAGCAGCTTACGGTTCCAGAAAAATCTCGCCTATCTGCTTGATTTCCAACATTAAAGGTAAAACCCGGCGACCTCTTTCGGTCAGCCCGTACTCGACACGGGGTGGTGTTTCGCTGTGTACGGTTTTTTCGAGCACACCCAGTACAACCAATGCTTTCAATTCCTGAATCAAAACCTTCTCACTAATGTCAGGAATCATCCGGCGTAGTTCGCCGTATCGACGGGCCTGATCGCCAAGTTGTAAAATGATAAATAATCGCCATTTACCGCAAATCACTTCGAGTGCCCGTTTAAGTACTCGCTGTTGCGGATCGTTGGGGTATACCGCCCTTTCTCTTTCGTCCATTGGTCTCACCATTACTAACTTATTGGTAGGCAACTTACTGATTAGTAGGCACTTGTCTTGAGTTGAGCAAAGATAAATTCTTGATCGCGCAAATCAATACCTTTCAACTCTGTCACTCGTATTTAAATGAAAACATAGTTAGTTGCAGCCGTTAACCTGCCTGATGGTCAACGGGAAAGGCAAAAAAAGCAAGACTGAAAAAATTGTCCGCCCGCACCAAAACGACACCGGGGTTTACTCGAAAAAAGCTAAAATTGCACGCCTGCCCGAGAGTGACTGCCCGCACTGCCCGTGTCGGCACCCGCTATCTGCCCTGAAAAATACTGGTCTTGTGTCAGGAATCGTTGTCGAAGAAACACGGTGCAAAAATAACGGTTTTTCAACAACGTATATAGGCATAATTACTTAACGGGCAGGTCCGGGTACCCACTTGCCCAAACAGATCACATTGACGAACTACAAGCCCAAAATTTTACTCGTCGTCGCCGGTCCAACGGCCGTTGGCAAAACAGCGTTATGCGTCCGGTTGGCGCAAGCCTTAGATACCGATGTCGTTTCGGCCGATTCCCGGCAGCTTTACTGGGAGTTAACTATCGGCACCGCCAAACCGACCCCGGCCGAGATGCAGGGCGTCCAACACCATTTCATCGACTCGCACCCGATTGCGCAACCCATCAACGCGGGTCAGTACGAGCGCGAAGCCCTTGCCCTGCTCGACCAACTGTTTCGGGAGAAAGACGTGGTGATCTTATCGGGCGGTACGGGGCTGTACATCAATGCCGTATGCTTTGGCCTGAATGACATGCCTCCGGTCGAGCCGGGGATTCGGGAAAAGCTGCGCGAACGATTACAAACCGATGGACTCACACCACTCGTAACAGAATTGCGCCAGCTTGATCCTGTTTATTGCGAAACGGCTGACCTGCAAAATCCCGTCCGGGTAACGCGGGCACTGGAAATCTGTTTGGCAACGGGTCGGCCGTTTTCGTCTTTTCACCAGCAATCAACGACCAGGCGTCCTTTTCAACCGGTCTTGATCGCTCTGGACAGGCCCCGCGAAGAACTTTACGCCCGGATCGACGCCCGGATGGACAGCATGCTACAGGCAGGCTTACTGGAAGAGGTTCATTCACTGCTCCCCTATCGGCACCTGACGGCACTACAAACGGTGGGCTATCAGGAGGTATTCGGCTACTTCGACGGGCAGTACGATTACGATGAGATGGTCCGTCTGCTGAAACGAAACTCCCGGCGGTATGCGAAACGGCAACTGACCTGGTTCCGCAACCAGAACGATTACCAGTGGTTCGACGCGGAGGATGCAGAGGGGATTTTAAAATTTCTGGAGCAGGTTCCCTGAGCCGACTACTTAAGTCCGGGACGCGTAGTCGTCGGCTCAGGGAAGGTAAATTACGCCCGATACGCCAGCATCCCACCGATCAGATTACGGACGTTGGTGAAACTGTTTTCTTCCAGAATTTGCTGCGCCATCGCACTGCGTTTACCGGAGCGGCAATAGACAATCACTTCTTCATCCTGCAGGTCTTCAAGTTCATCGACCCGGTACGATAATTCGCCGAGGGGAATAAGTGTGCCTCCAATGTTATCGGCCGCGTATTCGTCCGGCTCCCGAACGTCGATCAGGTTGATTTTCTCACCGGCATCTAAGCGGGCTTTGAGGTCTTGTACGGTAATATCCATGCGGGTTAACTTATTTTCGGAAGAGAATCTTTTGTACGGCCGTGTGCTGTCCATCGGAGAGCCGCAGCAAATATAAGCCATCCGGCAACGATCCGTTCAGAGTAGCCGACCGGTTTTCGGGAACGGTAAGGATGCTTTGCAGGAGTCGCCCGCTCAGATCAAGTACGTCTATCTGGTTCAGTGCCGGATTCGCCCACAAAAGCTGGCCAGTCGTTGGGTTGGGGTACACCTGCAACACGGCCGATGGTGCCTCGTTTATGCCCGTGATAATCGTGCTGCTGGTCGAACGGCCCATCACAGGGCGTATCATCAGGGCACCCTGCGATTCGGTGTACGGTGCCCATGCCGACCCGGCGAGGTTATAGAAAATCTGCTTCGTGAAGGGTGAATTCTTGTCAAAACCAACGGCTAAGGGCGAATCGCTGCTGATCTGCGTGTAGCCTACGTAAAACGTGTCGCTGACCATCACGCTGGCATCGAAGCGGTAGTCGACAAAGCCGTTTCGGACGGTACTGTACTGGGCCGCAAACGATTTCTGTACCAGCCGCTTACCCGGCAACCCGCCCTGACTGGCGTAGACACCCACGGAAAATAATTGCCCCGTCTGATCCCGGCCATCCGGTACAATGCACATGCGGACGCCGGTGAGTGTATCGGGTTTATTCAGCACGAACCGCGTCACCACAGTCGACTGCCGGATGTTTACCTGCAAACCAACCTCCGCCGAACCATCATCAAACGCGTAGTAATCATCCAGCACCGTCACGCCCGAAATGGTATCGTTGCGCCGGAGGTTAATGGTTGGAATGGATGGATTCTGATCGTCGGCAGTGAGTACATCGTATTTTGCCCGCAGTACCGCCCGTGTGCCGGTCGCGCCCGTGAAGGGCAGGGGCTTCTGACTCTTGCGCTGCGAACTCAGCGACGGAATCAGGGCCGCCAGGGGTTGCTGCACATCCTGCACCACCCGCCCCGATACCTGATCCTGCACCGTGAACCGATACGTGGTGAAGTTGAAGTTGTTGAACAGGTTGTTGATGTCGGTCGTAACGGAATCGGCGGTTTCGGCGGTGGGATTGACTATGTACTGCCGCAGGGGCATGGCGGTATATCGTTTCAGATACGGGCTTACCGCCTGCCGACAGGCAATGTCTTTTATGTATTTATCGAATATGGAGCGTCCCCGGTTGAGATACACATAATCGACGTGCCACTGATCGAACGGTCCCGTTTGCTGTCCGAATGCCTGAAACCGAAACTGAAAATCGGCGTGAAAGAACGGCTGGGTGACCCGGACAAACTGCTGCGTGAAATTGTTGCTGAATACGCCACCCGTTTGTTTCCAGAGGGTTTGCCACGACCCATCAGCCGCCTGAAACTGTAACCGCAGCGAATCTTCTACATCAGGTAGTTCGCCCAATCCTTTGCGCTGCCAGTAAAAACTCAGGTACACGGAATCGGCAAAAGCATTTCCCGATAAATCAATTGGCTGTGAGGTGAGCGTATCGGTTGGGCCGTACGACAGACCGGTCGCGTTCAGTACGTACGGTGCCCCGTTAGCCCGCAGTCCGTCGAAGGTGGCTACATTCACCGTCGGATGGTTAACGGGCAATGTATTGTTGATGTATACCCCCGACCCATCGACCCACAACCGGGTATCGGGCCGGGCCTGCGCGGTGGAGAAATCATCGAAAAAGGGCAGCGAGAGGGCTTCGGGCCGAGCCGATGAGGGCGTAACCGGAGCTATGGTCCAAGGCTGAAACGGGCGGATCGGCACTAATTTAATACCGGACTGCGCCCACGCGGCTGGACCGGATAGCACCGTCAGCAGGACCAGAAATAACCTGTTTGATCTAAAAAAACCCGTAAATAGCTGACTCATTCGTTACTGAGATTCATCGGTATCCAGCGGCCCCACAACCCATAAATCGACCGTGCCGCCCACCCGGATGCGTTCGCCGGAGCGGGGTTCGGGTTTTTGTCGCACCACCGTGCCAACGGCTTTGTCGGGGTCTTCGACGGGTACAATTACGCCCACCTGCAGGTTAGAGCCTTTGATGAGCACCTTCGCTTCGTCGAGCGGCATACCGACAACGTTGGGAATGGTAAACATCGTATTCCCCTCCCCATCGCCGAGTTCGAGATCGATCTTCGCGCCCTTCGGTACGAGTGCCCCCGGTGCAATCTCCTGTCCATTGTAAAACTGCCGCAACACCGCGTTTTTGGCCAGATCGGGTGCGTATCGAATCTCCCCTACGTCCAGCCCGTCGGAACGGAGCCGCAGTTCGGCACTGCGCGAGGTCAGGCTGGTAAGTTTAGGCATGGCCACGGACGGAGCCGTACGTTTGGTAATGGTCACGTAAATTTTGCGGCCCTCTTTCACGTTCGCGCCCGGCCGGGGGTACTGCGCCAATACCGTCAGCGGTTCGGCCCCCGCCACAAACGTACAGTCGCTGACTTCATAGCGCAGGTCCCGGTCGTTCAGAAACGTCCGTAGCTCGTCGGTGCTGAGCCTCGTCAGGTCGGGTACGGTGATGGTTTGCCCGTGGTGCGTTGAAAAGGGCAGGTAAACAAAGAAAAAGCCCAGGAACAACACGGTGAACAGGGCAAGAACCAGGCCAATATGAATCAGCAAATCAAAGGGACTGCGGGTGCTGATTTTCTTCATTTAAAACAGTTGGTAAGTCCGTAAGCAGGTAGTGATGAATGGGTAGGGGTGCATGTTCCGGTGCAAAGCACGTACCACTATCCACTGATTCCTCACCACTCATTCCGGTAAAAATAACGGAATACCAACGGTTACTGGTAGTAGCCGAGGAGTTTTTTGATGTACTTTCCCACAATGTCGAACTCCAGATTGACGGTATCGCCGGGTTTCAGGTCCCGAAACGTGGTGTGTTCGTAGGTGTACGGAATAATGGTGACCCGGAAACCATCGGCCCGCGAATCGAATACGGTCAGGCTAACCCCGTTGATACAAATCGATCCTTTCTCGACGGTAACGTTGCCCACGCCGGGGTCGTACCGGAAATCGTATAGCCAGCTTCCGTCCATATCCTGAACGCTGGTACAAATGCCGGTCTGATCGACGTGGCCCTGCACAATGTGCCCGTCGAAACGGCCGGTGGCGGGCATACACCGCTCCAGGTTGACACGGGTGCCGGGTGCCAGGTGGCCAATGTTGGTCTTTTTCAGCGTTTCATCCACCGCCGTTACCGTATACCGGTTGTCCGCTATGGACGTCACCGTCAGGCAAACACCGTTGTGGCTGATGCTCTGGTCGATGGTAAATTCGTGGGCGATGGGCGAGTCGATGTGGAACGTCAGGTTAGTTCCTTCGGCTTCTATGGCGGCTACGGTGCCGGTAGTTTCTACAATTCCGGTAAACATATTTGGGTCAATTTCTGGTCATGGTCAGAAACAGCGAACTGCCGAAAGGGGTTCGGGGGAGCAGCCGTCCTTCCAGTTGGACCAGTCGATAAAGGGCTTCGTTGAGCCAGGCAGCGGGTACATCAATGTCGGATGCAGGCATGTCCGTGCCCGGTTTCAGCCTTAATGTCAACGCCTGCCACTGCCGAACGGCCAAAATGAGCGGGGACAACAGAAAACTCCAGTACATCGACTGTTGGATTTTCAGTCCGGCAGCCGGAGCCACTTTACTGAAATCGGCCCGGACAAACCGGCGCATACTGCCCACCGCCAGGTCGTGTTCGCCCCGAAAAACGGCAAAGGCGTTGTTGTTGCTGAGGAAGAGCCCGCCCGGTTTGAGTCGACGGGCTAATTCGTGGAGTAGCGTCGGTAAGGCAATTTCGTCGAAGTAACAAAACACGTCATTGCAGACGATTATATCGAGATCAGCTTCATCGGACCGGTAAGTCGATAACTGCGTTAGATCGACCAGATCGACGGGTAATCCGCGTTCGAGGCAAAACGCTACGGCATCAGCCGAGCCGTCGATGCCCTGTAGTTCAGCATAGCCCCGCTGCCGCAAAAAGTCGAGTAAACCGCCCGTGCCGCAACCCGCATCGAGGATTTTCAGGTCGCGCCGGGTACCGAATCGGTTCGTAATCTCGGCCAGTACCCGTTCGTGCAGATGCCGGTACCACCAGAGTTGCCGCTCGACCCGGAACATTTTTTCGTACTCCGCCCGCAGACCAATCATTCCGCGTCCTGTTGCTCCGTGGAGAAAACAGTGGCCTGCTGCGCCTGTTTCACTACGTACGGCGGCATCCCGCTCTGGGTCATGAAGATTTTACCGATATACTCGCTTAATACACCCAGAAACACCAGTTGTAAGCCGACCAACAGCAATACGGCCCACAACACGACCTGCCAGCCCGAAATGGTTAGTAAGCCCGTTAGCGAAGCCACGAGTAAACTAATCCCCGCGAGCAGACTAACCGAGAACAGTATCGCCCCAACGGCCGTAAATACCCGCAGCGGCCAAACCGAATAACCAGTCAGAACGGTCAGGAAAAGCGAAATCAGTTTCCGCCAGGTATAATTCGACTCACCGGATTCGCGGGCATGATGCGGCACCTCCACACTCGTAACGTAGCAGGTGACCCGGAAAATCAACCCGTCGATGTACGGATAAGGTCCTTTATACCGGATAATTTCATCGACTACTTCGCGCCGGATTAGCTTAAAACTTGACAGGTACAGGCTGCGGGGTTTCCCAATCAAATGCGTAGCGAGTGAGTTGAGCAGCCCGCTTCCCAGATTGCGCACGAAGTTGTGCTGTTTCTCGGCATACCGGCTGTAAACCACATCGTGCCCGCCCGATTCGGCCGTTTCCAGCAAGGTCAGAATGGCTTCGGGCGGGTTCTGAAAATCATCATCAATCAGGGCGACAAACGCACCCTTCGCGTAGTTTAAGCCGCAGAGCACCGCATTGAATTCGCCAAAATTCCGGCGCAGGCTGATGAACTGAACGTTACTGTACCGGTCAGCCAGCGCCAGACCAATGGCTTCAGAACGGTCCCGACTTCCGTCGTTCACCAGCACCAGTTCGAACGACAAACCACGCAGGCATTCCTGTAGCCTGTTTACCAGCAAAGCCAGCGTCTGCGCACTGTTGAAAACCGGGATCACGACACTCAGTTTCATTGGGGTAATTCGTTTATGACACGGACGATGTGTTCGGCGTCAGCGTCCGTGAGGACAGTATTAAGCGGCAGGCTAACCACCTCGCGGTGTAGCTGCTCACTTATCGGGAACGACAGGTGTCCGAGACTGTTTCGGTACGCCCGTTGCCGATGCGGAGGAATCGGGTAATGAACATCGGTGCCAATGCCCCGTTGCTGCAATTCGGTTTGGAACCAATCACGGTCAGGATGACGAACGACGAACAGATGCCAGGCATCGGCATCAAGTGCATCGGCCGGGGGCAACATCACTGCGGGGTGACGGATCGTTTCGGTATATAACCGGGCCAACTCCCGCCGACGCCGGTTTGCCTCGTCTAAACCGGTCAGCTTCTCGGTCAGGATAGCGGCCTGCAACGCATCGAGTCGGCTGTTGTGCCCGGCATATTCGGCCTGGTATTTCTGCGCTGACCCGTAGTTGCGCCAGGCCCGCAGTTGATCAGCCAGTTCAGCATCATTGGTCGTAATGGCTCCGGCATCGCCCATTGCCCCTAAGTTTTTGGTCGGATAAAAACTAAAGCCAGCGGCATCGCCCAAGGCACCGGCCCGGATGCCTTTGTATGTAGCCCCGTGTGCCTGAGCTGCGTCTTCCAGCACCTTCAGGCCATGCGCCTGAGCAACCCGGTTGATGGCAGTCATATCGCAGCAACGGCCGTAGAGATGCAACGCCAGAATAGCCCGCGTCCGGGTAGTGATTGCGGTCTCGATACCACGCGTATCAAGGGTATAATCGATTTCGTTCGGCTCGACCAGTACCGGCGTTAAACCGGCATGGGTAATGGCCAACACGGTGGCGATATAGGCATTGGCGGGTACAATTACTTCGCTGCCCGCCGGAAAATTCCAGGCTTTCAGCACCAGCGTCAGGGCATCCAATCCATTGGCAACGCCCACGCAGAATTGAGTGCCACAATAATCAGCGAAGGCCCGTTCAAACGTTTCAACTTCCTTTCCGAGCACATACCAGCCCGAGCCAATTACGCGGTCCAGAGCCGCACGGGAACGGGCCTCCCAGGGTTTATTCACCAGCCTGAGATCAAGAAACGGAATCATGACAGGGTGGCCGCCCGCACTGCCGGATACGGTTCATCGATGTAATCGGCCTGGTCGTAGAGTTGATTCGATACGACTAACAGAATGGAATCCGGCGTAAACGCATCCATCGTGTGCCAGTCTTTCGGTTCCAGAATCAAACAAAGTTTAGGATCATCGAGTAGATACGTCTGTTCGGTTTCGCCATCGTTGCAGTACACCTGACAGCTGCCGTTCAGACAGACCAGCGCGTTCCAGGTTTGTTTATGCCGGTGACCAGCCCGTGCCCCCTCACCCACACCGTATATGTAAAAAACCCGTTGAAGAGCCCCGGGAATGATGTTTTCAAAAACCGTTAAATGGCCAGACTCCGAAGTAAATGTGTTTAATTCAATTAGTTGCGGCATAATTGATGAAGGATGCTACTCAAAGACTACGGAAGGGAATGAAAGCAATGACACGCTTTTACGCTTTACGCGAACAGACCTATACCGATTGGCCGGGTGGTAACGTTTCGGTTACTTTGCGGCTTCAGCAAAAATAGGCATTAATCTGCTTTTAATATCCACGTTATACACACACTTAAAATGATGGTAAAACGCTATTTATTCGTTGGCATCGCTCTCCTGTTTTTAGTACTGTTGTATGTTACTTTTCTCAAGAAAAACAATCCTGCAACGGAGCAGATTACACCCGACGCATATCAAAAGCAAATGGTTGACGCCCGTCGTAAAAAAGACAATTTTTACCGGACCAGCACCGACTCGCCCATTACCGACAAAAATCGCTTCACCGGCCTTACTTACTTTGACCCTTCTCTTACCTACCGCGTCACAGCCCGGCTTGAACCTTTTGCCGATAAAACCCAGAAACTAATCGTCCGCCTGAGCGATGGTTCCGAAGAAGTCTACGAAAAGTACGCCCATGCAGTCTTTAGTCTTGACAAGACCGTTTGCCGGTTGCTGATTGTCCGGCACGAGGGCACCCTATCGGTCCTGTTCAAAGATGCCACGTCCGGCCACGAAACCTACGGCGGAGGACGCTACATTGACCTCGAACCGGAAACCATCGCCGATAACCGTGTGGTGCTCGATTTCAATGCCGCTTACAACCCGTACTGTGCCTACGCTCCCGATTATGCCTGTCCGTTGCCCCCGGCCGAAAACGTGCTGCCCGTTGCCGTAAAAGCAGGCGAAACATACAAAGGCCACTGAACCCGCTTTTCGTTCTCTGTTAAGCCAGAGAGGGGTATGTCGGCCGGATGAATTTCCACAGTTGCTTTGGCCGATGCCCCTTGCATTTTTCCCTACCTTTGCGGTTTCAATCGCATTTGCCGCCGTATGGAGATTTCGTATAAATGGCTTACTCAGTTCATTGACCTTCCCGAAGACCCGGAAACGGTGGGTCGGCACCTGACTGCTACGGGACTTGAAGTTGAACACATTGATAAAATTGACGCCGTGCCCGGTGGTCTGAACGGGCTGGTTATCGGCGAAGTACTGACCTGCGAAAAACACCCCGAAGCCGATAAATTAAGCCTGACCACCGTAGACGTGGGTACCGGTCAGCCGCTGCCCATCGTTTGCGGAGCACCCAACGTCCGGGCGGGGCAGAAGGTGGTGGTTGCCTTAGTAGGGGCCACGCTGTACCCGACCCAGGGGGAGTCGTTTCAGATCAAGAAAGCAAAAATTCGTGGGGCGGCTTCGGAGGGGATGATTTGCGCCGAAGACGAGATTGGCCTCGGCACGTCGCACGATGGCATTATGGTGCTGTCAACTGATCTTCCAAACGGAACACCCGCTGCCCGCCACTTTAACCTCGAAGCCGACTACCGCATCGAAATTGGCCTCACGCCCAACCGCGCCGATGCGGCATCGCACCTCGGTGTAGCCCGCGACCTGAAGGCCGTTCTCCATCGCGAACTGACCCTGCCCCCGGTTGCCGGTTTCGCCGTTGCTAACACAGACCTGCCGATGGTAGTAAAGGTGGTTGATACGGCAGCCTGTCCGCGTTACTGTGGCGTAACCATCACAAACCTTACCGTTGGCGAATCGCCGGAGTGGCTGAAACAACGGTTGCTGAGCATTGGCCTAACGCCGATCAACAACGTGGTTGATGTCACTAATTTCGTCTGTCACGACCTCGGCCAGCCCCTGCACGCCTTCGATGCCGACCAGATTACGGGCCATCAGGTCATCGTGAAAACCCTGCCCGCCGGAACGCCTTTTGTTACACTCGATGGCGTCGAACGCAAGCTGTCGGCCACGGACCTGATGATCTGCGACGCCGAAAAGCCGATGTGCATCGCGGGGGTTTTCGGCGGCAAAACGTCCGGCGTGAGCGCATCAACCAACAAAATCTTTCTGGAATCGGCCTACTTCTCGGCGGGTTCGGTTCGGAAAACGGCGCAGCACCACGGCCAGAAAACCGATGCGTCGTTCCGGTTCGAGCGGGGCACCGATCCCAACATGCCGGTGTATGCCCTCAAGCGGGCGGCTCTGCTGTTGGCAGAAGTCGCGGGCGGCCTTGTTTCGTCGGACATCACGGACAGCTACCCCGCGCCGATCCGGGATTTTGTGGTACCCGTCTCCTACAAAAACATCGACCGGCTGATCGGCATCAAACTCGACCACGCCCGGATTCACCAGATTCTGCACAGCCTCGATATTCGGACCGAGGCCTTGACCGAAACGGGTTTTACGGCGTTGGTGCCGCCGTACCGCGTCGATGTTACGCGGGAGGCCGACGTGATCGAAGAAATTTTGCGGATTTACGGGGTAGACAACGTACCGCTGTCGGCGCATCTTGGGGCCGAATCGCTGTCGGAGTTTCCAAAAACGGACGTCAACGAATTGCAGCGCCGGGTCAGTCAGGCACTGGCAGCGACTGGTTTTTATGAAATCGTGACGGTTTCGCTAACCCGTCCGGCCTACCACGACGCCATCCGGGCCAGTCTCCCCGGTGCCGACGTGACGCTACTGAATCCGCTAAGCGAAGACCTGTCGGTGATGCGGCAGTCGATGCTGTTTTCGACGCTGGAGACGCTGGTTTATAACATTAACCGGCGGCAGAAAGACACCAACGTGTTTGACCTCGGAAAAGTCTACTACCGCAAACCGGGCCAGGATGGCGAGTCGGGTAAATACGTAGAGCATTACCGGCTGGCCCTCGCCCTGACGGGGAACCGCACCGCCGAAACCTGGCAGCAGAAAGTACAGCCGGTAGCCTATCACGATCTGGCGGCTGCGGTGCAAACCGTCCTGCAAACGTTCCGGGTCAAAAACATGGACACGCAGCCCGCCGACCCAACGCTGTTTCAGTACGGGTTGACGTACCTGATTAATAAAAAACCGATCGTGAGTCTGGGCCTGATTCAGCCGAAACTGGCGCGGTTAGTTGATCTGAAACAACCCGTTTTCTACGCCGACTTCGACTGGACCGCCCTGACAAAGCAGTACAACAGCAAGGTCGTGTACGACGAGGTATCACGTTTCCCCGAAGTCCGGCGCGACTTATCGCTGGTGCTGGACAAAGCCGTTTCGTTCGAGCAGATCAGTCGGCTGGCTCATCAAACGGAGCGAAAACTGCTGCGGTCGGTCAACGTGTTTGACGTGTACGAGGGCGAAAATGTGGGGGCAGACAAGAGGGCGTATTCGGTGAGTTTCACTCTTCAGGATACGGCCCAGACCCTCACAGACACAGTTATTGATAAAACAATGCAGCGGCTGATGAGTACTTTCGAGCGGGAGTTGAATGCCCTGATCCGCAAGTAAAGCCGGGTAGTATAAATCGACACCGCCATTTTGATCTGTTTGCCATGACGAGTGAGTTTCAGGTTATTCTGCTGTTGGATGCACTCATTAAAAAAAGTGAGTTGCTGACCCGTCAATTAGACGAGGCCCGTTCACGCGTGGATCAGTTGACGAGTGAAAAAGAAACACTGCAAAATACCGTAAGTGACTACCAAAATCAGGTCAAACAGTTGCAGCGACGAGCGAATGAATCACCGCAACTCTTTATAAATCCAAAAGATTTGAGTAAGATTGTAAGCGACAACCCGACCAAAACGGTCTCGAATGCCGAAATTAAACAGAAACTCGACGAGTACATCCGGGAAATAGATCGGTGTATTGCTCACCTGAGTAGCTTGTCATAATCCAAAAAGGTCATTAACCGCTCCTGTTGACCGGTCGATGGCTTTCCGAAAACGATGGACAAATTATCGATCCGCCTGAAAATCGTCGACCGGGAATACGTGTTAAAAACACCACCCGACGAGGAGTTTTTCCTGCGCGAAGCCGGAAAACTAATTCAGGAACGGATTCGCCATCACCGCGAGGCTGGCGTCCGGGATACGCAGGATGTCATGGCTCTGGTAGCCCTTGAATGTGTAGTGGCCCGATTGAAAGGAGACGATAACGCCCAGCGATTTTTGAATATGGTAGACGACAGAGCCACTCAGTTAGATAAAGTCATATCGCCCTCGATCCTATAGAGACTTGACTAACAACGATTTAACACCTGAGTAGCGTGGAGTTTTTTCGGTAACGAACCTATCGCGGCCGGTTGTGCATAGTTTATGTTCAACCAAAAAACGATATATGTTTCATGGAAAACTCATTAGTACTGATGCTCCTGACCAACCTGCTGGCGTTGGGCATCGGTGTGTTTGCGGGACGTAAAATGCTCAGCAAAGCCTTTGGCAGTAAAGAACGGGAAGCCGAAGAACGGGCTGCCCTGATCCTGAGTAACGCCGAATTACAGGCCGAAACGATAAAGAAAGACCGGATACTGGAAGCCAAGGAGAAATACCTGAAGCTGAAAGTTGAATTTGACGAATCGACCAACCAGAAGCGAAATCTGCTGCAACAGAACGAAAACGCGCTCAAACAACGCGAGCAGCAACTGAATCAACTGCGCGAACAAAGCAAACGCCGGGAAACCGAACTCGACGATTTGAAAAAAGCGGTTGACGAGCAGCGCAAAAACCTCGATCAGCAGCGTAACGCACTCGATCAGCAAAAAAACAGCCTTGCCCTGAAGTTTGAAGCCGCCGATAAACGGCAGGCCGAAGCCGATACCATGCTGGCCGAACAGGTGAGCCAACTTGAGCGCATTGCCAGCCTCACCGCCGACGAAGCCCGTGAGCAACTCATGGACACGCTGAAAGCCGAAGCCGAAACCCGCGCATCGTCTTACGTTAAAAACATCGTTGAAGAAGCCAAGCTGACGGCCACCAAAGAAGCCAAAAAGGTGGTGATCGAAACCATTCAGCGCACGGCAACCGAACACGCCATCGAAAACTGCGTATCGGTTTTCAACATCGAATCCGACGACGTGAAGGGGAAAATCATCGGGCGCGAAGGCCGGAACATCCGCGCCCTCGAAGCCGCTACCGGTGTGGAGTTTATTGTGGATGATACCCCGGAGGCCATCATCATTTCGGGCTTTGATCCCGTCCGGCGTGAGATTGCCCGGCTGTCGCTGCACCGGCTCGTGCAGGACGGCCGGATTCACCCGGCCCGTATTGAGGAAGTCGTAGCCAAGACCCGTAAGAACATCGAAGACGAGATTGTGGAGATCGGCGAACGAACCGTGATCGACCTCGGCATTCATGGCCTGCACCCCGAACTGATTAAGATGGTGGGTCGGATGCGTTTCCGGTCCAGCTACGGGCAAAATCTGTTGCAGCACTCCCGCGAAGTGGCCAAACTTTGCGCCACGATGGCCGCCGAACTGGGCCTGAATGCCAAATTAGCCAAACGGGCCGGTTTGCTCCACGACATTGGCAAGGTATGGCACGAAGAAGCCGAACTACCCCACGCCATTCTGGGTATGGAACTGGCCAAGAAATACAAGGAGAATCCCGAAGTCATCAACGCTATTGGTGCCCACCACGACGAAATCGAGATGACAACCATGATTTCGCCTATCGTGCAGGTTTGTGATGCCGTGTCTGGTTCACGGCCCGGTGCCCGGCGCGAAATGATGGAGTCGTACATCAAGCGGCTGAAAGAACTGGAACTACTGGCGACCAATTTCCCCGGCGTGCAGAAGTGCTACGCCATTCAGGCCGGCCGCGAACTGCGCGTGATGGTCGACGCGGACCACGTAACCGACGACCGGGCGAATACACTGTCCTACGAGATTTCGCAAAAGATCGAGAAGGAGATGCAGTATCCTGGTCAGATCAAAGTGACGGTTATCCGCGAAATGCGGGCCGTGGCCTATGCCAAATAAGAACAGAAATAGAGATCATTTTTTCACAGAAAAGGCCGGGCGACTGGCCTTTTCTGTTTTCGTAGCGATTTACCGAAACACGAACCCAACACCACTCGATACGGCTTAATCGGAACGAATTTTTATGGCTTGCAGGGAGCATTTCCCAACCTGTGACCGGGCTTTTTTACCGAAACTTTTCGTGACCTAGGGCGGTTCTATTTCTTTACGACACTGACTAAATCCGCTACATGCACGACACCCATAAACCACAGGAAACCGCTGTGCTGGTGGCCCTTGTCACCCAGAAACAATCGGCCGAACGGACCCAGGAATATCTGGATGAACTGGCTTTTCTGGCCGAAACATCCGGCGTTCGGACGTTAAAATCATTTTCCCAGCGTCTGGACCGGGCCGATACCCGGACTTATGTCGGCAAGGGAAAACTGGAGGAGATTCAAACGTATATTATCGAGAACCCGGTCGACATGATCATTTTCGATGACGATCTCACGCCTTCGCAGGTGCGTAACCTGGAAGACACGTTCAAGGAAATCAAAGTGCTGGATCGCAGTTTGCTTATCCTGAATATATTCTCGATGCGGGCGCAAACGGCGCAGTCCCGCGTACAGGTCGAACTGGCGCAGTACCAATACCTTTACCCGCGTCTGACCCGGATGTGGTCGCACTTAACCAGCCAGAAGGGGGGAGTCGGAATGCGCGGACCCGGTGAGACTGAGTTGGAAACCGACCGTCGGATCGTGAAAGATCGGATTGCGTTTCTGAAGGAGAAATTAGAAAAGATCGACCGGCAGAGTCAGACCCGACGCAAAGAACGCGACCGGCTGGTGCGGGTTGCGCTGGTGGGCTACACCAACGTCGGTAAATCGACGCTGATGAAGACGCTGGCCAAGTCGGAGGTATTCGCCGAGAACAAACTCTTCGCTACGGTAGATTCCACGGTGCGGAAAGTAGTGCTGGGCAACATCCCGTTTTTGCTGACCGACACGGTCGGGTTTATCCGGAAACTGCCCACGACCCTCATCGAATCGTTTAAGTCGACGCTGGACGAGGTGCGCGAAGCCGATATTCTGCTGCACGTGGTGGATGTATCACATCCTTTGTTCGAGGAACAGATTGAAGTGGTGAACACTACCCTGGCCGAGATTGGCGCAGCCGACAAACCAGTGGTGCTGATTTTCAATAAAATGGACAAGTTCCAACTGCGCGACGAGTGGCTGGACAATGGCCCGGCGAATGACGACGAAGATGACTCCTACGGCGAACCGGTTTCGGTAGCGTTGCAACAGAAAACGGCCCTCGATTACCTCAAAAAGACGTTTCTGGCCCAGAAGGCAGAACATGTAGTATTTATTTCCGCCGAGAAGCGGGAGAACATCGAGGAACTACGTGACCTGCTGTATCAGATGGTGAAGGAGCGTCATTACAACATTTACCCCAACTGGAAAGAAATTCCGCTGGGCGTGATGGCCGACGAAGTAAGTGACGGTTTGGGGTTGTGAGTTTATTTTGAGATTTTTACATCTGATTCGATAGCCTGTAAGGTACCAAACACTTTACAGGCTTTTTACTGGCTTTGTAGTTCAACGGATAGAATAGACGTTTCCTAAACGTTAGATCCGGGTTCGATTCCCGGCGAAGCCACTTTAGCTTTGACGTTTCTCAAACGTCAGATCCGGCCGGAGCGCCGGTCCGGTCCCCGGCGAAGCCATTAATGAATGTAAAAGGTTAGGCAGTATTTATCTCGTTACACAGATAATGAACTGGTTAACCTTTTTCGTTTTGCTGTACTTCCATCTAACCAGATTAAATATTACAGGATAATTGTATGTAATCTTGTTTTAGTTTTACTTACAACTCCTCCATTGTCATTACTTCATGCTTACTGCCTACCACGCCAAATATTTTGCCCATGACCTTACCAAACGCTACTCATCCAACAACGTTGAGAAGTTCACCGCTTCGTTAGCCAATGCGCAGGTTGATCTAAACCCGCATCAGGTAGATGCTGCACTGTTTGCGTTTCAATCCCCGTTATCGCGGGGGGCAATTCTAGCTGATGAGGTGGGGTTAGGAAAGACGATTGAAGCAGGTATTTTACTATCGCAAAAATGGGCGGAGCGAAAGCGTAAAATTCTGATTATCGTCCCAGCAAACCTGCGTAAGCAATGGAGTCAGGAGTTAGCCGACAAATTTTTCCTTCCCTCTGCTATTCTCGAAGCGGCTACATTCAACGAGCTAATCAAACAGGGAAATCTAAATCCGTTTATGCAGAACGGATTGGTCATTTGCTCCTACCAATTTGCCCGGTCAAAGGAAGCCTACCTGCGAAATGTATCATGGGACTTGGTTGTGATTGACGAAGCGCACCGCCTGCGTAATGTCTATAAAGCATCCAACCGGATTGGTCGTTCCATAAAAGAGTCGCTGGCTAACGTTCCAAAGGTGCTGCTAACGGCAACGCCCCTGCAAAATTCACTACTCGAACTTTACGGCCTTGTCAGCATCATTGACGACTATACATTTGGCGATTTAAAAAGCTTCAAGGCTCAATTTGCCCGGTTGAGTGAGGACAATAATTTCGATGAACTTAAACAGCGACTCGAACCAATCTGTAAACGGACGCTCCGGCGACAGGTTCTCGAATACATCAACTACCGCAACCGGATTGCTATTACCCAGGACTTTACACCCGGCGATGACGAACAGCGGCTTTACGATCTCGTGTCGGATTATCTTCGGCGCGACACGCTTTACGCACTCCCCGCCGGGCAAAGGCAACTGATGACGCTTATTTTGCGCAAACTATTGGCGTCCTCAACGTATGCTATTTCGGGTACGCTGACCTCATTGGTCTCCCGGCTGGAAACCACGCTTCAGCAACAAGCAACTTTGGCAACACTCCCCGACGATGCTGTGGCCGATAATTTTGAAGCCTTCGATGAATACAAAGACGATTTCACGGAAGAAACGGAGACGGATGATGAACCCGACCCTGTCCGGCTGACACCCGAGCAAATAGCCGAAGTAGGAGCCGAAATCGAATCACTCCGGGAGTTTCGTGAGTTGGCCGAATCCATTCAGAAAAACTCGAAAGGCGAAGCACTCCTTACTGCACTTCATCGGGGCGTCGAGAAACTGGCCGAACTGGGGGCCAATCGTAAAGCCATCATTTTTACCGAATCCAAACGGACGCAGACGTACCTGAAACAAAACCTGGAAACCAACGGCTACGAAGGACAAGTCGTTCTCTTCAACGGCAGTAACAACGATGCAGATTCGCAACGGATCTACGCAGCATGGGCCAGAAAGTACGCCAATACCGACCGCATCACCGGCTCACGGTCTGCCGATATGCGGGCCGCCCTGGTTGAACATTTCCGCGATTCGGCTACGGTTATGATTGCCACCGAGGCCGCTGCCGAAGGCATTAACCTACAGTTTTGTTCGCTGGTGGTTAATTACGATCTCCCCTGGAACCCGCAGCGGATCGAGCAGCGCATTGGTCGCTGCCACCGCTACGGTCAGCAGTACGACGTGGTAGTGGTCAACTTTTTGAACCGGGCCAATGCAGCCGACGTGCGGGTGTTCGATCTGCTCGAAAGTAAGTTTAAACTCTTCGACGGTGTGTTTGGCGCGTCTGATGAAGTGCTGGGTAGTATCGAATCGGGGGTGGATTTTGAGAAACGGATCGCCGTTATTTTTCAGCAGTGCCGCACCGAAACCGAAATCCAAACGGCTTTCGATGAGTTGCAGCGCGACCTGCAACCGGGCATTGTTGAACAGATGCGGCAGACCAAAAAGAAACTCCTCGAAAACTTTGACGAAGAGGTACACGAAAAACTCCGGGTGGTGTATCAGGATAGCCAAAAGTACCTCAGCAAATACGAACAGCGACTTTGGGATTTGACGAAGTACGCGCTGGCCAACTATGCTGATTTCGGCGACCACTCATTTACACTCCGCCAGAATCCGTTTCCCGGCGAAACCATCCACCCCGGCCCCTACCGGGTCAGCGAACGGACAGCGGAACGGTTGACCGAAAATCAGGTTGACGAACCCATTAACCTATACCGGGCCGGACACCCGTTGGCCCAACGGATTCTGGCGCAATGCATGGAAACGAACCTGCCCATGGCTGCGCTTACTTTCGACTACGCCCAGGCCACGGTAAAGATCAGCATTCTGGAAAATTTACCCTGCCCAACCGGCTGGCTTCGGGTGCAGAAATTGATTGTTGAAACCGGCGATACCGAAGATCACCTGCTGCTGGCGGGTGTCTGCGACGATGGCAGCCCACTGGACCCGGAACAGTGTAAACGGCTTTTTTCCATTCCGGCCACGGTAACGCAACCCCGTTTGTCGGGCGAAGACCTAAATGGATTGCATAGAGCGGAACAGGGACTGGCACAGCGCATTCATGCCCAACAGGTTGACATTATCGATGACATTCAGCGTCGGAACGGGCAGTATTTCGATGAGGAATTAGACAAATTAGACAAGTGGGCCGACGACCTGAAAAATAGCCTGACGACCGAATTGAAAGACCTTGAAAAGGACATCAAATTCCGGCGCACGGAAGCCCGGAAACTGCTGAACCTCGACCAGAAAATTAAGGAGCAGCGCGTAATCAAAGACCTTGAAAAACGCTTAGCCGACAAACGCATGAATCTTTATCAGGCGCAGGACGACATAGACCAACGGAAAGAAAAACTGCTCGATGATACGCAGGAACGCCTGAAACAGCGCATTCAGCAACACGAACTATTTACCATTCGCTGGTCCTTGAACTGACCGCAACGCATTTCTCCTACTCAACCGCAACGAGCAACCACCCCACATGGCCAAGAAACATACCAAACTCGAACTGACCTGGATTGGCAAAGGCGACGACCCGAAGCTGGAACCGCGCATTTTGATCGAAGACCCGACCCGCCGAATCAGCGTTCTGCCCTCAAGAGGGCAGAACGCTGATTCGGCGGG
>JBBQLG010000069.1:0-30858 GCA_038327655.1 Cytophagales bacterium
AGCGTTCCGGCGACAGGTTGCAGGCCGCAGAGGTTAAGTTTTTGCTCGTTCGGCAGGTTTCGGGTGACAGTTTGAACGCCACGGTTGGGCAGGTTTGACACTCTTTAGTCGTATCTTGGCGACAGGCCAGCCGCCCCCAAAGTCAAGGTTTAACAATCAATATAACGAAACATGAAAATTTGTGTTTACTGCGCTTCAAGTGCAAAGATTGATAACGTTTATTTTGAAGCGACGGAAAAGTTAGCCATTCAATTGGTGAACGCTAATGTCGAAGTCGTCTATGGTGGCGGTGCAGTTGGCCTTATGGGTAAACTTGCGGACACTGTTATTGAGCATGGTGGTAAAATTAAGGGTATCATGCCTAAGTTTATGAACGAAGTCGAATGGGCGCATAAGCGAGTTACAGACTTTGAGTTCACAGATACGATGCATGAGCGAAAAGCAAAATTTTTAGAGGGAATTGACGGGTTAGTGACCTTACCGGGCGGCAGTGGGACACTGGAGGAATTATTAGAAGCAATAACCCTCAAGCGACTTGGACAATTCACAAAGCCAATTATCATTCTCAATACAAATGGATTTTACGACCCACTACGAGAAATGCTTGAAAAATGCGTTAGTGAACAGTTTATGCATGAGAAACACTTGCAGATGTGGTCTTTCATTGACCAGCCTGAAGACGTTATAGAAAGTATTATCAATACAGAAATGTGGTACGAAAACTCGATAAACTTTGCCACAAATAAGTAAGGCAGTTATCGCTCCGCGTGGGCGGGTTGTCGGGCGACAGGAAGCACGTCCCGCAGGTCAGGCCGACAGCCCAACCTGCCGTGTGTGCAAGTGTCGCCCTACGGTCGTCATCAGCACACGGGGTCGTTGGGTGGAGTATCCAAAATGTGCTTCCATTTCGGGGCTTCGGTCGACAAGTTGCACGGCTCATAAGGCAGGTTTCAGGCTTCCATTTCCAGCTTCCGGTCGACAATGGGAACGCTCCGGTTGGGCAAGATTCGGCTTCCATTTCCGGGTCTCGGCTGACAGACTGACCGCTCCTGCCGGGCAGATTTTTTCTGATTACCTTTGCCATATGGGTAAACAGGCCAGTCAATACGATAAAATTTTTAAGGAGAATATAGAAGCCGTTATTCCGGGTTTGATGCAGAACATCCTCGGCATCACGGCTATCGAGTCGGAAGAACTACCGGACGACATTCAGCACACGAAAGAGCGAAAGCCCGATGTGTTGAAGAAAATCACGGATAGTCAGGGTAATACTTACGTGTTGCAGATTGAATTTCAGGTCGCTGACGAGCCAAAAATGGTGTACCGAATGGCGGAGTACTACATTATGCTGGAACGGAAATATGAAATCCCGATTGAGCAGTACGTTATTTATTTGGGGTCAGCAAAGCCCCAGATGCCTACTCAACTCAACAGGAAGCGCATGACGTTCGACTTCCCATTAATTTTGTTTACCGATTTGGACTACAACCTGTTTTTGCAATCAACCCGGCCCGAAGAAGTCGTTTTGGGCGTTTTAGCCAATTTCAAAGGAGATAGCCCAAAGCGGGCTTTAGAGCAAATCGTTCAGCGCATCGAGGAAACGGCCAGTGGAGATTTTTCGTTAAAGCGGTATTTCAAGCAGTTGCGCGTGTTGGCGCAGTTGCGTAATTTAGGAGGAAATCTAAAAGACATTGCTATGGACAGCATCGCCAAGTTTGTAAGTGTAGAAAAGGACGCGGCCTATCTGGTTGGTTTTGATAAAGGCAAAGAAACGTTTGTTATTTACCTATTAGAAGCAGGTAATCAAACAGTTGAACAGATTGCTGACATTGCCGGGGTGTCGGTTGAGTTTGTAAAAAACGTTCAGCAAGCCAACAAGTAAGGCAAGTCTCCGGTGACAGGTAGCACGTCCCAAATTCAGCGTTTTCAGCCCAACCGACCATGTGTGTAAAGGCTCCTACGTCGCCATCACCACATGGGGGCGTTGGGTGATGAGTTGAAGTTTCAGCTGTAACGCTGGCCTTGCGAATGTCGATCTGGCCCGCTAACTTCCGTGGTCTCTTCTCGGTGGCCCGGTACGTTTTTTGTAGGTATTCGTTTGATTCATAAACCATAAACGCTTGTCGATCATGAAAAACACAATGATGAGTCTGGTTCTGCTGGCCACACTGACCACCATAGCACTGGCGGGTGAGGTGAAGAAAGGTAAAGTAAAGGCTGCGGCCAAAACGAAAGCCAAAACCGAATGCCCGATGGGTGCCAGCCATTCGTGCTGCATGAAACGGGCACAGGTCTAACCGATGTTGCTACTGCCTTTGCGCGGCTTTCTCCGAAAAGAGAAAGCCTTTTTTTGTTATTTTGTGTAAAAATCAAGGCCGCTCCCACGTTTGTGGCAGGCTTCACCAACCCACGAATGCAACAATACCACGACCTGCTCCGGCACATTCTGGCCAACGGCACCCGCAAAACCGACCGCACCGGCACGGGCACCCTCAGCGTATTTGGCTACCAGATGCGGTTTAACCTGCAACAGGGCTTCCCGTTGCTGACGACCAAAAAAGTCCATACGAAGTCTATCATCCACGAATTACTGTGGTTCATTACCGGCGACACTAACACCAAATACCTGAAAGACAACGGCGTCAGCATCTGGGACGAATGGGCGGACGAAAATGGCGATCTGGGGCCGGTCTACGGCAAGCAGTGGCGAAGCTGGGCAGCACCGGATGGACACCTTGTCGATCAACTGAGCGAAGTACTGCGTCAGTTGAAAAATACCCCCGATTCGCGCCGGATGATTATCTCGGCCTGGAATCCCGCCGACGTACCCAATATGGCCTTACCACCCTGCCATTTACTGATGCAGTTCTACGTGGCGGATGGCAAGCTATCCTGCCAGTTGTACCAGCGCAGTGCCGACGTGTTTCTGGGTGTGCCGTTCAACATTGCGTCGTATGCCCTGCTGACAATGATGCTCGCGCAGGAATGTGACTTAACCGCGCATGAGTTCATCTGGACCGGGGGTGATACGCACCTGTACCTGAACCACCTGGAGCAGGTCGAGCGGCAACTCTCCCGCGATATTCGGCCGCTGCCAACCATGCGCCTGAATCCGGCCGTTACATCCGTGTTTGATTTCAAATACGACGATTTCACCCTCGAAAACTACAACCCTCACCCCGCCATCAAAGCACCGGTGGCGGTTTAGGGTTTAGTGAACAGGGGTTGGTGGATAGTGTCCGAGGCCAATTCGCTTACGAACGACTAACCCCTGCTCACTTCCCGCTAATCACTATTCCAATGTTTGATTTTCACCAGGACCGGGTGCGGTATTTTGCGCAGCAGACCCGCAACGCCGAGCAATACGTCATCCCGTTTATCGAGCAGAAAAAACCACTCCGCCCCGGTATGCGGGTGCTGGAAGTGGGGTCGGGCGAGGGGGGCGTGTTGAAAGCGTTTCTGAACCGGGGCTGCGTGGGCGTGGGCGTCGAGTTGGAAGCGGGCAAAACCCAGTTAGCCACCGAACTCATGGCCGACGATTTAGCCGCCGGACGGGTCGTGCTGCTCAACAAAGACATTTACGCAGCCGACGTAGACCGTGATTTTGGCGGCCGTTTTGACCTCGTGGTGCTGAAAGACGTGATCGAACACATCCATGATCAGGAAAAATGCTTAGCCTTGCTAAAGACGTTTCTGAAGCCGGACGGAGCCATCTATTTCGGCTTTCCACCCTGGCAAATGCCGTTTGGCGGGCATCAGCAGGTGATTCGTAATAAATTCCTGTCGAAATTACCCTACTTCCATCTGCTGCCGATGCCGCTTTATATCGGTGTACTCAAAGCATTCGGACAGCCGCCGAGGGACCTGGTCGAGATCAAAGAGACGGGGATTTCCATCGAGCGGTTTGAGCGGATTGTCGGCCGGACGAATTACCACATCGATGCGGTGCGGCACTACCTCATTAACCCGATCTACGAGTTCAAATTCAACCTCAAACCCCGCGAGCAGTTCGGTCTGATCGCTCGTATTCCCTACCTCCGCGATTTCGTAACGACCTGCTCGTATTACCTCATCTCGCCAAACTGAGCCATGCACCTCGTCGCTATTTCGGGTAGCCTGCGGGCCAACTCGACCAACACCAAAATTATCCGGGCCGCTGCCGCCCTCGCGCCCGCAGGCACGACCGTTACGCTGTACGAACGCCTGGACGACCTGCCGCATTTCAGCCCCGACCGGGACCGCGATGAAAAGACAGCTCCCGCATCCGTTGCCCACCTGAGAGACCTGCTGCAAGCTGCCGATGCCGTGCTGATCTGCACCCCTGAGTACGCCTTTGGTATTCCCGGCAGTCTGAAAAATGCGCTGGACTGGACCGTATCGAGCGGGTCTCTCAATGAAAAACCTGTGGCGGCCATTGCGGCTTCGCCCCTGTATTCCGGCGGGGCCAACGCCCATGCAGCCCTGCTCCTGACGCTAACCGCCCTCGGTGCCCGCGTTCCCGACGCCGGGAAACTAACCATCCCGACCGTCAACGCCAAACTCAGCCCCGACGGTACCGTAACCGACCCGGCTTTATTGCAGGACTTGCGCGGGCTGGTGGACGCGCTGATGACGGCCCGGTAGTGGGATGGATTACTTGTTTACCGAATCGCTTCGTAGCCGTAGGCGTTCAGGCCGGTCGTGGCTACTATCCGCCCTTTGCCGCCGTCTTTGGCAGGTACAGCCACGCACACCCCGTAGAACCACGCCCCGGAGTTGACCGACTCGTCGGGTGACCTGAGTTTCCACAGGTGCTTGCCCGTGTTGGTGTCGATGGCGTGCAGTTTACCATCGCCCCCGCCCGAGAAGTAGGCGACGCCGTTGAGGTAGCTGATGGGGGTAGAGGTGCCCGAACTCTTCTCCCGCCAAAGCTGCTGCCCGGTGGCGGGGTCTAAGCAGTACGTGTAGGTATCCTCACAATTGGCAAGGAGTTTGTAATCGGCAATAATAAAACTTGACGGACCGAAACCTTCCGAAAAAGGCACTGACCAAATCAGTTCGCCCGTCATCAAATCGTTGCAATGCAAACTCCGATACGAAGAGTGGTAGACACGATTTTTATATATTGTTGTTGTTGTAATGTTGTTGATGGTTCCGGCTCCTTTGGCGTTGAGTATGCGCCGAGAATAAATCCATTCTTTTTTAGAGAAGTTATACAGCGACATAAGTGAATTACTGCTTTTCAAAGCATCGTCGACAGGGTCTAAGTACAAAAGACAAAGAAGCGTATCGCCAGTAGATGACAAATGAGGAATTATGCCCCTTATCTGACCGGGGTTGTATTTACTACTGGACGGGAGAGATTCATACTCCGGTGCAGTTAACACCTGTTCAGAGACATTGGACATGATATTACCAACATACAAGTTTTCGTTAGCAACTACTCCATACGGTTGACTGCCCACGCAAAAGTAAGAACTGCCAATACCATTGCAGTAATCCGAGCGGCTTAAATCAATTTTGTGTTTCCAATTTGTAATGCCTGTGCTTATATCAATGCAATAAGTACTGGTTGAGTAAGGAAAGAAAAGTAAATTGTCTTTACGATAAAAGTGTTCGTTTCTAATCTCAACAGGGTCCTTGTAAGTTGGACTACGAGTTAATGACAGCAAATCGCTCCATTCCCAATTCTTAGTGCCATCTTGAGCCGTGATACTGATGAGCGAGCGTTCACTACTCTTATTTCCGCCCACTATTACTCTATTATCGTCGTACTTAATGGTCCCTTGAACTATTACCTGAGCCAATTCGCCATTATCAGAAATGGGAGTTTTCCAGATGGTGGGGAGCTTTACAGCTATACCATCACCGTTTAGGATACTATCTTCCTCCTTGTGGCAAGAAGATAGACCAGACATAATTAGTAAAACGATCAGACTTGTTTTCATAACTAAAGAGGAGGGAAGAAAGAAATCGCGGTCTCTTGTCTCACCATCGAATATACGGTTATAAACGATTTGTATATTGGGATGACGGTCCATCTCCAAATGATTGACACCCCGCGCTTCTACTCTCGTAGCGTTGTCGAACCAGTTAGAGCTGTAGCCAGCCGGAGAAGGGGCTTTGATAAAAGCACCACTTTGCCCGTTCTGCGATGCGTAGTAGGTATAATAATTAGAGTGAGTTTCTGGTTCTGACATTGAATGTACTGCTCGTAAGTCGCCCGCTGACCGGAAAACTGACCATCCCGACCGTCAATGCCAAACTCAGCCCCGACGGTACCGTAACCAATCCGGATTTATTGCAGGACTTGCGCGGGCTGATGGATGCGCTGACGATGGCCGTCCCGCAAAATTTGTAGCTTTGCCGGTATGGAAAACAGCGACATCGTCGATAAACTCGAACTGACGGCCCGCCTGATGGAACTCCACGAAATGGATACCTTCAAGACGCGGGCCTACCAGACAGCGGCTTTCAACTTAGACAAAACCCCCGACGACTTTACGCAGCTACCGGTCTCGGAACTGGTAAAACTGCCGGGCGTGGGCAAAGCGATGGCCGACAAAATCCGGGCGTTGATCGAAACCGGTCACCTCACGGATTTAGATACTCTGCTGGCGCAAACACCCGAAGGCGTTCTGCAAATGTTCAGCATCAAAGGCATCGGCGTAAAGAAGATTGGGACGCTCTGGCGCGAACTGGGCATCGAAACACTCGACGCCCTCCGCGCAGCCGCCGAGACCGGTCAGATTGCCACGGTAAAGGGGTTCGGTGGTAAGATTCAGGAGAAAATTCTGGAGTCGCTGACGTACTTAGACAGCCTGAAAGGTAAAATCCGGCTCGATAAGGCCGATCAACTGGCCCATCTGCTGCACGACCAACTGGCCCCCCATTTCGAACGGGTTGAAGTAAGCGGACAGGTACGTCGGCGGGTAACGGAGATTAATACGGTGCAGTTTTTGATCGAAACCAATGACCCGGTTTCGGCCCTGCTGACGATAAACAATCAGGCCGGACTGACGCAGAGCGAACGGTTATCGTCGCCGTTTGCGTGGCGAGGGCAGTACACCGGCTATGATGTTACCGTGGAAATAGTTACGTATCCACGTGAAACATTTGATAATCAGTTGTTTTTACACACCGCTGCCGAAGCGCATTTGCTTCAGCCGGGTGTGCACAACAAAACCCTGCTGGAAGCCGCCCTGACCGCCACCAACGGCAGCGACGGAGCCATTTACGCCCGCGCCGGTCTGCCTTACATCGTGCCGGAAATGCGCGAAAACGACTTCGCCTTTCGCTGGTCCGGTCAGCATCAGCCCGACGAACTCGTGACCTGGGATGACCTGCGGGGTACGCTGCACAACCACAGCAAATGGTCGGACGGAAAAAACACGGTGGCCGAAATGGCGGCTTATACCCGCGAGTTGGGCCTGTCGTATTTCGGCATTGCCGACCACTCCCAAACCGCCACCTACGCCAATGGTCTCGATGCGGAGCGGGTCCGGCAGCAGCATCGTGAAATCGACGCGCTGAATGCCGGTTATGGACCCGATTTCCGCATCTTCAAAGGCATCGAATCCGATATTCTGGGCGACGGTTCCTTAGACTACGACGCCGACACGCTGGCCCTGTTCGATTACGTGGTGGCCTCCATTCATCAAACGCTCGACATGACGCAGGACAAGGCCATGAGCCGGTTGCTGGCAGCCATCGAGAACCCATATACCACCATTTTGGGGCATCCCACGGGCCGGTTGATCCTCGCCCGCGAAGGATATCCCATTGACCACCGGGCCATTATTGATGCCTGTGCAGCCCACAATGTCGTTATTGAAATCAATGCCAGCCCGTACCGGTTGGATATCGACTGGCGATGGATCGAGTATGCCATGGCGCAGGGCGTGCTGCTGAGTATCAACCCCGATGCGCACAAACTGGCCGGACTGCTCGACATGCGCTATGGTGTGGACGTGGGCCGCAAAGGTGGCCTGACGAAAAAAATGACATTTAACACCCTGACTGTCAATGAAATGGCTACGTACTTAGCCAACCGAAAAGCCAAAATAGGGTAACGAACCGTTTTTTCATCCTTTGTTACCAAGCGGTTAACCGTCGGTCGGGTGTATACAACCGGATCGGTCAGCCAAACCGACGTCAACCTGATTGTATGCGACTACTTTACGTTATTCTTTTTCTGGCGGGCTTCCTGCCACTGGGAAGCCTTGCCCAACCGTCGTTCCCCAAAACGGCCTATTCTGTCACCGGCTACATCCTCGACGAACGCACGAAACAGCCCATTGTGGGCGCCAGCGTTTTTGTGCAGGAAACCCGGCAGGGCATTGCCAGCGGTAAAGACGGTTTTTTTGTCCTGTCGATGCCCAGGGGAACCTACACGTTGCGGATCTCGCACGTCGGCTGGATTCCCAAACTACAGCCGATTGTTGTCGATAAACTCTTGCTACTGGACGTTGCCCTGACCGAAGACAGCAAGTACTTAGACGAAGTGATCGTGACCAGCGAAGCCCCCGACCGCAACGTCCGCAAGGTGGAACTGGGCGTTTCGACGCTGACGATCAAGAGCATCAAACGGATTCCGGCGTTTATGGGCGAGGTCGACATTGTGCGGAGCCTGCTGCTACTGCCCGGTGTGACCACCGTGGGCGAAGGAGCAACGGGGATCAACGTCCGGGGCGGCAGCATCGACCAGAACCTGATGCTGCTCGACGATGCACCTATTTTCAACTCCGGTCACCTGTTCGGCTTCTTCTCCGTTTTCAACCCCGACGTCGTCCGAGAAGCAACGCTGCACCGGGGCGGCATTGCGGCTACGTACGGCGGACGGGCATCGGCCATTCTGGACGTAAAACTGCGGGAACCCGAAGCCGAAAAATGGGCCGTGACCGGTGGTATCGGTCTGGTGTCCAACCGCTTGAGCGTAGAGGGGCCGCTAATTTCCAAAAAGTTATTCGTGCTGGCGGCCACGCGGGTATCATTCAACGATTTCCTGTTTCCGCTCGGTCCAAAGTCGCTGCGCGATACGCGGGCCAATTTTTACGACTTCACGACTAAACTCAAATACCTCTTCAACGAGCACCACTCGCTGACGTTTACGGGCTACGCGGGCAAAGATCTGTTCAAACTACCCGGTGATTCGCTGTCGAGCGTCGAGGTCAATGCCACGTCTACGGAGTACAACTACCGGACACTGGCGGGCACCCTGCGCTGGAATTATTTCATCAATAACCGCTTCAACCTGGCTACGGCGGCCGTCTGGAGCGATTATCAGGTAGTTTCGTCCGTACCCGACCCTTCCAATGCGTTCCGGCTCACGGCCGATGTACAACACCGACAGCTAAAATCAGACCTGAGCATTCACACCAGTGAGGGCCACCAGGTGCAGACCGGTCTCAGCCTGATCGACTATTATGTGCAGCCCAACCGGCTGGTGCCTGGCCCCGGTTCCAACGTACTGCCCCTGGCCCTGACGACAGAGCAGGCCTACGAACTGGCGGCTTACGTGCAGGACGAGTGGACGGTAAACAGCCGGTTATCGATTCAGGCGGGGCTGCGGTATTCGCAGTTTATGAACCGGGGGCCAGCCAGTGTACGCACCTACGCCGAGGGCAGCGAACGAACGCCCGAAACGGTGGTATCCACCAAAACCTACAACGCGGGGCAGATTTATGGCCAGGTTGGGGGACTGGAACCACGCCTGGCCATCCGGTACAGCCTGGGCGAGAGCCAATCGATCAAGCTGGGCTACAACCGGATGCGGCAGTACATTCACCTGGTGACCAACACCACGGCCGCGTTGCCCACGTCCCGCTGGAAACTGAGCGATCCGTACATCAAACCGCAAATCACCGATCAGGTATCGCTCGGCTATTTCCGCAACACGCCCGACAATGCCATCGAAGTATCGGGCGAGGTGTATTACAAGACGCTGCAAAACGCCATCGACTACAAGGACAGGGCCAGTCTCCAACTAAACAACACGCCCGAAACCGACCTGCTGCAAGGCAAAGGGCAGGCCTACGGGCTGGAAACGATGCTGCGTAAGAACAAAGGGGCCTGGACAGGCTGGATCAGCTACACCTTTTCGCGAACCTTTCTGACCATCAACAATCCGCTGGCCGGCGAGCGCGTCAACGGTGGCACCATGTACCCGGCCAATTATGATAAACCGCATAATTTCAACGCCATGGCAGTGTACCGGCCCAGTCTGCGGTTCAGCATGTCGCTTAACTTTACGTACAGCACCGGCCGACCCATCACCCAGCCCTACGCCCGCGCCCGGATCAACGGTGTGTACGTACCCATATACGTGAACCGGAATCAGGAACGCATTCCCGATTACCACCGGCTCGACTTTTCGATGAACTTCGAGCAGGACCCGGCCAAGCCCAAACGGTTTCAGTCGAGCTGGATTTTTGCCATTTATAATGTCTACGGCCACAAAAACGCCTATTCTGTGTTTTACCGGCTCAACCCCCGCGCCGATACCGATGGCTACAAGCTGTCGATCTTCGGTACGGTATTTCCCTCGCTGACCTATAATTTCAAATTCTGACCACCACCCGATGTCTTCTCTCAGCCGTCTGTCGATTTATACATTAGTGCTGTTACTGGGTAGCTGCATCACCGAATACCAACCCGACATCAAATCCCTGCCCCGTTCGTTGGTGGTCGAAGGGGTCATTACCGATCAGCCGGGTCCGTACACGATTCAACTGACCCAAACCACCGACTACACCAACGCGGGGATCAACCTGCGGGCCACCAATGCGACCGTCACCATCGCCGACAACGCGGGTACGACCGAAACCCTGACCGAAATCTCACCGGGGTCGGGTGTTTACCGCACCAAAGCAACCGGCATTCGGGGCATTGCCGGTCGGAAGTACACACTTACCGTTGTCACGAGCGACAAAAAGCGGTACCAGTCCGACGCGGAGTTATTGACGGCGGCTCCCGCCATTAGCAAACTCTACTACGAATACCGGGCCGATCCAACGGCGCTCACCAACGAAAACGTTCAGGGCTGGGACGTTTATTTGGACACGAAAGACCCCGAAACGACCGGCGATTTTTACCGATGGGAATGGACACACTATGAACCCGTCAGCGTATGCCAGGTAACCGAAATCCCGAATGCCGCTCCCGTCGGGCGGTATTGTTGCACCAATTGCTGGGACATCACCCGCTGCAACAACTGCATCAACATCAAATCCGACGCAGCCATCAACGGCAACACCCTGAGTAGACAACTGATTACGCGGGTGCCCTTCAGCAGCCGCAATTCGTACTATATCGAGGTGCAGCAGCAGCGGCTCAGCGCGGGCGGCTACGCCTTCTGGCAGTCGGTAAAAGGGCTGACGCAAAACAACGGCGGCCTGTTCGATGCGGCTCCCTCGACGGTGCGGGGGAATATGCGTTGCGTCAGTGATGCCGGCACGTCTGTGTATGGCTTCTTCGGCGCATCGGGTATTTCCGAAACGTACCTTTACGTCGACCGAAGCAACGGCGTGGGGGCACCAACGATCATTCCCGCAGTGATGGTACCCCAACCGTCCGCCTGTGTGGTCTGCGCCGATAACACGACCCGTACCCCCAATACTCCCCGCTGGTGGAAACAATAAGCCGTTTTTAAGACCAGTGGCGGGTTTTTTGTTGGACGACCGTCCGAAATCAGATAGATTTGTAGACAGGTCGCCCGGCCGGTTTTTATCTTATGTCAGCAACGGTCAAAATTCTGGTTCTTCGTTTTTCGTCCATCGGCGATATCGTATTGACGACGCCGGTGGTACGGTGTCTGAAGGAGCAAGTGCCCGGTGCCGAAATCCACTATTGCACCAAACGGGCTTACCAGTCGCTGATTGAGTACAACCCCTACCTCGACAAGCGATTCTACCTCGAAAAAGACGGATTGAGTACGCTGATTCGTCAACTCCGGGCCGAGCGGTACGATTACGTCGTCGACCTGCATAACAACCTCAGAACCAGCCTGATCAAACTCGCGTTGGGTGTTCCATCGCTCAGCTTCGATAAGCTGAACTGGCAGAAATGGGTACTGGTCCGCTTGAAAATCAACGTGTTGCCCAACGTCCACCTCGTCGACCGGTACATGGACGCGATTCAGCCGCTGGGCGTCGAAAACGACGGCAAAGGGCTGGACTATTTTATCCCCTACCGCGATCAGGTAGAAGACGACTGGCTGCCGGATACGCATCAGCGGGGATTTGTAGCCTATGCTATCGGCGGGCAGCACGCGACCAAAAAGCTGCCCCTGCCCCGGATGATCGAACTATGCCGAAAAATAAACCATCCCATTGTCCTGCTGGGCGGTAAAGAAGATGTTGAAGCGGCCGAAGCCATCGAGAAAGCCTTAGGTAAACAACTGATTTACAACGCCTGCGGCAAGTACAACCTGAACCAGTCGGCATCGTTGCTGCAACGGGCGCGGGTGGTTTTCAGCCATGATACGGGCCTGATGCACATTGCAGCCGCCCTGAAAAAGAAGGTGTATTCGATCTGGGGCAACACGACGCCGTACTTCGGGATGTATCCTTATAAAACGGCCTTCCTCATTTTAGAAAACAATCACCTGAACTGCCGCCCATGCTCCAAAATCGGGCACGACCGCTGCCCGCTGGGTCATTTCCGGTGCATGAACGATCTCTCGTTTGACTTCGAGATCAAAGAACTGAAGCAAAAAAAGTCGTTGTGACAGTAAAAACCGCAAAGGCGCAACGTTAAAAGCGCAGAGATCGCAGCGCATTTTTCCTTTGCGTTCTCCGCGTCTATCCCTTGCGCCTTTGCGGTACAGAAACCTATGTCGAAAAACGTAAAAATTGGATTGGTGCAGATGAGTTGCACCGCCGATGTGGAGGCCAACGTCGCCAAAGCGATTGATAAAATCCGCGAAGCCGCCCAGAACGGGGCGCAGATCGTTTGTTTACAGGAATTATTCACCTCGCTGTACTTCTGCGATGTCGAGGATCATCATAATTTCAGTTTGGCCGAACCCATTCCCGGCCCCACCACAGAACGGCTCGGTCAGGTGGCGGGCGAATTGGGCGTGGTCATCATCGCGTCGCTGTTCGAGAAACGGGCGCAGGGCCTGTACCACAACACCACCGCCGTTCTCGACGCCGATGGCAGCTACCTCGGTAAGTACCGGAAAATGCACATTCCCGACGATCCCGGTTATTACGAGAAGTTTTACTTCACCCCGGGCGACGCTTCATCCGGCGACTCTGGGTATAAGGTGTTCGATACCAAATTTGCCAAAGTCGGCGTGTTGATCTGCTGGGATCAGTGGTACCCCGAAGCGGCCCGGATCACAGCCCTGATGGGTGCCGAACTGCTGGTGTACCCCACGGCTATCGGCTGGGACACCAACGAAACCGACCCGAAGCAAAACGAAGAACAGTACAACGCCTGGCAAACCATTCAGCGCAGCCACGCCATTGCCAACGGGGTGCCGGTGGTGTCCGTCAACCGGGTCGGGCGCGAAGCCGATCAACAGTTCTGGGGCGGCTCCTTCGTAACCAATCCGTTCGGGTCGCTGTTATACCTGGCCCCGCACGATCAGGAAGTCGTTCACGTACAGGAGATTGACCTCGCTCTGTCCGAGAAATACCGCACCACCTGGCCCTACTTCCGTGACCGGCGCATCGACTCGTACCAACCCATCACCCAGCGGTACATCGACTAAGGTATCGCGGATTTTGACCCGTCTGAGGTATGTACGGGTCAACACAGGTGGCACTGCCAGACTTATGACTACTCCAATGAAAATACTCCTTGCTGCTTTACTGACCGGCACCATCGGCACGGGGGTTTGGCTGGGGCAACCGCATGGCCCGGCACCCGTTGAAACGGTGCGACCCGTTACCCAGCCGCTCCCCGCATCGACCCCACTGACGCCAACCCCCCGCGCCCGCTTTACCCCCACTACCCGAAAAGGCTATTGGAACATCGACGTCGTGGGCGATTTTACGCTGCCCGCCACCAAGACGCTGACGTTTGCCGGCGCAGGCCGAAACCTGCACGTGCAGCAGGATTGGGAAAAAATCTTTCGCCGGGGCTTTTCGTCGGTCAACTTTATTCAAATGACGCCGGAGGAAATCCAGCGAGACGAGCCTCTGAATCCGAATTTCCGCAGTCGGCTTCGCCACAGCCGACGGGCCATCTGGTTACCAGGGCAATATTTCGGCGATGCACCGTTTTCGCTGGCCTGGGCGCGCAATGCCAGCATGGCCGGGCAGACCTGGTTTCGTCGGCCAAATAACGATCCAAACCGTAGGCAAAGTATTTACGCGGCTGCAAGCGAAATAACCGGTTCCTGCATCGTCTTCGGTGACTGTCCGCCGTCAGGCCCTAAAATCACCTGGGACAAGATTTTCATCGATATTGAAAGCAACTACGAAGCACCCGGCGAACAGCAGCAGGACATTGTGAATGCCTACGCCTACCTGCTCAGTACGCTGAAAGCCAACGCCAGTCCGACTACAGAAGTAGGTATCGTGCCCATGCCCCGCTTAGGTTTTGGCTATTCGCGGGCCATGGATTATACGGCACCGGCCAGTGTGTTCTGGACCATGCCCGCCCGGCAAACGGGTACCTCCCGGCAACGGGGCATGACGGACGATATTGTGGGTAAATCAGTGGGTGAACTGGTTGACCTTCAGATGCCCGGGACTTATTACTTCTACCCCGATTTTGATTACACCATCCGGCATAACGGAGACAGCGACCGGCACTGGCTGGCGTCTCTATTGCATGAGCAGGAAATAAACGCCCGGCTCAGTGCCAAAAAACGCGTGGCCTGGCAGTGGCTGTTTAACACCCAGAGCGATGTTTTTCCCAACAGCAGCAAAGCCAGTAATCCGGCTCCGCCCGCCGTGGCCGAAGGCATTGGTGTCTTTTACTGGTTCACGGGCGCGTACGGCGCCCTGTTGTGGGATGATCACGTAAACCTGACCCCCGATCAGCCCTCCCCCGCCGACCCAAACCTACAGGGTCTCGGCAACGACCGGAACTACGCCTGCTACGAACACTACATACATGGCCTGTGGCGCTTGTTTAAACACCACGGTGACCTGTTCAACGGACAGGAAAAATACCTCAACTCCGACACAGAATGCTCCTTCGACGGTGGACAAACCTGGGCCAAATACAATCCTAACCAGCTCAAAACCCGTGAACTGCCTGTGGCGCGGGCCATTGTCAACGGCGATCAGATTCTGGTAGCGGCCACGATGCCGTACGCGCGTGGTGGTCAGGCACACAGCCTTAAACTGCGCTACATCGAAGAAGGCTACCAGTTCTACACGGACATTAACTTAACGGGTGACGAAATTTTTCTGGGCCGGGCTACTATGTCCCGCGCCGGTGCCCGGAAAGCGGCAAAATAATAAGTAACAGGTCATTGGTTATCGTCAGAACATGTATCGTTTCTGACAACCAATGACTACGAATGACACCCATTGACCAACATGCAAACACCCGCCCAGCAAGGTTTTTATTTCCCCGCCGAATGGCATCCGCACGTGGCTACCTGGCTGACGTGGCCGCATACCGAAGCATCGTGGACCAAAGAGCGGCAGGCCCTGATGCTGCCCGCTTACATCGAGTTTATCAAAGCCATTACGCCCGGCGAACACGTCTGCATCAACGCCCACAACAAAGTAGTGATGCAGACCATCGAAATGCGTTTGCAACTGGCCGGTGCCGACATGAGCCGCATCACGCTCCTGCCCTTCCCGACCAACGATTCATGGTGCCGCGACCATGGCCCGGCGTTCCTCATCAACCCCGCCCGTAAGGAACGGATGGTAGTTAACTGGGGCTACAACGCCTGGGGCGGCAAATATCCACCCTTCGAACGCGACGACCTGTTGCCGGTGCAGATTGCGCATTACCGGAAGCTGGACTACGTTACGCCGGGTATCATCATGGAAGGCGGTTCGGTAGAGTTCAACGGAGCAGGAACGGTGCTGACCAGTCGGGCCTGTCTGTTAAATCCCAACCGCAACCCGAATCTGACGCAGCCGCAAATTGAACAGTACCTCCGCGATTTCTACGGGGTGCAGCAGGTGCTTTGGGTCGAAGACGGCATTGTGGGGGATGATACCGACGGCCACATCGACGATACGGTCCGGTTTGTGAACGAAAACACGGTGATTGCCGCCATTGAAACGAATACGGACGACGCCAATTATCCCATTTTGCAGGACATCCACCACGAACTGCGGCAGATGCGGTTGCTGAACGGCCAGCCGCTGAACATCGTGGAACTGCCCATGCCCGACCCGGTGTACAGCGACGGCCTGCGGTTACCAGCCTCTTACGCCAATTTCTACATCGCCAATGCCGCCGTGACCGTGCCGACGTTTCGCTGCGCCAGGGATCAGCAGGCCCTCGACATCATCGGTAGCTATTTTGCAGACCGGCCGGTGGTGGGCATCGACTCTACGGATATTGTCTGGGGACTGGGTAGTTTTCACTGCCTGAGCCAGCAGGAACCCGCCTTATGACACTAAATCCGACGAACCGCTACGCCTTTCTGCTTATTGCGCTCGGATTAACCGGAATGGGCTGCGCCCGGCAACAGTTGCTGATGGCCGAGTTGCAGCCCCGCACCCTCACAGCCCTGAACCTTGAAGAAACCCTGAGCCAACGCGATGAGGTGATGCTGGCCTACTCCCTGACCGCTTACGATGCCCAAAACAAAGCCACTGCTGTCGTCAATGGTGCATGGGGCGTTGAAACCGTAAAAAAAGGGCAGGTGAGTACGCTCCCGCCCAACGCCAGACCCATTTCTCTGGCATTGCCCCGCCGGGGCCGAATCGTAGCGTCTATCGTGCTGATCGAAGTTGATGACTATGCACGGGCGGGTGAATTGCTGAACCGGATTCAGAAAATCAATAACCTCGTCAACGTACCGGCTGGGCTATTGCTGTCTGCCACCGAAGTGCTGACGCCTCTGAAATACGTGACCGCCGGACTACTGGCGGCCGGACTGGGGCTGCGGTTAACGGACCATTTCGATACCGACGATGTATTGGAGCAAAGCAGCACCGAGCTGCGGGATACCGACGGGTTACGGTCGGGGCAACGGCTGAGGCACGTACCGGCCGAATTTTCGGGGCAGCACCTGCGTGACCGCTACCAGTACAAGCTGACCTACGATGTGGCGTTAAAAACCGTTAAATTAGCCCCCGCGAATCAATAACGCGCTGGCGGGTTCGTTCTGTTAGGTGCCGTGGGCGAATGTTTTTGTCTATCCGGCTGTTTTTTTCGTGTAATGAATGCCCCGATGCCCACTTCACAATCCCCGTTTTCTGTGTTGTTCCCACCCTATCGTTCATCCCGGCTTACCCAGGGTACGGGTCTGCTTTTGACTGTTCTGGCCCTGTCCTGCAAAACGGCTGCGCCCCCGGTCGCGAAACAGGCGGCTCCGGCTCAGCCCGTTATTCTGACACTGGGCCAGAAGTCGTTTAGCACGGATGATTTTTTCCAGTCGTTCACCAAGAATCAGATAGGGACCGATTCCATTCAGCAAACCGACATCAGAGATTATTTAGCCTTATATACCAACCTCAAGCTGAAAGTATTGGCGGCCGAACAACTGGGTCGGGATACGACCGAAGCCTTCCGCGAAGAGATTGCCACCTACCGCAACCAACTGGCGCAGTCGTACCTGAACGATAAAGTCCTGATCGAAAACCTGAGTGCCGAAGCCTATCAGCGGCTTGGCGAAGAAATAGCCGTATCGCACCTGCTGTTGCCCGTCGCCGACAATGCCGCGCCAACCGACACGCTGACCGTCTACAGGCAGGCCCTTGACCTCCGGGAGCGTCTGACCAAAGGGGCGGATTTCACCGAATTGGCCCGGCAGTTCTCAAAAGACCCGACCGTAGCCCGGAACGGGGGTAATCTGGGCTACATCACCGCATTTCAGACGCTCTACCCTTTTGAAACGGCGGCTTATAGCACACCCGTCGGGCAGCTTTCCGAGCCGGTACGGACGCGGTTTGGCTATCACCTCATCAAGGTAACCGACCGGCGACCGGGACGCGGCAAAATTCAGGTGGCCCATATTCTGGTGCGGATGAGTTCCTCGGTCGATGCGGCTGGTCAACAGGCCGCCCGGGCCAGAATTGACGACATCTATGCGCGGCTGCAAAAAGGCGAATCGTTCGAGACGCTGGCCCGGACGTATTCCGACGATGGTCAATCGAAAAGCGCAGGGGGTGTTTTGCCGTATTTCGGGACGAATCAGAACGTGCCGACGTTTGAGGAAGCCGCTTACGCTCTTACCACACCGGGCAGTTACTCCAAACCCGTACAGACCAACTATGGCTGGCACATTCTGAAACTGATCGACCGTAAACCGCTGGAACCCTACGCCGAACTGGCCCCGTCGCTTCGCCAAAAGGTAATGACCGATACGCGGGGCGAAGTGATCCGGCAGGCCACGCTGCACCGGCTGCGAAAAGCGTATGCTGTCGACGAAAATAAGCCTGTGCTGCAACTGACCCTTGCCAAAGCCGATACCAGCCTGCTGGCGGGTCGCTGGAAGCCAACCGAACCGCTCGATGCCGCGCTGGAAGGTAAACCATTGGTGAGTATCAACAGCAAACCCTTGACGGTAAACCAGTTTTTCGCCTACGTGCGGCAGAAGCAACAACCCCAGCCGGGCACCGGCTCCGTACCATCCATTGCCCTACAGCGACTCTACGACCGGTTCGTGGGCGATCAGTTAATCAAAACCGAAGAGGCCAACCTCGAAACGAAATCGCCGGAGTTCCGCGCCCTGCTCAACGAAATCCGCGATGGCGTGCTGCTGTCGCAGGTAATGGAGGAGAACGTCTGGGAACGCTCCATGGCCGATTCGGTGGGGCAGCGGCAGTTTTACGAACAGAATAAGGCCCGCTACACCTTTCCCGAACGGGTGTTTGCCACGGTGGTCGCAGCCGAGACGGATTCGTTGCTGAGCCAGGCCCGGCAGATGCTGGCAACTACGCCGTACCGGCTCCGGCGGGCAGGGCCTGACCTGTCGTACGAGAAAGGAAAAACTACCCTCACCCCCGCCCTGCGCGAAAACCTGTACGGTGTACTGGTGACGATGGTGAAAAATCCGGAGTATGTGCTCGAAGTATCGGGTTCGCGGGAGGCTGCCGAAGCCGATTCCGTTTCTGCCGGGCGGCTGTTTACGGTGGTCGCTTACCTGACGGGCAACGGCATCGACCTCAACCGGATTATGGAGCGCGACCTGAGTGCCTATCGCCCAACGGGCACCGATAAAGATGCGCAGCGACGGGTTACGTTTCAATACTTTTCCACGACCAAAGCCGATGTCGAACGGGCACTAAACACCCCAAAACCGGTTGTCGTTATTACCGAGGGAGCATTTACCAAAGGAGCTAATCCGTACGTGGATGCAGCTGGCTGGAAACCCGGCACGACCACGCTGCACCCCGGCACAAAAGCCGTTCAGGTTACCATTTCACGGCTGGACCCGGCCCGGCTTAAAACATTTACGGAGGCTCGTGGTACGGTTATCAACGAGTATCAGGCCTTTCTGGAAAAACAGTGGCTGGCTAAACTCCGGCAGCAATTCCCGATTCAGATCAACGAAACCGAGATGCGGAAGCTGGCCCGGTAAGTCTGTATCGGCCCGCTCCGTTGCTCAATTCACCTTTTTAGCGTAGATTTAACAAGATGAAAACGAAAAAAATCACCTGTGGTCTGCTGGCGCTGCTGGCCTGGCTTACCGCATCAGTCACGCAGGCACAAACGGTCAGTCTGAACCGCATCATTGCCAAAGTAGACAACTACTACGTGCTCAAATCGGACCTGGAAGAGTCGTATCAGTCGTACCTGTCGCAGAACCAGACACCCCCGCAAAAGTGCCAGTTGCTGGAAAGTCTGGTTATCAATAAAATGATGCTGGCCAAAGCCGAAATCGACTCCGTGGTGGTCGATGACAAATTAGTCGATGGTCAGTTGGATCAGCGGATGTCGTACATGGCACAGCAGTTCGGTTCGGAAAAGAACATCGTAGAGGCTTACGGCAAAAGCCTGGAAATGCTGAAAAGTGAACTGCGAACCCAGGTGCGCGATCAGATGACGGTGAAAAAGATGCAGGACAAAATCACCGACAAAATGAAGGTGACGCCCAATGATGTCCGTAAGTTTTTCAACCAGATACCCAGGGACAGCCTTCCTTACATGCCCGCCGAAGTCGAAATTGGCCAGATTGTACGCTTCGCCAAAGTGACCAAAGCGCAGAAAGAGGCCCTGAAAGAGCGACTCGAGGCCGTCAAAGCCCGCGTGGTGGCCGGGGAGGATTTCGGAAAATTAGCCAAAGAAATCTCGGAGGACGTCGGCTCGGCGGAACGCAACGGTGACCTCGGCTGGGCCAAACGCGGCATGATGGTCGCTCCTTTCGAGGGCGCGGCCCTGAAGCTGAAGCCCAACGAACTGTCGGACATTGTGGAGTCGGACTTTGGCTTTCACCTGATTCAGCTCATCGAAACGCGGGGGGCCGAATACCACGCCCGCCACATCCTGCTTCGTCCCGACTACAACCGGCTGGAGCTGACCGAACCCACGCACTTCCTGGATAGCCTGCGCCATCAGATTCAGATCGACAGCGTTAAATTCGCCGTAGCCGCCAAATCGTATTCGGAGGATAAAGGAACGGCGGATGCCGGTGGTCTGCTCCGCGACGCCCAGTCGGGGAGTGCGCGGCTGGCGATGGACGGTACGATGGAGTACTCCCTGTTCACCATGCTCGATACGATGAAAGTCGGCACTATTACCGTACCCCTGTCTTACCGGACAGAAGACGGAAAGAGTGCGATGCGGGTACTGTACTACAAAAGCCGCGTGAATCCCCACACGGCCGATTTCAAACTCGACTTCGAGAAGTTGCAGAACATCGTGCTGACCAATAAAAAGAACCATGCCATCGACGAGTGGTTCCGCAAATCGGTTAATGACGTCTTCATCACCGTCGATCCCGAATTCCAGGCCTGCCGCATCTTCGGTACCACCCAAACGACGACTCCGGCTTCCTCAACGGGGGGGGGTGGAGAATAACTTCAGTTTACGGTTTTCCCCAGCCAGTAGGTGCGCCGGGGCGGGTGCCAACAACAAACACAAACGTTAACCATAACCACTAACCCAATCCCCTGTGCCTTATACATCCGACGTTGCGGCTGCCGAAGCCATGAATGAGTCGTACCGAAAACTCAAGTCAGAAATCTCAAAAGCCGTTATTGGCCAGGACGAAACGGTTCGCTTGCTGCTGACCGCCATTTTTTGCCAGGGTCACTGTTTGCTGGTCGGCGTACCGGGATTGGCCAAAACGCTGCTGATTCAAACCATTGCTTCCTCGTTACATTTAGATTTCAATCGCATCCAGTTCACTCCCGACCTGATGCCGTCGGATATTCTGGGGTCGGAAACCCTCGATCAGGAGCGTAACTTCAAATTCATCAAAGGGCCGGTGTTTGCCAACATCATCCTCGCCGATGAGATCAACCGCACGCCCCCCAAAACCCAGGCGGCCCTGCTCGAAGCCATGCAGGAATACTCGGTCACCATTGCCGGTCAAAAGTATTCGCTGGATCGTCCGTTCTTTGTCCTGGCGACGCAAAACCCCATTGAGCAGGAAGGCACCTATCCCCTGCCCGAAGCACAGTTGGACCGTTTTATGTTCAACATCTGGCTCGATTATCCGTCGTACCAGTCAGAATTGGCTATCGTAAAAAGCACCACCAGCGAAAGTCGTCCGCAGATCAACGCGGTGGTTACGGGCGACGAAATCAAAGAGTTCCAGCAGTTGGTACGCCGGGTGCCGGTGGTTGATAACGTGGTGGAATACGCGGTTAAACTCGTTCACAAAACCCGCCCCAACACCGAGATGGCATCGACCGACGCCAATCAGTACCTCGAATGGGGTGCCGGTCCGCGGGCGTCGCAGGCCCTGATTCTGGCTGCGAAATGTAATGCCCTGCTCAACGGCAAATACTCGCCCGATATGGAAGATGTCCAGGCTGTGGCGTTGCCCATCCTGCGCCACCGCATCGTGCGCAACTTCAAAGCCGAAGCCGAGGGCATCACGGTGGAGAAGCTGATTCAGAAGATGATGTAGTTTTTTAGTGGTAAGGGCTAAGTGGTAAGTAATAAGGGCCGGGCGGCCGGTGCCGTAAGTGTTCCATCGCGAAGCCCTTACTGCACCGGCCGCCCGGCCCTTATCACTTACCACTAACTCCTTTCGCTTTACCACTAAATACTTCCACATCCGCCCACGAATTAAAGTCGAGGGCGGCCGGCTCGAAGACAATGTCGGTGCGGTCGCCCTTGTGTTTCATCACGACCCACTTGGTACCCCGGTCCGCTTCCAGATCGAGCAATTCGTCGAGGTAGTGCCAGCCGAACAGCACCGGCGTACCCAGTTGCCCACCGTAACGCGTCGAGACAATACCCCGTCCCGACTCGGCCCAGGTGATAGCTAACCGTTTGAGATGCATAACGGAAATTAACGGCTGGTCGCAGGGCAGGAAAATGATGGCGTCGAGTTCGGTCTGGGTCATGTGTACGGCCACCAAGCCTGTTTTGATGGACGAGGCCACGCCGGTTGAGTAGCCATCATTCTCGATCACCGTCACCGGTAAATCGGCTACTTGCGGGGCAACCAATGCTTTGCTGGCCCCAATGACCACCACCACCGGCCCACCCAACTGAGCGGCCAAAGCCGTTTCAGTAGCTTTGCGTACCAGTGTCGTACCGTTATAGGTCAATAGCTGTTTGATGGTATCGCCGAAACGCAGCGATGGCCCGGCGGCTAAAATGATAATTCCAATTTTCATAAATCCTGATTTCGTGGCTACCGTTGCGGCCCGTTTTTGGGCGGTGAAGAACGGGTATTTTGGCAAGAACCCCTGTCCGCAAGATACGATTTTAGGTACAAGTCATGGCTAAACGGGAGCGATGTGTTCGCCGGACCGGACAAACCGAAAACACTCCGACGTCGTACGTGTTCAGTATACAACAGGCTTTCGACAAAGGCTTTTCCTCCCACTGATTCCGACACATGTTTCGCCTTCGCTTACTCTGGCAAATTCCTGCCGCTCTGATTATTTTGGTTACCATTCTCTTGATTGGCAATGAGTGCGCCGTCGCCCGGCCCAGCCGACGCGCCAAAGATATTCCGTACGTACCCGCCAATACGCCCGGTTTCAACGCCGAACGAAACATTCTGGACGTGTACAGCCCCAAGCACCCTACATCAGCTACGGCGGGCAGTCCGGTGGTCATCTTCATTCACGGCGGTAGCTGGAACAGCGGCAGCAAGAATATCTATACGTTTATTGGTCGGCGGTTGGCCAAGCAGGGCGTTGTTGCCGTGATCATCAACTACCGGCTGGCTCCGGAAGTGCTCGTACCCGCCATGGCCAGCGACTGCGCCCGCGCCGTGCAATGGACCGCGCAGCACATTGCCGAATACGGGGGCGATCCCAACCGGATTTTTGTGATGGGTCATTCGGCGGGGGGGGGACTGGCGGCTTTGTTAGCCACCGATAATCAACTCTTCGCGACCCTCGGCATGGCCACAAACCCGGTCAAGGGGGCTATTCTGGATGACCCGGCCGGCCTGGATATGCTCGATTACCTGACCAAAATGGAGTACCCCAACGATGCGCAGTATTTGGTACCCTACGGCAAAGACCCGGCCCTGTGGCGGTCTGTTTCGCCAATGTACTACGTGAAAGCAGAAAATCCGCCGATGCTGCTCTATACCGGGGGCCGCACCTATCCCAGCATTACCAACAGCAGTCGGATATTCGATCAGCGTCTGAAGGCTGTCGGGGTACAACATCAATACACCGTCATTCCCCGTAAAAAACACATCTGGATGGTGCTCCAACTCTACTGGCAGCACAACCTCATCTACCGCGATCTGCTGAAAATGGTGGGTGCCGGGCGGTAAGCAGGTTTGAATAACAGGGAGTCAGGGTATTGGTTATTTTCGTAGGTTTGTTACCCACTTAACGACTGCGATGCCACAGCCCTTACATATTCTGCTGGTTGACGATGATGAAGACGACATCGCCTTTTTCCAGCTCGCGCTGAAACGGCAGGCAAGTCCGACCCAACTCACAACGCTGCTGGATGGTGATCATGTACTCACACACTTAGAGACGACACCCGACCGACCCGATTTGCTGATTCTGGACCTGAACCTGCCCCGAATGCACGGGCGCGACGTGCTGGTGCAACTCCGAAAATCGCCAATCGGCCAATCCATTCCGGTAGTTATGTTAACGACCTCCTCGGCGCAGGAAGACCGGGATTTTTGTTTAGGTCACGGTGCCGCAGCCTTCCTGACCAAGCCCACATCACTCGCCACGCTGAGCACGATGCTGTCCGAAGTAATAGTACTCACGGGCCGGTAACAGCCACTACCAACGGCAAAAACACACCAAAACGACAAGCGGAACGGGTCACTTGTTATGAGGTTCCGGTCCGCTTGTCGATACCTGTTCACTAAAAAGTGTTCCGCAGGGGGGCGTGGTTAAAGACAGATTGGTTAATTGACCTGTCGAGCGGAAATGTCATGGATTCAGCCGGGCAACCCGAATCCCCGACATCCACTTATGCCAGTTGACATAATCGGCCAGTGGGTAGGGCGTTACCATTACCTGACCTTCCTGGGAGGAGGCATGCAGCAAATACACCCGTCCGTTCTGCCACAGGGCAAATCCCACGTGTTTCATGTCCAGACCCGGCCGAGCCGCCGTCAGCATCACAATATCGCCGTCTTTCAGGTTTGCTTCGATGGCGTAAATCTGCTTTTTGGCGATAAAATAGAAGGGTTGCTGGCTAATAGCGGCTTCGGTCAGGGCCATTTGTTTATAGACCGCCGGATCACGCAGGTGCGGGTATTTGTGAGTGGCCGCCGTCATGTACGACACTGATTTGGAGACCTGAACGCCCCCAATCTCGCGCGTTATATCCCGAATTAACCCTTTGCGTTCGTTATCGTACAGCCAGTCCGAAAAGTAGTGCAGCCGACTCCCGTAGCCAGCAATGTGACCGTTGCGGTAGCGAAGCTGAGTCAGGTATTTCCGAAACAGGGCATCCTGCGGGCCAACCGGGGCGGAACTCTGATGGGAAGCCAAGGCGAGGGCCAGCGTTGTTTCCAGAAACGTAGTACAGTCGAACGCATCTACGTTCACCACCAACTGCTCAGTAGCATTGCCGTCGAGGGTGTGAGGCACGTACGGTTTGCCGAGGAACGATTTGCCGGTAGTAAGGATTAGAGCGGCTGCCGATGTTTTAGAAACGGCCGATGCGGGCAGCGGCTCGGTATGGTCTGCCTCAATGACCGACGGTGTTGATTCGTGTTTCGACTGACCGTATCCGGTGCAGTAAAGCAGGACGAAAAGGGCGGTAAACAGTTTTGTCATACAAAGTCACAGGATAAGCATCAAATGTCTGCACGCCTGTAGATACGTCTACCGAAAAGACGTACCGATCCGGTAAAAGTCACCGTTCAGCGAATCTCCAGCACCAGCACACCCTGGGGGGCAATGGTGAGGTGAACGCCCGATGAGCCTTGTGCTTCAAATGTCCGCTGGCTCAAAAAAACATCACTAAACCGAAACGTATGGTTCGGATCGAGACCCATCGCCTGCCAGGCATGATCAGGCACTTTCACGACGGTTTCGTAGGTCACCTCTTTGTCGAAACTACAGATTATCAATAACTTCTGCCGATCCGTGTAGCGCAGGTAACTGTACAGCCGCTGGTTGTTATAGCCCCAGTTGTGTTCGTTAGCCCATTGCAGGTCGTAGAACTTGCCCGACTGAATGGCGTCGCTGCCGTTGACCAGGTGATTGAGCTGCTGATAAAATCCGCGTAGCTGCCGCTGCTCGGGTGTGAGGCCCCCACCATCATACCGGGCCCGTCCGGCATCATCGTGGCCATTGATCCAGCCCTGCCATTCGGGAATGCCCCAGTAGTCGAAAATGGTGGTGCGGCCATCGTCGCCGGAGAAGCCCTCCGAGCCTTCGGCTTTTACGCCGATTTCCTGGCCGAAATAAAGCATCAGCGGGCCGGTATGCAGCGTAGCCGCCAGGGTCATCGCCGGAACAGCCGCCCAGGGAGTACCGGCAAAGAAACGGGAGGCAATGCGCTGCTCGTCGTGGTTTTCCAGAAACCGGAGCATGTGGTTGCCAATGTCGCCGGATTCCTGCTGCCAGACCCGGCTGATGTCGTAGCAGGAGCCGTGGCCTTCCATTAACCGCCGGAGCGCATCGTACAGCCCCACTTTGTCGTACAGATAATCGAACCCGCCCTGGCGGATGTAGCGGTGGTACTGGCTCGGATCGTAGATTTCAGCGATAAAAATCAGGCCGGGTTTCCGCAGTTTAACCTGTTTGGTCGCCCAGCCCCAGAACTCCACGGGAACCATGTGTACCATGTCGCAGCGGAACCCATCGACGCCCTTGTCGGTCCAGAACAAAAGGATGTCGAGCATCTGTTGCCACGTAGCCGGAACGGGAATGAAATGCGTTTTGTAGCCGTTGAAAATATCGACGCCGTAGTTTAGTTTGACCGTTTCGTACCAGTCGTTCATCGACGGCGTGGCCGTAATGGCATCGTTACCTGTTACTTTGGCGGGGTTTTCCCGGTACTGCGATCCTTCCTCCGGGGCCGTAAATGCCTGACCGGGCAGGTAATAAAAATTATTGCTGGCTTTGAACGCAACGGTAGCATCATCCCGCTCCCCCAGATCGACTACGCCCGCCGGTTTGGCATCGGAGCGGTACTGCCGGGCGACGTGGTTGGGTACAAAGTCGATAATCACCTTCAACCCCTGCGTGTGCGTACGCTCCACCAACGCAGCAAACTCGTTCATGCGGTTCGGCACGTCGACGGCCAGATCGGGCGCAATGTCGTAGTAATCGCTGATGGCGTAGGGCGACCCGGCGCGGCCTTTTATCACCGATGGGTCGTCGAGCGGAATGCCCCAGGCCGTATAGTCGGTTTGGGTGGCGTGTTCGATCACTCCCGTGTACCAGACGTGCGAGATGCCGAAGGTTTTCAGTTCGCGCAGGGCTTCGTAACTGATGTCGTTGAGTTTACCCACCCCGTTTTCGTCGAGGCTCCCTCCCGGCTGGTTGGTGGTGTTCTGGTTGCCGAACAGGCGGGCGAAGATCTGATAAATAACCAATTTGTCCATCACAGGGATGATAGCCGTCGTGTTCATACTCGTCAGGAAGTGTCGTTACGGGGAACGTCCGGGGACGCAGGGCAAAGTTTGGACTTTTTCGGCGATTAACTTGGCTTATTTTTGCGGCTTAATCCCTTCACACATGAAAAAATATTGTATGGGCTGGCTCACCTTACTGGGGTTGACCGTTCACGCAGCCCTCGCCCAAACACCCGCTATTCAGCGCATCGACCCGACCAACTGGTGGGTGGGCATGAAGAACCCGAACCTGCAACTTCTCGTCTACGGGCCCAACGCTGGTACGCTTACCTACAGCATCAATTATCCCGGCGTTCGGCTGGTGAAAGCCACGAAAGCCGAGAACCCGAACTACGCGTTTTTGGACCTGACGATTGCACCTACCGCCAAACCCGGCACGATGCAGGTCGTGGGCAAAGGCAGTGGCAAAACCTTTACCCGTGGATACGAACTCAAAACCCGTACCAATGGTGTCAAAGGACAGGGCGTGTCACCGGCTGATTTTATTTACCTCATCATGCCCGACCGCTTCAGCAATGGTGACCCGGCGAACGACAAATTCGCGGACATGCGCGATACGCAGGCCGACCCCAAAAACCCGTATCTGCGGCACGGGGGCGACCTGAAGGGCATCATCAATCACCTGGATTACTTACAGGAACTGGGCGTTACGGCACTGTGGCTGACGCCGGTGATCGACAACGACGAATCTCTGAAGAAAGAAGGGCCGGACCGGAATCAGGCGGGGTACCACGGGTATCATTTCACGGATCATTACCAGATCGACCGGCGGTTTGGCGGCAACGCGGGCTACATCGAACTGGCCGCAGCCCTCCACAAACGGGGCATGAAACTCGTACAGGATGCCGTTTATAACCATGTCAGCGATGATTACTGGCTGTTTAAGGAGCAACCCATGCGCGACTGGTTCAACACCTGGCCTACTTATACCGGCTCAACGCACAAAGAACAACCCCTTTACGACCCTTACGGCGCGGCTTCGGACAAAAAAGTCTTGTTAGACGGCTGGTTTACGCCGTTTCTGCCCGACCTGAACCAGCGCAACCCCTTCGTGGCCAACTACCTGATTCAACACGCCATCTGGTCTACGGAAATGTTCAGTCTGGATGCCTGGCGGATTGATACGTACAAATACAACGATCAGCCGTTTATGAACCGTTGCAATCAGGCCCTGATAGCCGAGTACCCCAACATCCACCTCTTCGGCGAATCGGTGGCGAACAACCCCGTCGGGCAGGCCTTTTTCGTGAAAAATACGGTGGGGTTTGCCTTCAAAAGCAATCAACCCGGTGCGCTGGATTTTGCGCTGTATAACGCCACCAACGACGCCCTGAACCAGAAATTCGACTGGGATGGTGGGGATGGTGGCCTGAACCGGATTCAGCAGGTACTGGCGCAGGATGCCGTTTATGCCAACCCGCTCAAGCTGGTCACGTTTCTGGAAAACCACGACACCGACCGCTATTTCTCGGTCATCGGTGAAGACTTCGATAAGTATAAAATGGGCGTGGCGTTTCTGCTGACCACGCGCGGTACGCCCCACTGGTATTACGGCACCGAAATCCTGATGAAGGGCACCAAAAACCCGACCGATGCCGAAGTACGCAAAGACTTTCCCGGTGGTTTTCCGGACGACAAGGTCGACAAGTTTACGGCCACCGGGCGCGACAAACGCGAAAACGAAGCCTTTGATTACGTGAAAACGGTAGCCAACTACCGAAAAGCCACGCCCGCCCTGCAAACGGGTAAGCTCACGCAGTTTGTCCCCCGCGATGGCATTTACGTTTATTTCCGGTACGACGCGGCCAAAACGGTGATGGTGGTGATGAACAGCGACGAGAAAGCCATCTCCGTCGATACCGAACGCTTCGCCGAACGGATGCAGGGCTTTACATCGGCCAAAGACATCGTGACCGGCAAGACGCTGACCGACCTGAAGCTGATTCCGGTGCCGGGCAAAACCGCACTCGTGCTGGAATTGGGGAAGTAATTGTTTAGTTTTGGTAAACGCAATAACGTGCTATGATCGCAGAAAAAAAGCCCCGAGTTGGACCAAAGCCCCCGGTCGAAGTGCCGGAGTACATGATTTGTGAGATCATGGACGGTGAGCCACTGTACTACAAAGGCTATCGGGAGGTATTGTCAGGCAAGAAAACATTTGGTGAAATTGTGGGAAGCAGCCGATTACAGAGTTTTATTATTATGCACCTGGTACGCGTTTTAACTGGCAAACTAAGCGAAGACGATTACGTCATCTTTTGTAGCGAACTGGGACTGCACCTCGACCGGGGCAATAACCTGTCCGGTGATATTGTCATCTACGAAGCCGCAACCATGCCGCCCGAAGCCATTAACGAATACTATTCCGATATTCCAGCAAAGGTTTGTATTGAAGTCGACATTTCGATAGATACGGCAAACATGGGCGAGGAAACATACCTCTACAAAAAGACACAGAAACTGCTGACGTTCGGCATGGAGAAGGTCGTCTGGATTACGACACCGACCCGAAAAATCACTATCGCTACGGCCGGTCAACCCTGGCAAATAATCGACTGGGATCAGGAAATTGAGCTGATTGACGGCGTAGCAGTCAACATCGGCAAATACCTCGCCGACCGGGGTGTTGTCGTTAACTGAGTACCCGTTTCGACTGGTGTCGAAAAACCCGCCCGCGCATCCGGGGCGGGTTTTTCGGTTTTATGCGGTTTGGCGGGCGGTTCTGCTATTTTTGCGGGAGCATTATACGAGTTATCTGCATGAGTCAAATCAACGCCTTTCTTTTCGACCTCGACGGGGTTATTGTCGACACCGCCATTTACCATTACCAGGCCTGGCGCCGGATGGCCAACACGCTTGGCTTCGATATTTCCGAAGAATTCAACGAAACCCTTAAGGGCGTCAGTCGCGTCGATTCGCTGAACCGGATTCTGGCCGAGGGCGGTATGACGCTGCCCGACGACCGGAAAGTGGAACTGGCCGCCCAAAAGAATGAGTGGTATCTGGAACTCGTCAGTCAAATGACACCCGACTCGATTCTGCCCGGTATTCCGGCATTTTTTGCGCAGCTACGCACCACCAACATCAAGGTCGCGCTGGGGTCGGTGAGCAAAAACTCCCGGCTGATTCTCGAACGCATCGGCATGACCAACGCCTTCGACGCCATCATTGACGGCAACAAAATCACCAACAGCAAACCCGACCCGGAGGTGTTTCTGAAAGGAGCCGCTGAACTGAACGTGAACCCCGCCGACTGTGTAGTGTTTGAAGACGCCGTTGCCGGGATTGCGGCCGGAAAAGCGGGCGGCATGCGCACGGTTGGCATCGGCTCCCCCGACGTACTCACCGAAGCCGATATTGTACTGCCTTCCCTCGAACACATCACCGTGGCCGAACTGCTCACCAGTCTGGAGCGGGCGGCTGGGGTGGGCTATTAAACTGTTCCATGCAAAAACTCGCTACGGCCCACGATTTACAGCAGCGCATCCGTGCAGTACTGAACACGGTTGAGCGGGATTTCCAGCCGCTGACCGACGACCAACTCCGCTGGAAACCAGCCCCGGATCAGTGGAGCATCATCG
>JBBQLG010000070.1:0-30717 GCA_038327655.1 Cytophagales bacterium
GCAGATACGGTGTGAATTGTTTGAAGAGACTGTATCGTTTGCTAAGGAAGGTTAGGTGAGAATGGCGGGTCGGGTATAACAGCGACTGAACCGCTTCCCAAGCCAGCAAAAGGTCGGGACGGGGTATTTTCTCGTAGATGACAGGGCGGACCTGATCATCGGTTGTGCATTCATCGTCCAGCACTACTCCGACGGCCTTGCCCAGCGTTTGCAGGGCGGTATCTTTGGCCGAAGCAACCTGCTGCTGGTAATTTTCGTATTCACGCCGGGCTTTGGCCAGACTGTGTTCCCAGTAAGCATCAAACATGCTCAGCACGTCGTCGGTCAGTGTAATCAGACTTTCCCGCAGAAAAGCCAGCAGGATGGCGTAGCGTTTGTGGGCGGGCAGGCGTTCCAGATGGCGATTGGAGCGCTGGCGGGCAATCAGGGCCAATCGCTTCTGCCGGTTTGGGTGCAGGCTGCTCAGGTCCCAATCACCAACGCCTCACTCCCGGAGGTATTTAAGTTTATCCAGCGCGACCCTGATCGCAACGGGATTATTACTGGTGGCCGTTTGCACGAGCCAACGGTGACGGGTAATCGTGAGGACCTCGCCAACAGTCAAGAGTTGGTCGAGCCGGTGGCAGAGGTCAGGGGTCAATAAAGCATTTAGTCGACGATAGGTTTCCTGATACGCCAACTCACTCAGGCTACCGACCAGCCTTTCGAGGGTGTTGATCGCTGGACGAAGGATTTTTTCCTGCTGTAGTTTGAGGCAGGTGATGGTCAACAATTGTCGCTCCCGATCCTGTTCGAGCGCTCTTTCCAGGAGCCAGGGTTCCAGCCAGACGGCATCCAGCGGCTCCCAGCGTCGAAATGTCAAGTGCGTCAGAATTGCGGACAGATGATCTCCCCGGGTATTGGGTCTTTGGATGGCAGTGGGCACTATATCAGTAGTCAGCTCGAGTTGAGCAGCCGTAAAGCGGAGGACTTCCAGGGATATCTGTTGGTCCCACCCATCTGGCAAAAAGCCCATTAACCGAATCAGTCCAATCTGTAAGGCCACTCCGAAGCGATTAGCCGATCGGAAGCGAAGTAGAAAGTTGTGATCGGATTTGGTCAGGTAGAAATGCTGACGCATATCCACTTCGAGTACCTCGGCTGGAACGGATTGGTAGCGTTGTCGTTCTGGATTGGAGAGAAAATCAAACGGCATAATACAGATACTTCACGCTGATAAAACCTGACAAAATGAATAGATTGTCAGGTTTTTCGATATTTGGCTTTGTGAATAATACTGTACGAGTTTTATATTCGGGCATAACCAAATAAAGAGACGGTCAGTCGTTGCTGGCAAATTTCCGACACGTGACTCACACGTAGCAATCAGATGGTTTGGATACTACAGTTAATTGACTAAGCTTTACTTTAGCCTATTCGACAAAAGTCAGTTGTTAGTTTTGGTTAGACAGCATATTGAGCAGTACCAATACGCAATAGCCAGGTAGCGACAATTTGAAATGCACCCGTTTAATTACGACTAAGTTTACGCGAGACTCACTCTTTTTAAAATTCTCAAACACGCTTCAAGGCCAGCGAAGCTTGCTCAAAAAATTCTACGCGCTGCAAACGAGAATCTAAGGCCCCATTAAACTTCATCTATGCTTACCTTGGTACTCCTGTTTTCCTGGTTTATTGTTAAATACAGTACAGACGCAATTATTACCGCAAAAAATATAATGTTTATCACAACTACTGAAATCCCAAATCCCCCCTCTTTTGGAGGTTGAATAAGCAAATCGCCTAAAGAAGCGCCAATGGGTCGCGTAACAATAAAAGCTATCCAGAAGGCTAAAACCCCGCTCATTAGTTTGTAATAGTATAAAATGCCTGACAAAATAAAAATTGAGCCAAAAAGAATCAAGGAATGTAAGTAACCGAAATTTAAGTATTCTGATACCGTGTCGCCAACCCCCGTTCCCAACGCAAAAGTCGTTAAAACAATCAACCAATAAAAAGTCTCCCTTTTATCGTTATTTATAGAGTGAATAGAAAGGTTGTTTTCTTTTTTGTACCAAAAATAGAACAGCAACCCCATCGCTACGGTAAAACCAACATCCAATACCAGTAAAGAAACCCCCAACTGATCAACTAACAGATCGGTTATCAGCGTTCCTTCGATACTCATCATCACAATTAATAACCAATAGGCAGGTGGGAAATATTTTTTTTGCCTGAAAGCCCAGAAAATAGCTACTACTGTAATCACACCCATTAGAATGGCAGTTGTTACCAAGCCTACGTTTAAATTTACCGAAACGTAGTCAGCAGCGGTTTCTCCCACCGTTGTCGAAACTATTTTTATAACCCAAAACAACACACCAAGCGTAGCGACTCTATTTACTAATTCCCTTTTCATAATACTATTTTTTATTACTCAGTGAGTGTACAGATGGCTATTCATCGCTGCTCGTACGACGCACTACAACTTCCAAGTACACACATTTAGAACCCCGTTGCATAGGGGTGGAAATTCGTAGCGGGATTGTATATGGTGTGAAATCGTGTTACCCTGTTTTAACGGTTTAAAGAAGTCAAATCCCTAATTGAAACTGACTAAATAGTCTTTTTCGAGTTGAAAAATCCAGGACATTATCGTACGTCTGTAGCAACGCAGTAGCTCAACTACTCCGGTTAATAAACATCAGTGTGGGCCACAGTAGTACCGCAGCCCACACTGATGTTTCATCCTTACTTTATGGGTTTACCAGCCATATCGAACAGCAAATCTTTGCCGCCTACTTCGGCTTCGTATTTCTTTGTACCGGCCGCATCGACAATCATAGCCGCTTCCTTGATTTTCTTACCCGGCATCTGCTTCGCCACGTAATCACGAACCGAGGCTGGCAATTCCGAGACAGCCATATCAGTTTCGGTTTCTTTCAGCTTGCCCTGACCATCCATGACCACCGACATGGTCTTGCCACTTTCCTTGAAGCTGGCTTCGTAGCCACCGTCTTCTTTATCCCATTTAACGGATGTCGCCTGTGGATGAAGTTTGGCAAAGGATGACTTGGCTGAAGCGGGTATCGACTGAGCCTGAGCGGTGCCCATCAGGCCGAACAGGCCTGCTATTGAACTTAACACGTACGTTTTCATGATGAATTTAATTTAGTTGACTTTAGATTTAACTCCTTCAAAGATATCCACCAATTATGGAGATGGTCTGGAGTCCTCTCCCTAAAATCTTGTAAAATTAAGCAATGTGTTACTTCAGATTTAATCCAGATTTGCACGGCACTTTAGAGGGATGAAACTACTCATCGTTGAAGACGAGGCCGAACTGGCCGCCGACATCATCGCCTACGTCGCCCAGGAAGGGTACCGCTGTGAATGGGCTTCAACTTTTTTGGCTGCCGCCGAGAAAATCGTTCTCTATCAGTATGACTGCGTAATTGTGGACATTACCCTACCCGGCGGTAATGGGCTTGATCTGGTGCGGACACTAAAGAAATTAGACACGCAGACGGGAGTCATTATCGTTTCGGCCAAAGACTCCCTGACGGATAAAGTGACCGGCTTGCAATTAGGGGCCGACGATTACCTGACCAAGCCCTTTCATCTGGCCGAACTTAGTGCCCGGCTTCAGTCGGTAGTGCGTCGGCGGTCTTTTGGGGGACGCAGCGAAATCCAGGTGCATGGACTCACCATCCGGCCCGATGCCCGGCAGGTGCTCATCAATGATCAATCGCTTGAACTTACCCGCAAAGAATACGATCTCTTATTGTTTCTGGTGGCCAACCCGGGGCGGGTACTTACTAAAGAAGCCATTGCTGAACACCTCTGGGGCGACAACATGGATCAGGCCGATTCGCTCGACATCATCTATACGCACGTCAAAAATCTACGCCGGAAAATTACGGACAGGGGCCAGACCGACCATATCAAAAGTGTGTATGGACTGGGCTATAAATTTGAGCTATAAATGAAACTCTTAGACCGCACCCTGCGAACGTACCTGGTGTATTCAGCCTTAGTCATGCTCATCAGTACACCCGTTTTCTACATAGTTATCCAGCAACTTTTCATTGACGATGTCAACGAAGATCTGAACCTGCGCAAACAAACCATTCAACAGCAGGTTGCACGCTTTACCGACCGCCGAACGCTGCTGAACTGGTGTGACTTCGAGAATAACACGAAGTTTCGGGCCGTCGATGCACGAACGCCAAAATCCGATACGATTTATGACGTAGTTTACCAACAACAGATTGGACCCGGTCAAACCGAAGCCGAACCATTCCGTGAACTCTCCGCCCGCATAACCTACCAGGGCCAGCCCGTCCACCTGCTCACCCGCATCTCCTTAGTGGAGAAAGAAGACCTGCTTGGGGTCGTTGTGCTGGTGCAGGCCGGATTATCGACCCTGCTCCTGGTGGGGTTATTATGGCTAAACCGGCGCACGGCCCGCCAGCTCTGGCAACCATTTTACAACACGCTCATGCAGCTGCGACAGTACCGGGTCGATCAACAGGAGCCGCTGGTACTGCCCACGTCCCGGATTGCTGAATTTGCCGAACTGAATCAGGCCCTTACTGAACTAACCCGTCGCAGCCACCAGACCTACGCCGACCAGAAAGAATTTACCGAAAACGCGGCCCATGAAATGCAAACGCCGGTTGCCATCTTCCAGACCAAGCTCGAACGATTAGTGCAGACCCAGCCCCTGACCAGCCAGCAATGCGAGCTGATTGGTGCGCTCAATGGCGTGACAACCCGGCTGGCCCGACTCAACAAGAGTCTGCTGCTACTGGCTCGCATTGACAGTCAACCGTTTGCCGACCCGGATTCGGTTAGGCTAACCGACGTTTTGAACGGGTTGATCGACCAGTCCATCGAGACGATTACAACCAAACAGATCGACCTGACCCGAACGGGCTTCGAAGAAGGTCCCACCCTGAACACCAACCGGACGTTGCTGGACACGTTGCTGTCTAACCTGCTGACGAATGCCATCCGCTACACGTCGGCCCATGGCCGGATCACAATCCGGGTTCAGCCCCAATCCGTTCGTATTGCCAATACGGGCAAGCCGCTGGCTATTACGACCACCCAGCTCTTTGCGCGTTTTGGAAAAGGGGAAGCCCAGACCGGGGGCGTGGGTTTGGGGTTGGCCATTGCCCGGAAAATTGCCGACACCTGCGGCTATTCGCTCACCTACCACTATGCTGACGGGCAGCACCATTTCGTCCTTTGGTTTGGCTGACTTCAGATTGCCTCCAGCATCGCCCGCTACCTTACAACCGAATAGTCAGGACTGAGAGGAGAACTGGAAAAAACCGGAATGGGCAACTATGAAAAAAATAGGGTATAGCTGGGTATTGATCAGTGGTCTGTATTTGAATGGACTGACTATTGCCCAGCCACTAACTACGATTGCTGATTCAACTCAGGCGACGCAACATCGGGCTTTTAAACCTGCGCACTTCATCCTTCCAGCCGTATTGATGGCCGGGAGCTTACTGACCCAGGGGGCCGTTAGTTGGCGGGTGCATGACAAGGTCGTTGGGCAGTACCCAAATTTCAATTCTCATGCCGACGACATCGGACAGTTTGCGCCTACGGTGGCCGTGCTGGGATTGGGAGCTGCCGGACTGCGGGGTCGCCACGAATTCGGCGATCAGATTGCCCTGACGGTACTCTCGCACGGTTTGGCCCAGACCATTACGCAGGTGCTCAAACGGACCGTCGCCTATCCGCGTCCCGACGGGGTAGGCAACGATGCTTTTCCATCGGGCCACACCACCTTCGCGTTTACGGGTGCGGCCCTGTTGGCCCACGAGTACGGAGAGCGAAGCGCGTGGTACACCGTGGGCGGGTACACGGTGGCCACCGGCGTAGGGGCATTCCGCATCCTGAAAAACCGGCACTGGCTGGCCGACGTGCTGTTTGGTGCGGGCGTGGGCATCGGCTCCACGGAAGCCGTTTATCAACTCTACCCCTGGCTGAAGCACCTCGTCGTTCGCCGGAAAAACGTGGCCTTGGTCCCCTTCTACAACGGGGTAAGTGGTGGGGCTTATTTCCTGGCCGTATTTTGACAGCATGAATATTCTTCGAGTAATCTCAACTAAAAAACGGCCATGAAGTCCAGCCAGCAGAACCTGAATAAGGTAGCTCAGATAACCATTTACTTCTGGGTGATGAAGGTACTGGCCACTACGCTGGGTGAAGTGCTGGGCGACTTCTTTTCGATGACGCTCAATCTGGGTTACGTTATCAGTCTTGGCATTACAGTGATGCTCTTTTTGATCGTACTGGCCCTCCAGTTGCAGGCAAACCGGTTCCAAACCATAGTGTACTGGCTGGTCATTATTGGCACGACGACCGTTGGTACCGAAATCTCTGATCTGATGGACCGCACTCTGGGCCTGGGCTACGCCTTGGGTTCACTCATTCTGTTTGCGGGATTACTACTCACGCTGTTTCTGTGGCACAAAAAAGAGGACGAAATTCGGATCTATCCCATCACCGACTCCGGAGTTGAACTTTTCTACTGGGTAGCCATCCTGTTTTCCAATAGCTTGGGAACCGCCTTTGGTGATTATCTGAGCGATAACATTGGGCTGAGTTACGGCATGGGAGCCGTTGTAACGGGTGCCATCATTGTGGTAGTTGTACTGCTGCATTATTACACCACCATCAACCGGATTTTGCTTTTCTGGGTTGCCTTCATCTTCACCCGTCCCTTCGGAGCCACCTTTGGCGATTTGCTGACTAAGCCGCTGGCCAAAGGCGGCTTGGATTTTAGCCGGGGGTTAGCGGCTCTTGTCACTGCCGGGCTGCTGTTTGGCGTGATGTATTATTCCGCCCGAAAGGAGCAGAATAGCTTACTGGAAAAGAGGTGAGGATTAGTGAGAACGACCACCCCTCGCTCCTCACCGCTTCGTCTGATACAGCAGTTTTCCCTGCTCATCGACTAGGGAAACGTCGAGGTTGGTGGCATTCGCTGATACGACAGCGAATCCGTATACACTCTGGGCAAACAACGCCACCGGGTTTTGCGCCGGCGCAGGCCCCAGCGGTGCGCCCCCTCCGCCCGCCACTACGTAATCCGTAACGGACCCCGCCGGGCGGAGGTATTGCAGTGAATGCGAGTGACCGTCCATGTACAACGCTACCTTGTATTTAGCCAGCAGCGGCTCGAGCTGCTGGAGCAGTTCGGGCTGCCCAGTGTGGTCTTTCCCAACCGAATAAACGGGATGGTGGCCCACCACAATCACCCAGCGTTCAGTAGCGTGACTCAGCACGCTGTCAGCCCAGGCGAGTTGCCGGGCGGGGTTCTGCGCCAACACGTCAGGAAACGTGCCAAGCTGGCTGCGGTACTCCGCTCCAAAGGGCGTCGTATCTAAAAACACCATCCTAAGATTAGTGCTGGCATCAATTGGGAAGACGCGGGTGTAGTAGCGGGCGGGCATCACCCAGCGCGGATTCAGCTTCCCATAGTCCAGTTCGGCCTGGGTGTTCTGCTGGTAATCGTGATTACCCAGCACGGCATAGAATTTATCAGGCAGATTACCGCCTTTATAGACGTTGCTGAACGAGGCTTTCCAGTGGGCATCAGTCGTGCTGGCCACGCCTGCCGGGTAAAAATTATCGCCCAGCAGGGTAACAAAGGCTGGTTTGATGTACTGTGCGTAGCGGTCCAGCCGGTCGGCTACGGTGGTTTGGTCGCCCAGGCCGTACACGCCCCAGTCGCCGAAGGCAAAAAACGTGAGCGCATTGGGCAGCGGCTTTACCTGCACGTCGGCAGGAAAAACAACCTGCGCCGGATCAGTAGAAGCCGACTTGCAACCTGCCAGCAACCAGCCTGCCAGCAGGCACATACCGATAAACTGCCGGAAACTTTGTAGGTAATGAATAAATATCATACGTAAAAAAGTCTGTTGAAAAGAAACAAAACTGGTGGTCTGGCAACTGCCAAAACCGGCCATTGACAGACGGTACAAAAGTAGCCCGAATACGCACTTGTCGGCATCGAAAAATAGGGTTGTTCCATCGGTTCGATTTTCCCTTAATTACCTTTTAATCAGTCCTTAATTCCTTTTTAATCAGTTACGAGAACTCTTCATATTGGCTTAACATGAAACAGTTTTCTTAACCGGAACTTTGCAGCCGAATTTACAAACTGACGTATTTTATGAAATTTTTACTTACCGTATTTTTACTTACGCTCTGGGTTGCCCTTGGCGTACAGGCACAAATTACCACCAGTTCCATCAGCGGACTCATCACCGACAGTAAACAGGAGGCACTTCCGGGTGCTACCGTACAGGCCGTTTACACCCCCACCGGCACCAATTACGCCACCACCACCGATGCCGATGGCCGCTACCGCATCAACAACATGAACGCGGGCGGGCCGTACCTCATCACCGTTACCTACGTGGGCTTCAACACCGAAACCCGCCCCGACGTAAGCCTGCAACTGGGCGAGACAACCAGCCTGAACGTGCGGCTCAGCGATGCCAGCAAAACCCTGACCGAGGTTGTCGTGAAAGGTGAGCGCGGGGGCGAACGCGAAGGCGCGGGCATCAACATTACGGGCGAAACCATTCGGCGGCTGCCCACCATCTCGCGCAGCCTGACCGACGTAACGCGGCTATCTCCGCAGGTCAACAACAGCAACTCGTTTGCCGGTACCAACTTCCGGTACAACAACGTAACCGTCGATGGGGCCATCAACAACGATGCCATCGGGTTTAGCCCCTCGCTGGGTGGAGCCACCGGCACCACCGGACAGCCCGGCTCCAGCACCCGCACCAACCCCATTAGCTTGGATGCCATTCAGGATGTGCAGGTGGCCGTTGCCCCGTTCGATGTGCGGCTGGGTAACTTTCTGGGTGGCTCGGTCAACGCCGTTACCCGCACCGGCACCAACTCCGTTACCGGCTCGGTCTATGGCTTTGGCCGCACGGCGACTCTGGTGGGTAACTGGAACGGGGCGGCTGATGCCAAAGACCAACTACCCGGTACGTTTCATGAGTACCAGACCGGTGTCCGGGTTGGGTTGCCGCTGATTAAAGACAAGCTGTTTTTCTTTACCAACGAAGAAATTACCGACCGGCGCGATCCCATTCAGTATCAGGCCGGTACGGCTTCGTCGCTGATTAAGGACGCGGCCATCGCCCAGCAGCTTACCGATTTCGTGAAAACCAACTACGGCCTCGATGCCGGTGCATCCGGCGACTATTCGATCTACTCGAAAAGCACGAAATTCTTCAACCGGATCGACTGGAACATCAACGCCAAAAACCAGTTGTCGATTCGGAACAATACCGTGTTTTCGGAAGCCACCAACCTGGAGCGCGACGCGGCCAACTTTCGTTTCGGCAGTATCGACTTTAAACAGAAAAATAACCAGAGCAGCACCGTTGCCGAGTTGAAAAGCCAGTTTGGCGGGCGGGCTTCCAACAGCCTGATTGTGGGCTATTCGGCCATTCACGATTTTCGGAATACGCTGGCCAACGTCCGCACGTTTCCCCAGGTCGAGATTGGCTACAACGGCGGCACCATCTTTCTGGGCAACGACCGCGAAGCATCGGTGTTTAACCTTAAACAAAAGACGTTTGAGCTGACCGATAACTTCACGTTCTACAAAGGCAGAAACACGGTTACGATTGGTACGCACAACGAATTTTATACCATCGACTACGGCTTTGTCAACTCGCCCAATGGCCGGATTTCGTACCGCAGCCTGCCCGATTTTCTGGCTAAGACGCCTAACCGGGTGCGGGGCAACTATCCCTTTGCCGATGGGACCAATAACCTCGACAACCAGTTTAACAACCCCTACGCGCACTTTAACGTCAATCTGCTGAGTGCCTACCTTCAGGACGACATCCAGCTAACAGACCGCATCAAACTCTCGCCCGGTATCCGCTTCGATTATTCGGGACTGCCCAGCAAGCCCACGCTGAGTCCGCTGACGACCAGCTCGCCCGCCGATCCAAACTACGGCACAACATACACCTACACGCCCTTGAGTCAGATTACCAACAAGTACCTCAACAACGTGCAGGTATCGCCCCGGATCGGGTTCAACATCGACGTAAAGGGCGACCGGAGTGTGGTTGTCCGGGGTGGTTCGGGGCTGTTTACGGGCCGGATTCCGTTTGCCTGGCTCGGCTATGCGTTCTATAACAACGGTGTCGGCTACGGGGCCTACGACTACAACAACAACGCCACCGCCACCACCAAACTCACCGGCGACCCGCTTACGCCCAACGGGGGCGTGCTGATTGACCAGAACCCGGCCAACGCGGCTTTGGGCGGGAGTGTAAAGCGCACCCAGGTCGATTTGGTGGACAATAACTTCAAGATGCCCCAGATGTGGCGCAGCAACGTGGCGGTTGACTACACCGTGGGTGGCTATAAACTGACCCTCGAAGGATTGTACACGAAGGTGATTCAGGACCTCCAGTTTCAGCAGGTCAACACCAAAGATGCCGTGCGGTATTACAGCTACGATACCCAGCAGCAACAGCCCATTTATGTATCCGGCACGGGCGCGGCTGGTGCACAACGCATCAACAACAACTTTGCCAATGCGTATCTGCTCTCCAACACGAAGCAGGGCCACCGCTACAACCTGACGGCCCAGATTCAGCGGAATTTCCCGACGGGCGTAGGTTTCTCGGCAGCCTATACCTACGGCAAAGCGTTCGACATTACCAACGGCATTCGGAACTCGATGGAATCGAACTGGCAGTTGAACCAGTCGCTTTCGCCCAACAACCCGCAACTGGCCTACTCGAACTTCGACATCCGCCACCGGATTGTGGGGACTATCAATTACCGCCAGCTCTGGAACAAGAGCAATGCCACGACACTTACACTATTTTTCTCGCTTCAGTCGGGTACGCCCTTCTCATGGGGTTATGTAAACACAACCGTCGATGGGTCGGCGCAGGCCAACTCACTGGCGTATATCCCGCGCGATTTGACCGAAGCCCAGAAGCTGCTCCCGACCGATATGCAGGCGCAGGCTTTCATGAACTTTGTGGAAAGCAACAGCTACCTAAACAGCCGCAAGGGTAATTTCACTGAACGCAATGCGGGCCGTACCCCCTGGAACAACACCGCTGATTTACGATTGCTGCATGAGATTAGGCTGGGCGGTTCGCATACGCTGCAACTGAGTAACGACATAATCAACGTGCTGAATCTGGTGGACAAAAAACTGGGCTACTTCTATTTCTCGCCCAATACGTTCAACTCAACAGCTTCTCTTGGCCTGGCCCGCGCCACCAACCCTGCCACCGGCGACCCTACCTTTACCTGGACCGCCCCGCCAACTCCCTACTCCATCGACCCGCTGGCTTCGCGCTGGCAAATGCAGTTGGGAGCACGGTATAGTTTCTAAACAAAGCAAGCTGACTGATTCGATATGAATCAGTCAGCTTGCTTTTCACATAGTCACAGACTAATCATGGCTTCTCAACCAACTACCGAATCCGTTAGCCGGGCCGCTTTTTTGCGGAGTCTCGGCCTGAGCGCGGCCGCTCTCTCGGCCCTGTATTTTTCGGGTTGCTCGAAAGGGACGACCGACGTGACACCGGCCAGCCCAACCGATGGCACCGACTCGGCCGGTGTGGCAACGGGGAATGCTGACCCTGGCCTCGGAAAAATTGACTTTACCCTCGACCTGACCAAACCTGACAATGGCAAACTCAAGACCATAGGTCAATTTGTTACAGTGGGTGGCGTAGTAGTAGCCAATACCAAAGCTGGGCAGTACGTGGCAGTGCTGAACGAATGTAGGCACGATGGAGGTCCGCTTGGATACCGACTGAGCCAGGATGATTTTCGTTGTCAGTGGCACGGCGCACTCTTCAATACCAACGGCACTGTAAAAGCCCCCCCGGCTACCCGTCCTGTTACCCTGCTGACCATAACGCTTAATGCCGACAAAAACGCGCTGCACATTTCGGCCTGACAGCCTGTTGCAATCAATACGTACACAGCGTCTATTAGTCAGCCCCGCACAATCAGCGACCCGACCTTTACGGCTCCGCCCACACGCTATTGCATCGACCTGCTGGCATCGAGCTGGCAGATGCCTCTACGGGCGCGGTACAGTCTTTAAGTAGTCAAGCCGTAGCTTGCTGACTGTCAGTTTATTTAACCAAACTTTAACCGGCGTTATCCAATCAGATTCTGGCTTTGATCGTTTATAATGCGGGTGCGCTGTCACACTAACTTTACCCATGCGGCCCAATAAGTATGAAGAATCTACTAATAGCCGGTGTAACGCTGGCCCTGGTATTAACGGTATCGCTGGCTCAGGCGCAAAGTGGTAAAGTGGCCAAAAAAGCAGCCGCTACCGAAGCGAAAGCACAGGTTGTTGCCGACAAAGCCGACATGAAGATGAACAAGGAAGCCCGCAAGGCCGACAAAATGGATGGCGACAAGGAAGCCCTCAAAAAAGACCGTAAGGAGATGGTGAAGAAAGAAGGCAAATTAATCAAGGATCAGGTCAAAAAGGACGTTAAAGTTGCCAAAGAGAAATTCTGATTTTTCGGTGTTTCCCTGAAAACAACGGGCCTGATTCTGTACGGAGTCAGGCCCGTTGTTTTAGACAGGGTTGCTCAATGGCTATCTAAATATGCATTGGCTTCGTCGCGCAGGAGCGGGTATTCCGAGAGGTCGATGGCGGTTTTGTAGTAGGCGCGGGCGGGCTTGGTTTGCCCCTGCCGGTCACTAACTCGCGCCAGCACCACGTTGGCCCAGGCCATCAGGGTCTCGTCGGTGGGGTTGGCCCCCAGCACCGCCGTTGCCCCGGTCTGGGCCTCGGATAGTTTCCCCGCCAGCAGGTCGTACCGCGCCTGATAGAGTTGGCCGAACAGCCGGTAAACCGGGTCGGTACTGGCCTGCAACCGGCTAATGATGGGCAAGGCTTGCGCGGGTCGGTCAGCTACCAGCAGCGCGTCGGCGTATTTGGCGTTCAGGAACAGATTGTCGGGGTAGGCGGCTGCCGTTTTTTGCAGAATGGGCAGCGCGGCCTGTGGATTTTTCTCGTAGTCGAGCAGGATATGGCCGAGGTAGAACCCCGCTTCGGCTTTGGAAAACAGCGACTGATGCGCGGCCATCCCCAACTGCTTCAACCCCAGTTCCTTATTTCCCGATTTCATCAGCCATACCACTGTTTTATAAAAGGGATGAATCTGCGGGTATTCCTCGCGGTAGTAGTTGTAGAGTCCTGACACCATGTAAAAATCGGGATACTGCTGCTGGTAATCCGTGCAGCGTTTGATGTACGGATAAGCGTTTTTGGCGTGACCGGCGGCCCCGAAATTAGCATGGGCGAAGTTGTCTAATTTAGCCAGCAGAGCCTCGGCGGAAAAATACGCGTACATCGCTTCGGGGTTTTTGTTGCCTTTGCTGTTTTTCAGCCATTTCTCCGACGATTTGGACGCGCTATTGAGTAACGCCCGGATGCGCTGTTCCTGCGCTTTGCTGGTGCGGGCCGGAAACCACTGCCAGTACAAATTCACGGCTCGTAATAATTCCAGTACCGGATGGTTCGGATTGGCCCGACTCAGTACGGTCAGTGTGGTTTCGGCGGCAGCGGGCTGGAAGTTGTAAATCTGCTCGACGGCGGTAGCAAGCTGCGCCCGGCTGGCTGGGTTGGTTGACAGTTCGGCGTATTGAGCCGAAGCGGTTAACGTACTGAAAATGAACAGAACAAGTAGGAATGAACGATTGAAAAAGGACATAACGTTGAGTTACAATTTGAATTGGAAATTGACTTTAACCCCAAACCGCTGTACGTTGGGATTGTCGCGGTAGCTGAGCCGGTGCAGGGCCGTGACGCTGAGGCACCGGAATATATTGTCGATGCCGTAGCCTACCTCCGCGTAAGGCCGGTTGAATGACAACGCCCCGAACTGTTTGATGGGCTGGCCGAGATAGTTTTCACTGGGCAGTATCGTCTGATTTACGGGCCGGACACTACCCCAAAGGACGTTGCCGCTCAGGTGCGCCCGCCAGTTGAGCCGCCGAATCAGCGGCAGGCCGTTGAAGAGCAAGCCCTCAAAATCGTGATAGAAACGCAGCGAAACGTACTTGTCGCTCACAAACTCGAAGTAGTTCATCAGGTTATACGCCCCCGGCACGAACAGAAACGACTGGTTGCCCTGGTGTATTTCCAGCAGTGGATAAGGCGTTACCGAGGGCGTGTAGCCCCCCGTCAGGTCGGTGCGGAGCCGCCCCAACGCGCCCACCCGCACCGAGTTGCTTAGCCCCAGCGTAAACTTGTGGTAGGTAAAATCACCCCCCAACGCTTTGGTACCCAGCACGTATTTGAACGAAATAATTGGAAACGCCGAAGCCCGGCGCAGGCGTACCCGCCGGTTATGGGCGTTGGTCAGGGTGCGCTGCCCCCGCGCGTAGCGGAATTCGTAGAGTAGCTCGGCCGTATCGTAAACGCCCGTCAGCGGATTGTTCTCGTCGGCTACCGTCGGCCCGTTCAGCACGTAGGCAAACGGAAATTGCGGCTCGAAATGCCGGTTCCGGTAGCCAACGGTCTGGGTGAAACCGGGAGCCAGTTCGGTGTTGAGGTAAAACAAATCTTCGGTTTGCAGGTAGGGCTGCCGGAACCGCCCGAAACTTGTAAAAGCCCTAAACAATGTCCCGACTAAGTACGTATCGCCAATGGCATCGGGGTTCACGCCCAGCCGCTGCACGTCATAAGTGCGCCGGTAGCCGACGGTTGTCCAGTGTTTGCGCGACAGAATGGCACTGGCTTCCCCGCTGTATTTGAACCGGGCATCACGCGTACCGTACGCCAGGTAGCCTTTGAGCGTGAGCCATTTGCTGAAATCATTGTTTGTCCGTGCACCCAGCCGGAAGCGGTTGCCCTCATAGGAGTTGCGGGCGTAGGAATAGAGGTACGGCCCAATGTCAATTTTGCCCGCTTTAAAATACCCGTTGATGGCAATATCGGCGAGCTGAATGTACGTCTTCACGATTGGAATGGTCTTCACCGAATCAATCATGCGGTACACGTTTTTCTCATCCGGCGTCAGCGGGTCGTGCCGGGCGGTTTGCCAATAGTCAGGTGTGGTTTCGTGTACGTCGTCGGCCATCGTCAGCGGCTCGTCGTAGAAGGACGGGTCGCGGGGTTTGTTCAGCACAAAATGGTCGTTGGACGTGTAGAACTTGGCCAGCATCCCGGCGGATTTTTTGCTGAGCTGGGCAATGTCGATGAGGATTCGGTTGCGCACGGGCATCCAGACAGTGCTGTCCACGAAATCAAATTCCTGCTGAATCTTGACCCCTTCGATAAAGTTGATGTTGGCCGTTCTGCCGATGGCCGCGTCGATCTGCGCCAGGCCAAAGGTTCGTTTGTCAATCCAGACGGTGCCGGTAAAGGCGAGGTCGGCTTTGCGCTTGGGTTCAAACTCGATGCGGTAGCACCACACGTCGTTGACCAGACCGCTGTCGGCCAGGAAATATGAGTAACTACCCCGCCCGCCGTCGGCAATGGGCGAGATGAAATCCTTACCGAGCAACCGCAGGTAATTGTCGTAAAAATTAAACTCCTGAAACGTCGAACCCACTAATTGCTGCACGATGCTGTTATCGCCAATGCCCACGCCCGACACCTGCGACTTGCGGACGAACTCCTTGATTTTATCGGGCGACCGGCGGTGATACACACTGGAAACGGCTTCGGAGATAAAGACCGGCAGAATGGGCTTCCCGTCGTCGCCAACCACTTTCTGGATGGATTCAATCACCCCCGCCATCTTCTGAATTACCTTCCTCGACCGCAGTTTATCGGACAGGTTATCCACGTCGATTTCGGTCTTGACGTAGCTCTCGTACTCGTAGGCGGTCAGTTTATTTTTGTTGTTTTCGGGCTTGTGTTTTGCCACCTCGCGCAAAATCCGAAACGCCGGGTTCTCGCCCACATGCACGACCACTTCAGCTAACTGATACGACCCGCTTTCGAGTTGAATATTGATGGTTTGGGTAGGTTGGGATTTGTCAACGGCTTTGGCCCGGTTGCGGTAGCCGAGGTATGACACGACGATTGAATCGCCGAATGTGGTGGACTTTAACGAATACAGCCCCTCAAAATTAGTCGTGGTGCCGGTGGGTGTGCCCTTCAGGATGATGTTGGCAAACGGGATGCCATCGCCGGTGGCCGCGTCGGTCACTTTGCCACTGATGACCACCTGCGCCCGCACGGATAGGCTGCACAATAGCAGTGAAAGCCACAGACCGAACGAAAGCCAGCGATCTGAAGTACAGGCTATTTTGGTGAGAATAGACATCTGTTTTTTCGATAGTGAATGGATTGGAATGTACCGCTCAATTCTGTATTTCGTCTGGAGCTGCTTACTCCGGGAAGACGAACGGCACGGGTTTCGAGCGCACGAAATGGCCGAACACGCCCATGCAGCCGGGAATGTTGGAGGTCAGAAAAACGGGTTCGATGAACGGGTTACTGGTGGCGAGTTTCTGCCGGTCCAACTGGTCATAAAAGCGGCCCGACGCGGGGTCCATCGCCTGCAAATAGATTACGCCCGTCGAACCCCGGTGGTGCGTGAACGTCGGCTCGACCGTAACCGAATTGGCCCGCCCGTCGCCCGTGCCGGTATCGAAATAAATTGCCCGACCCACCTCCGTCACGCCGAATAAATTCGCGCCGTTGCACTCGCTGCGGTAGGTGCTTTCGGTTTTGCGGGCTGTGCTGTCGATTTGTCGGCGCATTTCGTAGCGGTAGGCGTTGGCCTGCCCGGCAATGTCGGTAAAGTTGACCACCACGCCTTCGTGTTCGCCGTAGATATCCTTGAACACCGGCACGTACCCAACGCTGTCGATGGTGGGTTGCTGCTGGGTGATGGTCGTCCGGGCGGTGTAGGTCTGCCCGCCTTCGGTTACGGTCAGCGTGTAGCTCTGCCCCGGCTGACTGACGATGCGGCCCCGGTAAAAAAACGTTGGCTGGCACAGAAACGAATCGCGGCCCATCGTCGGCACCAGCACGTCAGTCCGGTCACCGGATTTTATCGTTACCGACGCATCGGAAACGAACAAGTCCTGGGGCGTAATCTGGGTTGAAAAATAAGCGGTGGAGTGGCTCAGATACAGTGTCGGCACCTCGCCTGGCACCAGCATACATTCGATGGAAAGCGACGGCGTGTAGGGCTGCACGGGTACCGAAATAATTTTCTCGCAACTGCTCACGAACAGCAGCAGGAACATCCCGAACAGCAACAGCATCAGGATGGTGGCGAATGAAGAACGGGCGTAGCGATTCATTTCAGAAGGTGATTTGGTAGTTGACCGACGGAATAATGGGTAGCAGCGACACTTCGCGGGCTACCGGCAACCGGGTAATATCGTCGGCAGCGACATAGACGTAATACGGATTCAGGCGGCTGTACAGGTTATACACGCTGAAGACCCACTCGGAGGTGCCGGGCCGACCGAACCAGGTTTTGGACCGTTTGTAGGTCGCGCTTACGTCTAACCGGTGGTAGGGACGCAGGCGGGCGTTATTGCGGGTCGAATAGTCGGCGTAGATGTCGTTGTAGAGCGAACTTCCCCCGCCCACCTCGACCCGTCCTACCGGCAGTGTATAGGGGCGGCCTGTATAGAGAATAAAGTTTCCGGCCACCGTCCAGCGGGGTGTTAGTTCGTAGCTACCCACCACGGCGAGGTTGTGCCGCCGGTCGTAGGCAAACGGAAACTGCTGGCCGTTGTTGAGCGCATCGAACTGCTGCGTGGTTTTGGAGAGCGTGTACGAAATCCAGCCCGTGAGCCGCCCGGTAGTTTTGCGGGCGTAGGCTTCCAGACCCACGCTCCAGCCGCGCCCAAAGGTCAAACTCTGGTTGATGTCGCTGCTGACCAAAAGCTGGGTTCCCTGCTTAAACAGCACCTGATGCTGCATATCTTTGGCGTACCCTTCCAGACTGAATTCGTAGCCGTTATCCGCTGTGTTGTGAAACCAGCCGAGGGCAATCTGCTGCGACGTTTGGGGCTGCACGAACGCACTGCTCGGTAGCCAGATGTCGGTAGGCAGCGAAGCCGTCGAGTTAGGTACCAACTGCAAAAACTGGTTCATAATGGTGTACGACGCTTTCAGCGATGATTGCGGACTCAGCACGTAGCGCGTCGACAGGCGGGGTTCGAGCCGGGTGTACTGCGCCGGGCCGTTCCAGAACAGCGGCAGCCGCAGGCCGGTGGTTAGCGTCAGGCGGTTCGATATGGCCCAGTCATCGTTGAGATACAGAGCCGCTTCGGTGGCTAATTGCCGGTTGATGCTGTCGGTCGGAAACGTGGGCAGCTTGCCGCTTTTGGGCAGTTTACTGGAATTCGAGAGGGGCGAGAAAACGTGGCGGGTCAGGATGCCGCCCCAGCGCAGGGTGTGTTTGGGCGAGGGATAAAACTCCCAGTCGGTTTTGACCGACACATCCCGGACGCCGGTGTATAATTGCGCCACGAAGCCACTTTGCAGGGTTGACAAACTAAGCTGGTAGCGGTTGGCCAGGACGGTGGTATTGATAAACAACTTGGGGCCGAAGAGGTGATTCCAGCGCAGGGTGCCGGTAGCGTTGCCAAAGCGGATACCGTAGTTCAGGCTGCTGGTGCCGGTATATTGCGCGTTGTCGCGGCCCGAAAAGCCGCTCAGAAACAGCCGGTCATGCTGGCCGAGCCGGTAGTTGATTTTGGCGTTCAGATCGTAGAACGAATAGGTATTCTGGCTGTTGGTCAGGCCGATGGGCCGCAGTAGTAAATCGAGGTACGTCCGGCGACCCGACACGATATACGAGCCGCGCCCGCCCTGAATCGGCCCTTCGAGGGTAAGGTTAGACGTAATCAGCCCGATACCCGCCTGCCCGCTGAATTTTTTGGTGTTCCCCTCGCGCATCGTCACGTCAAGGATGGATGATAGCCGCCCGCCGTACTGCGCCGGAAACCCGCCTTTGATGAGTGTGACCCGGTTCAGCGCGTTGGTGTTGAAGGTGCTGAACAGCCCGAACAGGTGATTGGGATTATACACCGGGGCTTCGTCGAGGAGGACGAGGTTCTGGTCACTGTTGCCGCCCCGGACGTAAAAACCCGTGGTGCCTTCCTGCCCGGCCTGCACACCCGGCAGCGTCTGCACGGTTTTCAGAATGTCGCGTTCACCAAACAGCGCGGGCAATGATTTTACCAGTTTAATGGGCACACTCAGGATACTCATCTGCGCCCCCCGCACGTTCGCATCGGTGCGCTCACTCGATACGACGACCTCGTTCAGCGAACTGGCATTTTCGCTCAGGCTCAGATCGAGCCGCTGACTGGCGGGCTGACGCAGCCGCACCACCTGCGAAGCATAACCCACGAAACTCACTACAAGGGTCAGCGAATCGGCGGGCGGCACGGTCAGCGAATAAAAGCCGTAGGTGTTGGTCGTGGTACCCACGCGCCGGGTCGGTACGGTCAGAGCGGCTCCAATCAGCACCTCGCCGGTGTGGGCATCGCGCACGTAACCGTTGAGCGTCAGCGACTGACCAGTAACCGGGCCGCACAGGAAAAGGAGCAGTAATAGTACAGAATAGCGCATCAGTTTAAGTTGATCTGGTGAAGCAATGCCACGCCAAACGGGCGAAACTCGTCGGGACTGAGTTCCAGAATCGGATAGAGCAGGGCACTGAAATACGTTTCTACATCGGTGTATTCCGTTGAGCGCAGCAGCACATAAACCATCAAATCGAATACATCGGTTAATTGATGGACGGGATCATTCGGAAACACGATGCCCGTTTTAGCGGTCAGGTGCCTGATGAGGGACTTTATGTCGCTTTCGGTTAAACTCAGATCATCCCGAAAGTTGGTTTCCCACCCCACCCGTTCAGGCGGTATGTCGAACTGGTCGAACAGGTGCTGCTGTACGTTGCTCAGACTAATCGTCATTGGTTTACGAGTTTGGCCGGGGTTGACCCAACCCCTGAAGCGATAGTAGTCCGGGCTTTTTCGGTTGATTGCCGGGTCAGGTCGGGCGATGCAAATGGCATCCTCAACAGGGCGACAAAGGGGGTCGTTGCTGTCGGCGTGGGCCGGGTGTCCACGCCAAAATGAATCCGGGATGCTTCCAGCCGACTGAACGTGCCGAACAGTCGATCCCAGATGATGAGCACATCCCCATAATTGGAATCGGTGTAGGGCTGCTTATCGTGGTGGTGTACCTGATGCAGATTAGGCGTTACGAAAAGAAAGCCCACTACCCGGTCGATGCGCTCCGGTAATCGAAAATGAGCGTGGGCGAGTGAGTTTGACACAATCTGAATGCACTGCCGCAGCAGCACTGCCCAGAACGTAGCTCCCAATAATAGCACCCACAAAAAGGTGAAGGCCAGCCGGATGGCCGTTTCGCCCGGATGCTCGTGTAGAACCGATGACACATCAACCTGCTCATCGGTATGATGCACTAAATGAAACCGCCACAATGTTTTCACCCGGTGCATCAGTACGTGATAGCCGTATTCGCCGAGGTCGAGCAGCACGAACGTCAGCAGAAACTCACCCCAGAAACCGGGACGGTGCGGCAACCGACACAATAACCCCACCGGGTGCGCCTGTCCCCACCGAAACAGGACCGTAAACGCTACTCCGATCCCCACCTGTACAGGAATACCTGTCAGCACAAACCTGGCATTCACAACGGCATGATGCCATTTTTGGGTCGGGTGAAATCTGCCAGACTCGTTTTCGAGCCGCCAGCCCAGCAACAGGCATAGGGTCAGTAAACCAGTGCGGTAGCTATCGGGGTTTGTCAGCAATGAATCAGGCAGGTTCATGAAAGCGCTGTTTTGTGAAGATGACACAATTTATTGGTCAGCCTGCTTAGAATCTTACCAAGAGTACACGAAGCAGAAACTCCCGGAACCTTACGCGCTGGCGTGTCGGCTGATGAGTCGGCTCAGTTCGCCAACGGTCAGCACGGAAGTCAGCACCTCATCGGGCAGGCTGGTCTGGTACTGAAGTTCCAGAAAGACTACGGCTTCGAGGTATTCGTTTTCGTTCAGGCCCAGATCCTGCCGAAGCTGATGGTCGGGCGTGATAACGGGCTGGAGCAGCGTAAACCGGCGCAGGTACTGGCAGAGGGCATACTGGATTTTCCTCATGGCGGTGGGTGGTTGGGAAGAAATCATTTAGCGGCAGTGACAACATTTCGGTACGTACTTCCCGTTACAGAGCCAGTCGATTGCGCGTCGATACTGATGGTTTTGCCATCGGTAGTGCCAATTTTCTGACTGCCGAGATACATATCGAAACCGCTGGTATTACTCTTCAGACTAACCTCGCCAATCACCGAGGTCTGGTCGGCCTGGCCCGTAAGCTTGATAGTCTGGGTCAGAAATACCGCGCTGGCCGAGTCACGCCGGGCGGTCAACAGACCCGATAGGCTCTTCGTACCAGTGCTTGTTGTTTGGGTGTAAGGCAACTTATACTGGTATAGCACTACCCCGGCAGAATCGGCTTCGAGAAAAGTCATCGGGTAAATACCCGCTACGGTCGTTCCCGCGTCGGGAGCTGGCACGACGTTCGATTTGGAACAGGCGGCAAATAGCACACCCAGTACAAGGAGAATCAGGAGATGTTTCATTCAATTGGTTTGTTAACAGGATTAATTGATTCAATAAGCCCGCCCCACTCGTTACCGAAACCGTTTATTGCGGCACGAACGGGTCGGGTTTACCAATAGATTTAGTGCAGCTTGATAAGTTTACCCGTTGCGTCAAATTCGGCTTCGTATCTCTTGCCAGCCAGCGTAAAGTTCACTTCGTAGCCCGTTATGGTGGTGCCGGTCTGTTCCACTTTGGCACTTACAAAAGCATAGCCTGCGTAATTGGTGGTCAGGAACGTGGTGACCATGGCGGGCAGATTAGCCTGAACAATCGCGGCATCGGTTGAGCCGTTGTGGTTATCTCCGCCATTGTGTTCGCCACCCTCATGGTCGCCTTCGCCATTGTGCTCGCCGTCACCACTTCCTTCAGTGCGCACACAGATAAAAGTACCCGACTCATCGAAGACCACGTTGTAGCCAATGCCACCCGATACAATATCAACTTCGTAGCCTGTCACCACACCGTTGAGCATATATGACCGGGCCTTCTGGAAGGTGTACCCCGCGTAGTTAGCAATCAGATACGTGCCGACTGGCGCGGGCAAACTGGCCTGGGCTACTGCTACGCCTTCGTCACTGCCGTCTTCATTTTCCACGCTCAGGAATTTACCCGTTGCATCGAAGCGAAGTTCATACGCTAATCCACCCGACGTAATATCGACCATGTAGCCCGTTACGGCACTGGTGCTGGCATCGGTGCTGGAGCCTGCCGTAACAATCGTGTAACCTGCCGGATAGGTCGTAGTCAGGTAGGTGGTAATGGCAGCGGGCAGGCGGGCGGGGGCAATTACTGTGTATGTGTAATGGAATTCGCCTGACTCGCCGAAATTCGACTCTTCATCGTCAGAACCAGCCGCTGCGCGGCCATTGGCACTGGTTACTTTCTTATAGGTAGCTTTATAAGTTTTGGGCGAAGGCTTTGACCAGACTACGTTACTGGCCGACGGAAACAGCGTTTGAAACGAGCTGGTAACGGCAGCCGGTACATTGGCCGACGAAACGGCGGCTCCGGTTGAAGCCAGCGGGTCAACGGCGGCATTCTGGGTGCAACTGGTAAACAAAGTAGCCGCCAGAATCAGCGTGCCAAGGTCCTTCATTACTTGGTACATCTTCATTGAGTCATAAAATTTGAAAAGTGAAAATCATTGAAAAACGGTGGGTACAACGTAAGCTATGAATGGCAGTTAAAGAGGGGCCAGACAAGCCCGTTCGGCTCGATCCACTGGTTTTGTTGTGTACTGAATCGGCGGGGATAAACTTAAAAACGAAGCACGACCCCTACGCCCAGCCCCCGCGAACTGGGGCCAACCCGTAGACTGGTGGCAGGCCGGGGGTTGTATCCATCAGCCGCCCGCCGAAACTGTACCGTAGCGCGGTGGTCGAGCCAGACCGTAGCTAAGCCCAGCAATACACCCCCACCCGCCAAGGCGTAACCAACTACGGCTCCGTCGCCGTTATGTCCGTCGCGGTTTTTATCGGTGTTATTCGGGTCGTTATCGCTCGGGTCATTGTTCACGTAGCCATCGCGATTGTTGTGACCACCGTTGCCCTCGCCGTAGTTCCCGGCCAGAGCCAGGGCCACACCCGTACCCAGCAGGGCCAGTGTACCCACCGCGCCCACCACCGACAGCCGACGCAGCGATCGGCCCCGGTCAAATGAATTCAGTGCGTCGAGCTGGTTGTAAAGCAGCGACTGCACCCGCCGGTTGGCCACGTGATTGCCCGCCCCATCGGTAAACGCGCGGCTAAACCACCCCGACCGATACCGCAGCCTGTCAACGGTAGGCGCGGCCTGGGCGGCCATTGAGCCGGTATCGATAACCACCCCGTTTGGCGAACCCTGACCGGTGTCAGTTTTCCCCAGCACGTCTTTAGTGCCGTTGGCGTAGTTGATGATTAACACATCGGCAGTGCCGGTGGTATAAATAGGGCCGTTGGGGTTATCCTGCCGCCGATATTTAAGCTGATTGCCGGAAACCTCCAGCACTTTAGCCTTGATTTCGGTACCGGTTTTGAGCACGATATTGTCCTGCGCCTGAGCAGTTGCTGCGCCGACGAACGCGGCCAGGATAAAAAAGCGGGTGATGTGGGTGAGTTTGTTCATCGAAAGAAAACGATTTTGATAATTGACCAGGTCAGTGAAAGATGCCTTTCATTTACCCATACGGGATGGACAGGGAAAAGGTGGGGTGAGGAGGAGAAAAAAACGTTCTCCAGAAAATAATCAGGATGCCACCCCACCTTTCCGTATCTGTTTTCGTACCGGTAAACAGAGGAACCTGTAAACCCACTGGTCTTTGCTGTTTAAATCCAAGTCCCGCTTTCAGGAAAACGACCTGACCCGTGTGCTGATCGCCTGCCTGGCGGGCGACGCACGGGCGCAGCGATGCCTAATTGGGCAGTTCGCGGGTTACGCTAAAAGCATTTGCCTGCGTTATGCTGCCGGGGTCGAAGAAGCCGAAGAAATCAGTCAGGATGGCTTTCTGAAAGTGTTTACTCACCTGCCCCGCTACGATCATACCCAGCCGTTTAAAGCCTGGCTGCGAACCATTATGGTGAACACGGCGGTGGACTATTACCGGAAAAACCAGAAATGGGCTAATCAGCTTAGTCTGGATGATGTAGACGTGCCCGACTGGAACGACGACGTAATCAGTGCCATTTCGGCCCAGGAGATTCTGTCTCTGGTGCAGAAACTCCCCCCCGCCTATCGCATGGTGTTTACCATGTACGTAGTGGATGGGTACTCGCACCGTGAGATCGGTGATTTGCTAAGTATTCAGGAAGGAACGTCTAAATCGAATCTGCGCGATGCGCGAAAAAAACTGCAATTAATGATTAAACTATACCACCCTCATTTGTACCAATCCTACAACTGGCCTAACCCGGGACGACATGAAAACTGATCGCTTCGACGAGGAATTTCGGCGCAAACTGCGCGGACTGCCCGAGGAGAGCAGTCCCGAGGAAGTAAACCGCATTGCGGGCTACGTAAGCCGTAACCTGCCCCCCGCGCCCGGTCTTGGCTGGGGCGGGCTGGCGGGCTATACCATTGGCGGTTTAGTGGTGCTTGGCTCCCTGCTGTACAACGTGGTGCAATATCAGAAAACAACGGTGCTGCAAACCACCGTCGATTCGCTAAAAACGGCCCCACCCGTACTGGCGCAGCAACCCACACCCGTAGTCCCGCCCATAGTCCGAACGGATACTATATACGTAACCCGTTATCGGAATCAGCAAGATGCTGCCTCCATCGGGTTGGAACAGTCAACCATCCACAATGAAGAACAATGGGTTCTGGCGTTGCCCGGTGCAACCCGCACCAGGCTGGATAACCCCGTTTTAACAAACTCGAACCAACCTGTTCGGCAGGTAGAGAGAGTCGCATCAAACAGTAGACAATCAGGCCACGCGAATGACCGGCGTTTACCCCAATCATTGCTGAAAATCAAGCCAGAAACTATCCTGAAACCAGCGCAGAAAGAAGCCATGGTGACCACTGAACCGGCCACCGATTCGACCGGTGCAACGGCGACAGAACCCGTAGTAAAAAATGCGGAACCCATTCCTTCGGGGTCAGTATGGCCCGAAACCATTGTCGAACCCAACGTTGACAATCCGTTGCGGAACACAGTTTCTACCAATAAAAATGTCTCTAATCGCCGGGATGTAATGCTGGCTAAAAAACGTAAGCCAACAAAAGGGTCCAGCCCGGTTAACGGTGCATTAACCCGTGAGGAAATGGGCAATACGACAATGAATCAGCGCGTAGCTGACAATACAGCCCTACACGAAAACCGGTTGACGGATTCAGTTCAACAACGCATCGACGCAGAAAAAGAACCTGTTGAACGGTCGGGGGTAGTAGTTGACTTGTTAAAAAACAGAGATATAGTCCCCACTAAGTTGTCGGCAACCATTCCTCGCAAACCTGTTTATCAGCCCGTTGCCGTATCAGAAGTGATACCGGTGCGAAAGCCGTTCCGGCTGCATCTGCCTACCGTGTCACTGCCCAACGTTCAGTACTTTGGCGGGGTTGCTTTCAGCGCAGGCGACAAAAATTCCGGCGGTTCATTACTGGGCGAAGTGCGGCTAAATCGCCACTGGAGCGTGCAGGCGGGCGTTCGGGCGTTGGCACAGACCGGCTTCGATTATCATTCATCCGAAGATTTTGAAGAGCACGAGGGTCGTGATTTTCGCACCCTGTACGCGCCCAACGTGACTTCCGGCAGTGAAATTCAGGACATTCGACAGACATACGGCCTAGTACAGATACCACTTGCGGTGGCGTATCATTATCCATTGGGCCAGGCCTGGGGGTTACGGCTGGGCCTGGGCACGAACCTCGATTTGCTGGCCCATAGCCGCATTACATTCGATTTTAAACGCAGCGGTCAGGAGTTTGAACACGGGCTGCACGAAAGTAACGTACCCGTCAGCCTGTTTAACAACGCGACGGTATCGGCGGGCGTAGAACGGCAATGGAAACGACTACTGCTGCGGGCTTCGCCCTACATCAGCCCGCAATTCAGGCGGGTGAGTTACAAAGACGATGCGTTTTACTGGGGCGGGCAGGTGCAGCTGTTATGGCAGTTTAAGTAAGCGATTTTAGCTAACCAACCAAATTCGTTCCGGACTCTTTACCCTAAAATTAACGAAACCATGCGGGTACTATTCATTGTACAGGGTGAAGGACGCGGGCACCTCACGCAGGCTATTTCGCTGGCCCAGATTTTACAGGCGTCTGGTCATGAGGTGGTGGGAGCCTGGGTCAACGTAGCGGGTGAGGAAGCCATACCCGATTTTTTTGCTGATCATTTTCCCGCCCCCTTTACCCCCCTGCCCGGCCCCGCGCTGGTCTATAATCCCGAAACAAACGTGCTGGACTTGAAAAAGACGCTCTGGGGTATGCTCGGCCGGATGGATGTGTTCCGACGCAGCCTGCGGCAACTGCGGGATGCCATTGATGCCGAAAAGCCGGATGTAGTCGTCAACTTTTTCGAGTTGCTCGGTGGCCTTACTTACGGGCTGTACCGGCCCCGTGTACCGATGGTTTGCGTGGGCCATCAGTGCATGGCATTCCATGCCGGGTTTCCCTTCCCTCCGGGCCGCTGGCTGGACCGACTGGCCTTTAAAGGGCTGGTGCATCTTAACGCATGGCGGGCTACCGAACTTTTTGGTTTGTCGTTCGATGAGCAGCCTGACGAGCCGCAGCACCGCCTGCGGGTAATGCCCCCGCTACTACGCCGGGAGGCAACGGGCCAGTACACTCAGACGAGCCGGAAAGCCTTCATCCTGGCCTATACGACCCAAACGGGCCTGATTAGTGAAATGCTGAAAACTCATCGGATACAGCCCGACGTGCCGATTCGTTATTTTCACGCCCGGGCCAACTGCCCCGAAGAACGTATCGATGAGACACTGCACTACTGCCAGTTCGATGGTCCGCGCTACCTGCAGGCCATGCAGCACTGCCGGGCCGTGATGACCACCGCTGGCTTTGAATCCGTCTGCGAAGCCCTCTATCAGGGTAAACCCGTGCAGATGCGGCCCCAGCCGAACCACTACGAGCAGGCTTGCAACGCGCTTGATGGGCAGCGGGCCGGAGCCGGCATGGCCGTACAGACATTCGATTTGCCTAAACTGATTGCTTATTTGCCCGTCTATCAGCCCGCTGCGAGCCGACAATTTCGGGCCTGGCACGCAACGGGTTCAGCTACGTTTGTCAGCGCGCTCCAGCGCGTAGCCAATAGTTCGCTTCATCCCGCTATTGCCTTTATTCGGCGGGGCACCACATCCGCCAGGCTCCATGCATAAGTTTATCGCCAAACGGAGTTTTTGCTGGATGCCGGCAGCGGGTAAGTTGATCAGGCTGTTTGCTGTAATCTGGAGTTTAACGTTTTGTGCCGGGCCAACAACGGTGTGGGCGCAGAATTTAGACAGTCTGACTGCTTACCAGCCGGATAGTTTGCCCGTTACCAATCAGCGTGATGTGCTGGATTATGTACACCGGATTTTCCCGCGTATGCACGTCACCAACGAAGCCGAACAGCAGATGCCGGTGGGTCGTTTATTCGCCTGGATTCTGCCCAGCGTCAGCTACGAACCCCAGACCCGGCTGGCGGCCAATATTGGCGGAAATATCGCCTTTCGGACAACGGGAGCCAGCGTCTCGTCAGTTTATCCGATTCTGGCCTATACGCAGAACAAGCAGCTTATTTTTCATACCACGGCTAACGTCTGGCTGCCCGATAACCGCTACAACCTCACCACCGACTGGCGGGTGCTGCATTACCCGCAGCTTACCTACGGGCTGGGCGGCTCGACTATCCCGCGAAATGCCTTATTGCTTAGTTACGATTACGTTCGGTTGTACCAGACCCTGAGCCGTAACGTGGCCCCGCATCTGTACCTCGGCGGGGGTTACGAGCTGGATTATCACTGGAACCTGCAACCTAAAACTACCATTGGCGATCCCGTACCCGCCCCCGGTTATGACCTGAGCAGCACCACCCGAACGGTATCGTCGGGGCTGACGCTGAATGTGCTCTACGACGAACGCACGAATCTGCTGAATCCGGGAGCCGGTTTTTTTGCCAATGTAAAATTGCGCGGTAACTTCCGGTTCTTGGGCAGCGACCGCAATTACCCCTCGCTGCTGATTGACGTCAGGAAGTACATCAACTGGCCCACTTCGTCGCCGAATATTCTGGCTTTCTGGAGTTATAACACGCTCACGCTGGGCGGCATTCCGCCTTATTTAGACCTGCCCAGTACGGGCTGGGATGCCAACAGCAACATGGGTCGGGGACACATTCAGGGCCGCTTCCGGGGTAGAGAGTTGTTATATGCCGAAACTGAATACCGGTTTAAAATTCTTAGTAATGGTTTGCTGGGTGGCGTGATGTTTGGTAACGTGCAAAGTGTATCGCAACCGCTTGAGGGGGGCATGTCGGGCCTGCTACCTGCTGGCGGAGCGGGTATCAGGCTTAAACTCAACAAACTGTCAGGCGTGAACTTGGCTGTCGACTACGCTTTCGGCACGGCGGGTTCACGAAGTTTGTATTTTAACATCGGCGAATTATTTTAACCCATTTATTGGCATGAATCAAACCGTTTTATCCTGGTTATGTCTGCTGGGCGCAGCCTTCAGCGAGATGGCCTGGACCTATTCGCTCAAATACCTCAGCGTTTCCGGGCTGAAAGCCCTGCGCTGGTCCACGTTCTACCGCTTCGATGGTGGGCTGCCCATCCTGTTTCCCTGGCTTGCCTACGTAGTGTTCGGCCTGATTACCTCGGTACTGCTGGCCATTGCCATGCGGACAGTACCCACGGCACTGGCCTTTGCGGTCTGGATGGCTGGTTCACTTATCTTCATAAAACTGGCCGATGTAGTCTGGCTCAAAGCGGGCTGGACACTTTCAGAACTGTTTTTTGGCGGAGTCATCATCGTTGGCATCATCGGATTTAAGCTGGTTGGTTCAACTGCGTAAAAGCCCCAGGATAACCAGGTCGATGGCTGGGTAGCTCATAAACACCACGCAGCGTAAATGAAAATGGCTTTGAGTCGTCCGAAAACTGAAATTTTCGGGCCAATGACTTACCGGGAATGCCTTGCGTTTGTATCCGCTAAAAAAGATAAAACCTGAGAAGATCATGATTGTATTCAAAAAACTGTGGTATCAACTGGCTGCGCTGAGTGTTGGCTCAATGGCATCGGCCCAGACACCGCTCACGTTACAACGGGTGCTTGAGCAGGTCCGGGCGAACAATCCGGTTTTACGGGTCGAGCGACTCAACATACCGATTGCACAGGCTAATCAGGTCACGGCTAACCTGCGGGCAAATCCCTATCTTAATAACCAGACGTTGGTTGAACTCAGCCAAACCCCGGTGCCCGGACGGCCAGCAGACCCGATTAGTGTGCTGAATCGAGGGCGACGGCAGTTTTGGTTACAGGCTACTAAAGAATTCGACGTTTTTGGCAAACGCCCTGCCCGGAGCCAGTTTGCGGAGGCAGGCACGGCACTGGCTATTCGAAACGTAGCGGAAACCGAACGCACGCTGCTGTTTGATGCCGCTAACCGGTACGTCGATGCCTGGTACGCCGGGACTCAGGTAAGTCTGCTGCTACAGGCCAAAGACAATGCCGACACGCTTACCCGGCTCAATCAGAATCGACTCCACAATCTGGTAATTAGCCGCACTGATTTGATTCGTACCCAATTACTATCCGATCAGTATTTGGTCCTGCTGCATACGGCGCAGCAGGACTTTCGCAACCGGCAAAATGAACTGCGTTTCGCAATGGGTTCGGCTGATAGCCTGGTCATAAGCGAGAATGACTCATTACTGAATACCATCCCGGTCACACTTCCTGCTGATCGGTCATTGGATACGCTGCTCGGGCTGGCGGCAACCAATCGTGCCGATGCACAGGCTGCCCACGCTACGCTTGAACTGGCCCGGCGTAATGTGGATCTACAGCGGGCATTAGCCCGTCCCCGCAACGAAGCTGGTGTAATCTGGAATCCCCAGAATACAATTCTGTACGGGGGGACATATATAACCCTTGAATTACCACTCTATAATCGAAACCAAGGGGGTATTCAAAAATCAGCGGTTTTGCTGGGCCGGGCCGTTTTGATAGACTCTGTGGTACCTATGCGTATTCGCCTGGAAGTGGAGAACGCGTATCAGCTACTGGCAAGCAGCCGTCAAAACGTCGATCGATACACGGCTATGCGACTGGATGCTGACCGGGTATTAGCATCGGTGCGCTATGCCTACCTGCGGGGAGCAAGTACATTGATCGACTGGCTTCAGGCTCAGCGATTCTGGTTTGACACCCAAAAAGGATACTATTCGTCTGCATACAGCTACCACCAAGCATATGTTCGGTTGCTGTATACGACGAGACTGCCCGCTGAACTGTGTCAGGCCTAAGGGGGAATAGAAGGGAAAAAGAAAAATCTCCTTTAATTTCACTCTACCATGACCGAATCATTTGACTACGAAGCCTTCAAGCAGGCCGCAATTAAAGGCCTCTATGAAGG
>JBBQLG010000071.1:0-30541 GCA_038327655.1 Cytophagales bacterium
AGGGTTAACCACAGCGTTTTCATGCGCATTTCTACGTAAAATGGGCTTTATTTTCTCTTAGAATCTATCGTTTTACTTTTTTGCGCGCCACCAGTTCCCGATACCCAAACGCCGGGTCGGGTTCGCGGGTATACGTTAGGCCGGGCATGACGCCAATTACGATTTCGGCAGTGGTATAAATTTTACAGCCCGCCAATAAATGCCCACCCAGGGTTCGACCCGTCGAGTCTGAAATAGACAGGTGAAGGTGACTACCGTTGGTCGACAGGGTGCCAACCAGCGACACAATCTCGAAATGACCCTGGTAGGTTGTACCGCTGTCCTGATTGGCCAGCCGCAGCACTACATCGGTCAGGCTGCCCACGCAGGTCAGCATGGCACCGGCTTCGATGCGTCCGTTTTTCACCACCTGCTCGATACCGTCTTTCAAATCCTGACCCGGCCGAAGCCGAAATGACAGCGTGTGCATACCCGACGAAACCGCTACCGGCGAACCATCCGGTTGGGGGAGAACGGGTTGCGAATGAGCGGTATTCATAACTAAAAAGGGGAGCCAGAAAGTAAACAATAAAAACCGGCGCATGGCTGTTTTTAGAGGGTGAAACTGATTAGTGAAATGCGAAAAATAACCCGCCCGATCCTGCTTGCCGCCCTGCTCTGCGTTGTCAGTTCCGGTTTCAGCCCGGCCCTGTCGCCTACCCGAACCACCGCCGACTATGGTGTCATTGACACCTACGCCCGCAACGTACCCAACAGCTATACCCGCAGCCTGAACAGCCTCAGCGACTACCTGACGGCCCCCGCCCACAGCGACCTGGCCAAAGCCCGGTCCATTTACGCCTGGATTATGACTCACGTGCGCTACGACAATGCGGCCGCAGCCAACCCGTACTATACGACCGAAACGGAGTACGCCAACCGGGTGCTCAAAAGTCGCCGGGCCGTTTGTTCGGGCTTTGCCCTGCTGTATAAATGCCTGCTGAAACGGGCGGGCGTTGAAGCAGTGAGCATCAAAGGATACTCCCGCATTTACGATATACAGGCCGGTCGACCGACGGGTCCGGTTGACCACGAATGGAACGCCATGCAGCTCGACGGTGACTGGTACCTGGCCGATCTGACTTGGGCCAGCACGACTGCCCGCGAGGGGGAAATAAATGATTTTTACTTCCTGACAAACCCCGAAGCATTCGTTACCCAGCACCTCCCGGCCGATCCCCGCTGGCAGTTGCTGAGTCCATCCGTTTCCAAAGCCGCCTTTGACCGGTACCCCAAAATCTACGACGCCTACTTCCGACTGGGCTTTGGGGACGATTTCCCAAAAAACGGTCTCATTGGGGCGCAGGATGTCGTGAATTTGACCCTGCACAATCCCGAAAACATCGAGTTGATGAGTTCCTATAACCCGGCCAATGGAGCCTCTTCTTTTGTACCCCTGACCGTTCACCGGACCGGCGAATTTTACCAGATTCAGGCAAAACTACCCCAACGCGGCCAGGGTCGTCTGTGCATTTTTGCCCGCAGTAAGGGTTCGTCCACTAAGGGCGGTAAATCCTACGAAGGGGTTATTACCTACTCCGTAGTGAGTCGTTAACAGACTGAACTACCCGATATGCAAAGAGCCGGACACTGTGTCCGGCTCTTTTGCTTTACCTCAATAAACACCTGAGACTTAATTATTGCTGTCGGTGTCGAAACTCACTTCGCGACGGCCACTGCGGCCACTCCGGCGGGCCGGTGCTTTTGGGGCGGGTGGCGTCGTCAGCCGAACGCGCTGCTCTTCAGTGAGCGGCTTCAGGTCGGTGATCGTGTAGCTGTTGTCGCTAATCGTCACCTGGAAGCTGCCAACCGTACGAGCCTTCATGCCGTTACTTGGGCAAGGCTGTTCTTCAACCGTGAAGACCGAACGGAAGTTGGTAACCTGTGGACGAATGCGACGACCTTTGTAGGTAATGGCTTTACCGGTTTCGATCTTACGTTTCTCGTCCTGCAGCATTTTGGCCAGATCAGCCGGCAATTCGCGCAGGTTCAACGCGCCATCCGCATTGGTAAATTCGAACGGCTCCATCGCCAGTTTGCGGTTCAGGCCACGGTAGCGAAGCCGGGTAACGGTATCACCCACCTGCGTAACCTGTCCCTGACAGTAACAAACATTGGCAATCTCGCGGGTGTACGGCGTCCGGTAGAATACTTCCAGACGGTCTAAGCGGTTCTTATAAGTACATGGTGGTCCTCCGCCTACAGCAGGCCGCAGGAACGCAAAACTCGTCGTAGCCACATCGCTCATACACGTACCGCACTTCGACTCCTGCCGACCGTGAACCGTAACGTAGTAAAAACCGCGACGTGGTTTACCACCCTCCATGTAAGCCGCCGGGAATGCCAGCGTTGTATCGGTGGTGTTAACCAACTGCGCAATGATGCTGTCGCGAACGCTTGGCGTCGAATCGGCTTTATAATGCAGACGAGCGGTAAAGGTTTCGTTTTTCGGCGCGAGGGTCCGGGTGTGCCAGCTAATAACCGGTGCTGAACCGGACGGTGCCTGCAGGCTGTCCTGTACCATCGACATGCCCATGAGCGACGCGTCGTTAAACCGTACAGCCAGGGCCGGAATCGAGTCGCAAACCGGACAGGTAACCGGTGCCTTCGGGATCAGCTTCTTCTGACGGAAGTCTTTCCGAACGCCAACGCCAACGTTAAAACCGCCGTTCTTCCGCTCGTACGAAAGCAGGTCGGATGGTCCGGCCCCGTTGATATTGGTTCCGTTGATGATGTTGTAGTTCAGACGGGTGATGTACCCCTGTGCCTGCAACCCAATGTGCCAGTAATTACTCAGTGGGAAGAATACACCCAATGAGAACAACGCGCCGGGGTGAATCAGGGTCGTACCAGGAAAAACAGCCCGAATCAGGCGGTTACTCTGCGAAGGAATAGACCCCGTGATGGTAGCGGCTTCGGCCCGGAAGATACCGCCCCGAATGCCCGCTTCAATAAACGAGGTACGCTCGGGATTCTTCCGGCTCCGCAGAAAGTCAAACGTAACAACCGGTCCAACCAGCAGGAACATATCCTCCGACGGACGCGACTTTACTTCGATGGCACTCTGTGGAACGCCTGCCTGTTGAGTACCTAACCGATATAGTTCGTCTTTGTATGACCCACGCGTGAACGAGTTTTGGTAACCGAAGGCCGTTCCGATACCGAAACGTAACCGGCGGGTAGCCCGCGTCAGGTAATAGTCGAGGTTGGCCGTGAAGTTTATCCCCGTTCCGTTGTATAAGGTGTTGTCACGCGGGTTACTGCCAAATGTACCATCCCAGGTGCCGCAATACGCGAAGTTAGGGCCAAGGTACAATCCCAACCGCCAGGGTGATGGACGGCGAACCAGCAAGAACGTCTGGAAGGTAGTATCACAATCATCAAGCTCGGCCACATCGGCAGCCTGCGCTTTGAAGTCGTTTCGACGGATCGTATCCGTATAGATACCTTTACCAATTCGCCAGATTTTTTCGCCGGAGTAGTCGCGCGTCGTCTGACCTTGCCGAACAGTGTCGGCCTGCTGTGCCATGCTGGCTAATGGGAACAGCGTACATAGCCATAGTAGGGCGGTGAAAAAACGGGTAATTTTCTGCATAGGTACGGTCACTTTTTATTGTTGCTAATGGTTGGTATTCGTTCAAAGAAACCCCAACTCTCTGACAAAGCAGAAGAAACTTAGGGAACGGTCAGACAATGTAAGCTAAAATTCACGAACTTAAGCAATACGATGTGCCTGACTATCTGACAGATATGGGGCTAATCGGGAGGTCGCATTAATTTTTATTCATTGATTATAAAGTTATTTATGTTGCATCCCCACTGGTTAGATACTCGTTCCCGGCAACTGCTCCGTGCGGACACCATGTCCGAAAAAGCGGTACCAACGCTACCTCCAACTCCATTTCAGTCTGCTCAACCAACGGTTCCTTTGCGATAACTTCGCTATGGCACCAAAGGTTATAAAAATGATCGGATGCGCGATTATTCGTTCATATAATGGTTTGCGTCCAAATATATGGCATTTTTTTAAAGTTGGCGGATTATCTCCGCATCCCTAATCCAAAGATTATAAATTAAGTTAGACTACGTTTCCCATCGGATTTCTCTCCAAAAAGCTGACGATCGGCTGTTACAGTTACAATTTTACCTGTTTTATAGATACAGACATCCAGAAAAGCATTGCTTTTAGGTGTATGCCCGAATTAGTGATCGAATCGAATTCATCCTGTCGACACCATATTATCAGGGTAATTTTCTGCTATTACTATCGTACAGGCCCAAAACGAGAACCAGCTCTGTGTCGAGAACCGGAGACTGTAATCTGCTTAACGCAGGGTAAGGGTCAGATTTCGATACGGGTCCATCCGAACGTACGCCTTCCGACCCACCACGACCGTTGTTTCGGTCTCTTCGATAATAACAGGGCCCGACAAACAGTCGCCGGGCAGAATGCGGTCACCATCGTACACCGGACAGGATACCGGAAAATCGTCGTCCATAAAAATCACCTGCCGATACCCTTTCAGGGCCGAAAAATCGCCCCGTCCCACGACCGACCCAACTACAATGGGCCTATCGGGTACTACCGGCGGCTGGCAGGTTACGGTCACCCGCCACGTCACGGTTTCCAGTACGGCTTCATCGGGCTGAAGGCCAGTAGTCGGGTTAGCCAGAAAAGCCTTTTCCAGGTCGGCACCTGTACGGGTCGATAACGATCCATCGGGCAAGTCAACGGTAGCGGTTACCTGTTGCCCCCTGTAGCGCAGGTCGACGGTTCGGCGCACGATCATTTCGGTTAACGTAACACCGGAACGCTCCAGTTCTGACCGCGCTTCCTGCTCCAGATCGGCCAGCAACGCATTTGCCCGCTCGTAGTCCAGATCACTAATCCGCTCAACATGCGGACGACTGCGCCGACTCATCAACGGAGCCAATAATAACCCCAGTGCCGACGTGACGCCCGCGCCGGATGGAATAATAACATCGGTCGTACCCAATTGCCGTGCTACCCCAAAAGCATGAATCGGCCCGGCACCACCCGACGCCAGCAGCCCGTAGCGACGCGGGTCGTACCCTTTCTCGAGCAGATGGACAAGGGCGGCATTGGCCATAGCTTCATTGGCTAATTTGTGAATAGCCCGTGCAGCTTCCTCCACCCCAATTTCCAGCGGCAGGGCGACGTGTTCGAGCAGGGCACGGCGGGCGGCTCCCCGGCTCAGGGCCATACCCCGAAAAAAGGTTTCGCTGAGATAGCCCAACACCAGATCGGCATCGGCCACGGTTGGCCGGGTACCGCCCCGGCCAAAGCAGGCCGGCCCCACCTCGGGCGATACACGTTCGGGACCTACCTGTAATTTACCCGCATCATCTACATAGACCAGGCTGGTTGCGCCCGCTCCAATTTCGGTCAGGTCGATGGCTGCTGCCGCAACGGGCAAGCCGGTCCCTTTTTTGAAACGCCGGACCCGGGCCACTTCAAATTCATCGACGTGCAACGGAACACCATTGTTAATGAGCGAAAGCTGCGCCGACGTGCCCCCCATATCAAACGAAAGCAGGTTTGGCTTCTCCATCCGTTCGCTGAGCCGGGCACTTTGGAGCGCACTCCCGGCGGGACCCGATTCCAGCAGTGAGACAGGGTTCTGTGCAGCGGTTTCAACGGTTGTCAGCGTACCATCGGAGGTCATCAAAGCGACAGGTACGGTCAGGCCGAGACCAGTAAGGTACTGGGCCAGTTCCGCTACATACCGGGCGGTGAGGGGTTGGGTATAGGCATTCAGTACGGCCGCTGTCAGTCGCTCATAAGGCCGGTGATCGGTGGTGACGTCGGCCGACAAACAAACCGATACGTGGGGATACTGCCGACGGATATAAGCACCGACCTGTTGTTCATGCGCCGGATTGACCACTGCATTTCGCAGGGCAACGGCGATGGCTTCGGCCCCCCGCCCGACCAGATCGTCGACGGCGCGGGCCACTTCGGCCTCCGCTAAGGGTGTCTGGACGGAACCATCGGCATTGATTTCACCGGAAAGCGGTCGGCGCATCGTGCGAGCCACCAACGGTGCCGGTGCCGGACTATTTATGTCGAAGTAATCTTCGCGGGCATCGCGGCCGGTTTCGGGTAGCTCTTCCTGTCCCCGGCTCACAATCAGCCCGGTTAAGGCACCGGTATGGTTTCGGATGCCATCGTTCACCACCAGCGTACCGTGCGCAATGGCTGTTACGTCGGCCGGACCAATGCCCTGCGCCGTTAACAGTTCACTGAGGCCATTGCCGATTCCCCCCAGCAGGGCGTCGGACGGAGTAGGCGTTTTGATAACGGTTAACTGACCGGTAACTTCATTGACCAGCACGAGGTCGGTGTACGTACCGCCTACGTCGATGCCGAGTTTATAAGGCATGATGCGTGTTACCTTCGATTACCGTGATACTTACTTGTATGCCTGAAAAACCAACGCATCACCAAAGTGTTTAAGGGTTATTTTGCCTTTATGAAATCACCGGCGGCCGACCGCAGCAGCCCAGACAGCGTATTCAGGCAGAACAAAACACCCCGGTCGATGAGGGCGCGGGCCTGATCGCCGGTAGCCGCCGTAGTGCCAATCACCAGACCGGCCGCCAGCACGGTTTCGACCACGCCGGCAATGGCTTTTTTGACTTCATTATGCCCCAGCCCGTCGTAAAAACCCATCGACATAGCCAGATCACGCGGGCCAACCACAAACCCGTCTACCCCGTCGACCTGACACAGTGCTTCCAGGTTTTCGACCGCCGTTGGGTCTTCGATCTGCGGCAGCACCAGCAACTGATCATTGGCCAATTCGACGTAATCGGCCTGGCTCATCTCGCCCTGCATGTATTGATTGGCGCGGACCAGTCCGAACCCCCGGTTGCCGAGGGGCGGGTATTTTACGGCCCGGACAAACGCTTCGAGGTCGGCAACGGTGGCAATACCGGGCATCATAATGCCCATTACCCCGGCGTCTAAATAAGTCAGAATCTGCTTGGGATCGTTGCTGCCCACGCGGGCTAAGGGCGTAATGCCGCTAACCTCGCAGGCCCGCACAATGTTGGGTACCTGCGCGGCCGTGATGGCCCCGTGCTCCCCGTCGATGAGGTAAAAATCCAGCCCGGCAATGCCGCACAGTTCGGCAATGATCGGGTCGGGGCTATCCGACAGCACACCCAACACGGGCTGTTTGTTGCGGAGTTTGGTCTTAACGGCGTTTTCGGTCATGGGTCTACGGGCATCGGCAAACCGGCGGTGAACAGCCGGGGCGTTCGGAGAAACAAGATTAGGACATCTTGGGCAGGAATAAAAACGAACGTTTATCAACCCGATTGGTGGGAAACAGTCAGGCAGCCTCTACCGATAAAAAATGGGCGTCTCCGGTGCCGGGGGATGGAAAGCCGAAGCCATCTTTTCTGTACTTTGCAGCCCGACGATTCTCCTTCACCCTCAGTGCAGTATGGAAAAAGAAACGGCCCGGCTCGAAGCCTTCAGCGATGGCGTGTTCGCCATTGCCATCACATTGTTGATCCTGGACATAAAAGTGCCCCGCGAACTGCCCGAAGGCGTTGGTTTGTGGCAGGGGTTGCTGAAACAATGGCCTTCGCTGATTGCGTTTCTGACCAGTTTTTTCACGATCCTGATTATGTGGATCAATCACCACCGGGTTTTCTCGCAGATCAAACGGGTCGATGACGTGTTTCTGCTGATCAACGGATGCCTGCTGCTACTCGTTACGTTTATCCCGTTTCCAACCTCGCTGGTAGCCGAATACATCACGACCGGAGAACAGCGGACGGCGGTCGCTATTTATTGCGGAACCAACTTAGTGATGGCGTTGCTATTCAACGTTCTGTGGCGATACGGGTTGAATGGCCAACGGCTGCTCGGTCATCAGTCTGACCCCGGCGTGATCAAGTTTATCAGCAAGGGTTACGCGGTGGGACCGGGTGCGTATCTGGGGGCTTTTTTGCTGGCTTTCGTCAATGCCTACGCGGCCTTTGGCGTGTGCATTGTGCTGGCCGTTTTCTTTGCGTGGCCCAATGAGGTCAAACCCAGAAAGACCCATAAATCGACCGTTGATGCTTAAACAGGCCGTTACCGCGTGCTGGATTGCCCTGAGAACAGTGTTCTGTAATTGCCACGCCGACCAGCCACATCACTTTTCGCCACAACGGCATCAGTACACCGTTTCGCGGCTGGCACGGCTCCCCGCCGTCATCGGCGAGTCGTCGGGACTGGTGTTTGATGCGGCTACCCAAACCCTCTGGACGCACAACGACGGCGGCAGTCCGGCCGAACTCTTCGGGCTTGACACGACGGGTCAACTCCGAAAAACGATTCCGCTGGCCCTGACCAACGTAGATTGGGAAGACCTCACCCGCGACCTGTCCGGTCGTTTGTACATCGGCGATTTCGGTAATAATTTCAACAACCGGCGCAACCTGACCATCTACCGGCTCCACCCCGACCAACCGGCACGGGTCGATACCATCCGGTTCCGTTATGCTGACCAAGCCCGTTTTCCGCCCGGTCCCGACTCGCTGAACTTCGACTGTGAGGCCTTCTTTTATCACGCCGACAGTCTGTACCTGTTCAGCAAGAACCGGGGCCGCGGACCGGTATCGGTTTACGCCCTGCCCGCCCAACCGGGTAGTTTTGTGGCCCGGCGGGTGGGGCAAATCAATACCAACCGGATGGTCACGGGGGCCGCCATCAGTCCGTCAGGCCAGCGATTCGCCTTGTTGACGTACGGCAAAATTCTGACGTTTGCGCTTGTGCCGGGCGATCCACTCCTGAGTCATCCCGCCGAATGCATCCGTTTCTCCCACGCCCAAACCGAGGGCATCACGTTCCTGAACGACACCACGCTGATCATCAGCAATGAGCAGCAAAAGCTGTTTCGGCTACGGCGGAAGCACTAAAAATACAGCTCATTCGCCGTGCGGAACGTGTTGCAGTGCGCTTCTACAATATCCGCAATCCGAACGGAATAGCCCCCACCCATCGACACGGCAACCGGCAGTCCGTAGCGGATGGCCTGCCCGAACACAAACCGGTCGCGCTGCCGACACCCGTCGCGGCTGACGGCTAATTTACCCAGCCGGTCGGTCGCCAGGATATCGACACCGGCCAAAAAGTACAGAAAGTCGGGTCGGACGCGGTCAATCAGGCCGGGCAGGGTATCGTAAAGGGTTTGCAGGTAGGCGTCGTCGGTCATGCCGGTGGGCAGGTCAATGTCCAGATCAGACTGCTCTTTTTTGAGCGGGTAATTGTCTTTGCCGTGCATGCTGAACGTAAACACGCGCGGCTCGTGCTGAAACATCACCGCCGTGCCGTTGCCCTGATGCACGTCTAAATCGACAATCAGGATTTGTTTGGCTAAGCCGTTGGCGAGCAGGTAATGAGCGGCTACGCCGATGTCGTTCAGCAGGCAAAAGCCTTCGCCCCGGTCCGGAAAAGCGTGGTGCGTTCCCCCGGCCACGTTCATGGCGACACCGTACTGCTGCGCCAGCAAACTACAGTCAATCGTGCCCTGCGTAATTTTCCATTCGCGGTCCACCAGTTCGCGCGATTGCGGGAATCCGATCCGGCGAACCATCGCGGGCGGCAGGGTCAGGGTTTTGAGTTGATGGACGTATTCGGCGGTGTGAACGGCTAATGCCCAGCGGTCGTCGACGGGGTCGGGTTCAAAAAAATTATCGGCCGTGCAGGTTCCTTCGTAGAGTAATTGCTCGGGAATCAACTCGTATTTGCCCATCGGAAAGCGGTGGTCCTCAGGCAAAAGGTGTTTAAAAACGGGGGCGTGGGCAATTTTGAGCATGAAGGCGGGCGATTCCGTTGACTAACTTTTTTATACGAATCAACCCCAAAAAACCGTATTCGGTTAATTCGGCTCCCAATTTTGAGCCGATTCACGATACCAACTCCTCTATGAAGACTGCCATTGTTACCGGAGGTGCCCAGGGCATCGGGCGGGTTACGACCCAGTATTTACTGACACACGGCTACAGGGTGGCCGTTTGGGAGGCCGACACCGAAGCCCTCGTTGAGCTTCAGGAAGCCTTTAAACCCTCGGCCAATAACCTGCTCACGCTGCCCTGCGACGTATCGGCCGATGGGCAGGTACGCAAAGCGACCGAACAAACCATGAGTCATTTCGGCCGCATCGACGCGCTCATCAACAACGCGGGCATCGGCATTACGAAACCGTTGGATAAATTCACCCTCGACGACTGGAACCGGGTGATTGGCACGAATTTGACGGGTACCTTTCTTTGCACCAAGCATACCGCGCCCCACATCGGTGCGCAGCACGGGTCTATCATCAACCTGGCCTCGACGCGGGCCTACCAGTCCGAACCGGATACCTTTGCGTATTCGGCGTCGAAGGGTGGAATCGTAGCGCTGACCCATTCTTTGGCCGTTAGCCTGGGACCCGCTATCCGCGTGAATTCGATTAGTCCGGGCTGGATTGATGTGTCGGGTCTGAAAAAGAAGTCGAAACCGGACGAGTTGCGGCCCATCGACCACCAGCAGCATCCGGCCGGTCGCGTGGGTCAGGCAGACGATATCGCCCGGATGATTTTATTTTTGTTAGCCGACCAGAATAGCTTTATAACCGGTCAGGATTTTATCGTCGATGGCGGCATGAGCCGGAAAATGATTTACGCCTGAGCCACTAAACAACGCCTGTTACCCATCAGTTATACAGTTATCCGATCAGTCTTATGTACATTTCTTCGTCAGCCTATGGAATTTGAACTCACTACCCTGTCCGAAACGTCCCCCCTTGAAGTCCTGGATATGTTGGTACAAAACCGGCGCGAAGCAGGTCGGTCATTCGTATCGGTTCGGTTCGAGTGCTGTCGGGGACGTGAGCGTAATCACATTAAACTTCCCCTGCTGACCTGGTTTGATGCGAATCAGTTTCAGCAGTTCATTCAGCGGGTAGCATTATCGCACCGGATCGATACCTGTCAGATCGACCTGCCCGACGCGGGTCTGCGGCTGATCGGGTCGGGTCGGCGGGCGGCCACCGAACGAACCATCCGGGTTGAAGCCCTGCCTAATGCACACCAGCGTTTTTCGCCGTTTGCCATCAACGGCAATCAATTAAGCCTGAACCGGTATACGCGTTTGCTGTCGCAACGGCTCTGGGAAGCGTTTTGCCGGGGATAATTTGGTTTGTAATTTGTGGTTCGTAGTGCAACCGGCCGGTACTATTAGCCCGGATTACGAACCACAAACTACGAACGACAAACTCATAAATCACTTACCCAACTATGGAAAACGTGAACCAGGATGCCATGATGCATTCGCAACCCGAATCGTTTGGTGCTGATACGGGTGGGCCAATGCAGATCCCCGATCAAACCAATATGCTGAACGACGATGCCAACGGCGACCCAACCGGCACGCTGGACATCACCGAAACAGCCAATACGGGTGCCCCGTCGGGTAGCCCCAACATGGAGCCGGATAATGACCGGAGTGGTGGTACAGATGAAGCCATCGGCAACAACGATGGTACGGAAATGAGTCCCGAACTGACGGATGAGGGGTTTTTAAAGTAGTGCTATATACCTATACATGAAGAAAGGCACCTTAATGGGTACCTTTCTTCATGTATAATCAAAATTGTGGCTATATGCCCAGCGTACCGCCTAAGGTAACATCGTTACTGCGGCCATAGCCCGAACCGGCTTTTTCGGTCATCGAGCCGCTGTACGACTCGCCCGATTGACCGCCAGTGGTGTAGCTGTCGCCCCGGTCGTTGGCATACGTAGCGCGGTTGGGGTTTGAGTAATCTGAGTCATCCCTGCCCTCAGACTTTGCCCGCTCGTTGACGAACGATTCAGCAATCTGCGTTAATTTTTTATCGGTGTTTTTCTCTTCGTTCAGCGACTGCTCGATCAGTTGAGCCGCTTCGGCATAGCCCAGCAGCGTAGCCAGCGTATGCAATGAGCCATACGCTGCAATTTCGTGGTGTTCTACTTTCTGAGCGGCAATAATCAGCCCGGCATCCCGCGTGAGCGAACCGGCGTCAGTGTTGTCAATCAGGATATTGGCATCGTCGGCCAGGCCGTCGATGGCGTTACAGGTCATTTCGTCCGGCGCTACACCGATGCTCTGGAATACCTGCTCCAGACGGGTTACCTGGTTGCGGGTCTCGGCGAGGTGCGTTTCGAAGGCAGTACGTACCTGATCGGTTGTGGCGGCCTCCGCCATGTCCGGCATGTTATCGACCAATGCTTTCTCGGCGTAGTAAATGCCTTTCAATTCATTGATGAACAGACCACGCAGCCCTTCATCATTATCACTACTGGTACCGGGTCTAAAAAAGTCGGCGATTTGTTTTCCTAACGTTGCCATGGTTTTGTCGGGGTTTGTGAATTGAAAACGATTCATTGACGGATTCCCCAAAACCATGCCACCACTGATTTAGTGCAACTTACGGCTGGTAGAATACCACAGGCGGGCACTTTACTCCACAATTTCAGTAGAATTGTGTTCGCGGTTTATCGTGCCAGTCACCGGGTAAATCACCAGATTAAATTTTGCCAGCTATACCAGCACCCGAATCAGTTCCCGATAGCCAGCCAGCACGTTTTCATCCGCCCGAAAATCCGTTATCAGGGTGTTAACTAACGTGATCGGAGCAAACTGAAAATACGATTCCCGTTCCAGTTTCGACGAGTCGCAGAGCAGGTACACGTGTGTAGCCTGCCTTGCAAGGGCTATGGCGATACTGGCTTCTTTTTCGCTGCCCGCACTCAACCCATTGGCCCGCGACAGCCCATCGACACCAATAAACGCTTTGTCGGCGCGGTAACGGGCAATGTGTTCACGGGCAATTTCGCCGTGCACCGCCTGCCGTTCAGCATCTACTTCGCCCCCCACCAGATTAAGCGTCACAGATGAGTTAATGAGTTCATAAACAATGGGCAACGAATTGGTAATCACCCGGATCGACTTGTTGCGAATGAACGGGCACAGCCGAAATACCGTGCTGCCGCAATCCAGAAAAATGGTATCACCCTCCTGAATTTCCTGAGCTGCCAACCGACAGATGTGATCCTTCTCTACCGCATTCCGCGCCGACTTATTCACGAAATCGACCGGATTTTTAGCCAGATCAACGCGCATCGCTCCGCCGTGGGTACGATACACCAGGCCATCGGCCGCCAGCATGCTTAAGTCACGCCGAACGGTAATTTCCGATGTATTAAGCAATTGGGCCAGTTCAGCGACCTCCGCGCTGCCCCGCTCGTGAATGAGGGACAAAATTATCTGCTTCCGATTTTGAAAAGCCATTCGCTTACCGTTTATTTGATCGAAATTAATCAAATTCAATCAAATATAATCAATTTATGAATCCACGGGTGAAGATAACGGAACAGAAAGTGCTGTCCGACAATTGGTACGTACTCCGAAAAGTCACCTTCGACTACCAGCATCGCAACGGAACGTGGTCCACGTAGTCCCGCGAAGCCTATGACCGGGGCAACGGCGCAACGATTCTGTTGCACAACCCGGCCCGTGACACCGTGATTCTGACGCGGCAGTTTCGGATGCCCACCTACGTAAACGGCAACGAAACCGGTATGCTGATCGAAACCTGCGCCGGTCTGTTAGACAACGACAACCCCGAGGCTGCCATCCGGCGCGAAACCGAAGAAGAAACGGGCTATAAAATCGGGAACGTTCGGCGCGTGTTCGACGCCTTCATGAGTCCGGGTTCCGTGACCGAGAAACTGTTTTTCTTCATCGCCGACTACACCGACGATACCGAGCGAACCACCGGCGGGGGCGTAGACGAAGAAGACATTGACGTACTGGAAATGCCGTTGGCTCAGGCGATGCAGATGATCGCGTCGGGTGAAATTCAGGACGGCAAAACGATCATGCTGTTGCAGTATTTATTTATTCAACAACTAACCAACACGTCTGATTTATGAAATCACTAATGATTCTGGTGGCTGGTCCCTACCGCTCCGGTACCAACGACGACCCGGAGCATCCAAAGGAGCCGACGAAGATGTTCGACTGGTTAAGGAGCGTGGTTTAGCTGTTTGCTACCGGCTGGAAGATGTGCCAGGCTGCGGGTGTGCTTGAGTAAGCGTCCGGGGCGCAGTCACTAACTGATCTACAGTAAATTCGCCAGTCCGGTAATTGATAAAAAACAAAAAAAGACCGCCGTTCCAAATGGGGCTTTGCTCTTAGCAGTGAGCAGATAGGGGAATCGAAGATGGGCGCATCCCCGGCCGTATGACTACCGTGAAAGGTCAGTATCCTAACCGCTGGACGAATGGATAAGACATAAAAAAACCCCAACTGTAAAGTTGAGGTTTTTGATCTTAGGAGTGATCGATACGGGAATCGAACCCGTGTTACTGCCGTGAAAGGGCAGTGTCCTAACCGCTAGACGAATCGACCATCTGAGTGCCAGACCTGACGTGTTTTCGGTTGCCCAAATGACCGCGTCAGCGAATCGTGATGCAAAAGTACGGGTATAAGTCGAAAAGGCAAATAGTGGGACCAAAATTTTGTTCAGTACCACCTCACTATCGGTTAAAACGCTATTTTTGACGGTTTACAACTGCTTTACCATCAACCCGTTTTCGTCGTTCAGCCTGCATGAAGAAATTTCTCTTTTTCGTTACCGTCGTGTGTTTTTCCCTGCCCAGTTGGGCGCAATCGCCCCTCCCCTCACCGTCGCAGTTTCTGGGTTATCCCCTTGGTACCCGTTTTACTCCCCAACCCCGCGTGGTGGCCTACGCCGAACAAATTGCCCGGCAACTCCCCAAACAGGTCAAGCTTCTCCCCTACGGCCAAACTTACGAAGGCCGTCAGCTCATGGCCGTGGTTATAGCAACCGAAGCAAATCTATCCCGATTAGACGAAATCCGCACCAATAACCTCAAGCGGATTGGTCTGCTGGATGGCACGCCATCCGCTACGCCCCAACCCGCCATTGCCTGGCTGAGCTACAACGTCCACGGCAACGAAGCGGTCAGTTCCGAAGCTTTCATGGAGGTGCTCTATGGCCTGGTATCGGGACAGAATCCGGCTGCAACTAAAATTCTGAACACCTCGGTGATCCTGCTCGATCCGTGCCTGAACCCCGACGGCCACGACCGCTACGTGAACTGGTACAACCAGATGGCGGGCCGCAATACCAACCCCGTGCCCTTTGCCCGCGAACACAGCGAACCCTGGCCCGGTGGCCGGTTTACCCACTACCTGTTCGATCCTAACCGCGACTGGGCGTGGCAAACGCAGGAAGTTACGCAGCAGCGGATGGCCCTGTATCACCAGTGGATGCCACAACTCCACGCCGATTTCCACGAGATGGGGAGCGAAAGTTCGTATTATTTCGCCCCCTCGGCGAAGCCCTATCACGAAGACATCACCAAATTTCAGCGCGACTTTCAGCAGACCATCGGGCAGTACAGCAGCCGCGCCTTCGATAAAGATGGCTGGCTTTACTATTCCCACGAACGGTACGACCTGCTTTATCCAAGCTACGGCGACACGTACCCAACCTACAACGGAGCCATTGCCATGACCTTCGAACAGGGCGGTGGCGGACGGGCCGGACGCGCCATCGAGAAATCCGACGGCGATACGCTCACCCTGCGGCAACGCATCGACCACCACGTGGCCACCTCGTTTGCCACGCTTGAAGCCGTTGCCGACCGCGCCCCCGATATTTTGAAAGAGTTCGGAAATTTCTACGATAAGGCCCGCAACACACCCATCGGTTCGTTTAAAACGTACGTCGTCAAAGCCAATGGTGATGAGGGCCGCATCCGTGCGATGCGGCAACTGCTGGACCGGAATCTGATTCGCTACGGCACGGCGGGTAAGGCCATCAGCGCACCGGGGTTCAGCTATACGACCCAGAAAAACGAGACCGTTGCTGTTGCCGCCGAAGACCTGGTTATCAGCGCCTATCAACCCAAATCGACGCTGTTGAAAATTCTGTTCGAGCCAAAATCGACGCTGGAAGATTCGGCGACGTACGATATTACGGCCTGGACCCTCCCCTACGCTTACAGCCTTTCCACCTATGGGCTGACGACGCGGCTGAATCCGGTTGCTGCGCAGACAGCAGTTCCGACGTCGGCAACTACCCCATCCACAGCACCTTATGCCTACCTGGCCCGCTGGCAATCGCTGCCGTCGGTGCAGTTGCTGGCTGGCTTGCTGAAACAGAAAATGAAGGTGCGGGTCAATGAGAAGCCGTTCGAGCTGGAAGGCAAAAGTTATCCGGCGGGAACACTGCTCATTACCCGCGCCGGGAACAGCAACATCGCCAATTTCGACGCGCTGGTCCGGGCGGAAGCCGATAAAGCCGGGCAGTCGTTAACACCCGTACAAAGTGGTTTTGTGACGAAAGGCTCCGATTTCGGTTCCGAGTTCGTGATGACGGTGAAACCCCTGCGTGTGGGTGTCGTGGTGGGCGATGGTACGTCGGCAACGGCTGCGGGTGAAGTCTGGCACTATTTCGATCAGGACATCAATTATCCGGCCACGCTCATCGACGCCAACGCATTAGGCAACGTAAACTGGTCGCAGTTGGACGTGCTGGTGTTGCCTACCGGTTATGGCTACGGCCGCATCCTGACGGAAAAGAACCTGACGGCTGTTAAGGACTGGGTACGCGCCGGGGGTAAACTCATCGCGATGGAGCGGGCGGCTGATTTCCTGGCCGGTAAACCCGATTTCGACCTGAAGGAAAAAGAAGTCAAGGACGAAAAGAAACCCGACCCCAAACGCAACCCGACCGACTCGCTGAAGCGCTACGAAGACCGCGAACGCACGGCGGTTTCCGACGAAACGCCGGGCAGCCTTTACCGGGTTACCCTCGACACGTCGCACCCGCTGGCCTACGGACTAACGAATGGCTACTATACGCTGGTGCAGGATGCCCATAATTTTGATCTGCTCAAAACGGGCTGGAATGTGGGTTACCTGAAGGCTGACAATTATGTGGCGGGGTTTGTGGGCAGGAATGTGAAGGAAAAACTCAAGAACACGCTCTCGATGGGCGTTCAGTCGCTGGGGCGCGGAACAGTTGTTTACTTAGCCGATGATCCGCTGTTCCGGGGATTCTGGTACAGTGGCAAGGTACTCTTCGGCAACGCGGTGTTCATGGTGCCCTGATGGGCCGGAAAGGACCGAAATGAACAACGTGACAGAAGAGTTAGTTTTAAAAAAGACGGCGTATAGGGCCGTCCTTTTCTGTTCATTACTAACCAACTCATCCGTTATGAAAACGATGTTACGTTTCTTTCCCTCGGCCATCATGGCCCTGCTGATTACCGTGTGCTTGAGTAGTTGCGTAGCTGCCGGAAGCCTCTTTAGTTCCGGCATCTGGACGGGTGTCATTTTGGTTGTGGTGGTTATTGGCCTTGTGTTCTGGTTAATCTCCAAGTTCTCCGGTGGCGGTGGTGGCAACAGCAACGTCTGACGATTCATGCATATACGCAAAACGCCGGGTTCGATCAGAACCCGGCGTTTTGCGTATATGCCACTGTCAACCCCTGTATGTGTGACAACGCCCCTTACCGCAGGCGAATGGTGAAGACCTGAACGGCTTTTTCGTAGCCGCTGACAATGAACAGTTGATTGGTAGTTTCATCGTACTGCAACGCTACCGGAAAGTCGCTCGGAATGGGCCGGTCACCCAGTATCCGGCCCGTATAACGGTCATACAGCGTCGTGAAGCGGCCCGACCGGACGCTCAGCACATCGACCCCCGCGCCCAGCCGGTGATAGCGCAGTTCGTTCTGTCCCGACCGAATGCCCCGAATGGCAAACTGCTCGCGGCCCTGTTCGTCCAGTATAGCCACCTCGGTATCGGTCGTGCGCAGGAACAGAAAATCCGTTTGATCTACATCGGGAAAGAGTCGGTACGCGCCGTTTCGCACGGTGCGGTACAACTGGGTACGGCTGGCCACCAGCCCGTTTTCGTTCAGGGTCAGCCGTTCGCCATCGTTGCTAACCACCGCAATAGGACCAACACCACCGGCTTGCAACGCCGGACCCGTAAACCGTGAGGTCGTGTCGGTGAGCGGAATGGATACCGGAAAATGCGGAGCCTGCGCCCCGGTATCGAGCCACCGGTTCAGGGTACCGTTGGCCTGTAACGCCAGCACGTCCATACCCGCAGGGCGGGCCATCACCTGAAACGGAAGCAGCAACGGCCCCTTGCGCCCCGGTGCGCCAATCTGCACAAACTGGCGTTTACCTTTATCAAATGCGTACAGAAACCCGTCTTTGTGAGCCGCCAGGGCCAGTCGGCTGCGCTGATGCGTACCACGTGGCAAAGCCAGCAGCGACGGGTCTAAGCCAACGGGTAACCGCTTCGACTCCCAGGTGGCCGACTGGTCGGTGAGGTCGGCGATGTACAGCGAACGGTCGGTCATGAACAGGTACTGCAACCGGCCGTTATCCAGGTAGTCGGCCCCCACCACGTTGCTCCGTACCGGTCCGTCGAGGGCAGCCTCCACAATATTTTCGCCTGCGGGCGGCATCAGCACAAAACGCCCGGCCCCATCGAGTGCCCAGAGCAGGGCCGAGCCGTCGGCGAGGTTCCCGGCCACTACCGGCCCGGAAGTAAGCGGGGCGATAAACTCGATCTTGCGCTGCAACAGCAGCCGGTTCAGAATAGCCGTTGTCGACCGGCGGGTGGTACGACCCAGAACCAGCGTCGACAGGATCTGATCGTTACCGTAGCTGGCCTGGTACACCATGTTTTCAATATTGCTCAGCGACGGTATCTGGTTAATGGGGTGGGCAGAGGTGGCCGGATCGGGCATTAGCAGATTCCGCCAGCTTACCGGCCAGCCAGCCATCGTGCTGGTGAAAGCAGCCCGGTTTACCCGTACGAAAGCGGTAAAATTGGCCGGACGCAGGGTTGTTTCCAGCAGGGCCGTTTGCCGTTCGTCGGCCGACCAGACGGCTCCCCGGCTCAGTTGCTGTAAATAATCCTGCATTACCTCTTCGCTGTTGGCAACCACCAGATAATCGCCGTGCTGCGTGACCCAGCTTTGCCGAAACCCGGTGAAGAGGCTGCTAAAAAGTAAGGCCGGTAGTTCGGGCACATCGAGCAGCAGCGTTTTATGGCCCAAAAAGGTTCGGAGCGGGGCAGGCGCACCGGCACCAGCCAGGTAGCCCGCCCGCTGGTAGCTGTCAGAAAGCTGTTTGAGATCGGTTGATTTCAGCAACAACACCTGCCGGAGTTCATTGTCGGCCGACTCAAGCCGACACAACAGCACATCGGTACTGAGGGCGGCATAGATAGTCGGGGCAGCGGACTTAATACGGTTCAGGCGGTCGGCCAGGGCGGGATTGGATTGCAGTAACTGCTGGATGGTTTGTCCGAACCGGGTGCCATTGCTCAGACCAATGTGATACAGCGTGGCCGTTGTTTGCGGAATCACGTCTGCGCTGCTGATGCGTTGGGGCGTTTGGTCGCTGAAGAGGTTGGCTACGTCCCGGCGCAACCCAATGTCGTTTGCGGCAAAGCCGATCAGGTGCGTGCGTCCATCCGACGGACGGAAGCGCAGCGTGAGGTTTTCGGGCAGAAACAGGCGGATCAGCGAACCCGTTTCTTCGGACTGCCGCTCATCGGTAGCACCGAAAAGTACCTGTAACACTTCGGGCCGGACCGACAGACCGGCAATGTGTTGGCCATCGGACTCAAACGCAATGGTTTTAAACCGGGCCAGCGGATCGCGATACCGTCGGATCACGTTTTCGATCAGCACCCCCGACGGACTGCCGACTAAATAATTATCCAGCACCAGAAATACGCCGAGCAGTTCATTACCGGGTGTGCTGAGTTCATAGACCCGCTCCCCGCCGAACGTATGGCTCTGTACGCGCAGTCGACCCGGATCAGGGTTTTGTAGGCGGGTGAGGAAACCATTGTCGGTCAGCTTATTGACCGGAATGTAAAAGACAAAATCAAGGGCGGTTTTGGATACCGGATGCAGCGAATACCGGATGGGGCGTTTGGCGATGAACTGCCGCACCACGAGAGAGTCGCGCCCGGTTTGCCCACTGGCGGGGGCATAAATAAACTGTTCCAGCCGTTGCAGGGCTTCCTGAAACAGAGGTACCTGCCGCAGGGGCATTTCAGTCCGCATGGCTTTGGCCGATACCGAGTCCTGCAACGTAGCGCTTTCGAGCATCAGCAGCGCATCGGCGGGGATAAGTGACTCCACGGGCCGACTGCTCCGCCCGAACCAGAGATAGCCCAGTACCAGCGCCGTCACCAGTGCTACTCCGCCCAGAATGTAGCCGATGCGTTTTCGATTCATTTTTCAAAGATAGTGGGAAGGGATACCCGAAAAAGGGATAAGTGGTAAGGTTAAGTAGAATAGAAGACAGCATGGCCCTCAATACTTACTCCTTACCACTTATCCCTTACTGCTCATTCCTTATTTCCCCCACATGGCGTTGGCCGTATCGGGGAAGAACAGGGTCAGTTCGGGTACCTGCGCCACCACGCGGTTTGCCCATTCGACGCCCTGCATCAGTGAGTGGTCCTGGTTGCTGACCTCGTATTTCCAGGCCCCAAACCGCCCCCGCGACGAAATGCCGTAGGGTTCCAGTTTGGGCAGTACGGCTTTTAGAATCGCATCGCGCTCGACGGATGGCGTTGGGTAACCATACTCGAATGTCTTGTGAAATTTCGATACAATCTCGTCCTCATCGCTGATCAGATCATCTTCGCGCATGGCTCGGATGGTGTCCTCCATCAGCGTTTCGCGGTTGACCGGCTTCGCCGACGACTCGCTCGTTTCCGACATCAGCGACCATTGCGTGTTAATGTCCGGTACATTGTTCGGGCTGTAGTTCGAGAAAACGGTAACGCGGTAATACGGGCTGTTGGCTTCCGGAAAATACATCCAGCACATGGTTTCCAGCTTGGGTTTCGGCTTACCCTTCAGACCAATACCCACCACGTGCGTGGTCGAGTGTTTCAGACCCTGCGCTGCTTCGACGGTCTGACTGTCCAGCTCATCCACCTTTTTAGTGAAGATGTCGAGCGGCATCGTGTTCATCAGGTGTTCGTACTGCACCACCCGACCGTCGGCCAAATGAATCTGTTTTGCCGTGCCGTTTACCCGGTCGACAGTAGCGTTGAGCAGGAAGTTTTCGCGGCCTACGAGGTTACCAACGGATTCCCAAACGCTGCCCGTACCGCCCGTTTTGGGGAAGTTAAAGGTGCTGTTTGGTCCCCACGAGAAATCGTCCTGGTCGAAGAGGATGTTTTTGGTCACGCGGGCAAGGTCCGTTACGGCCACGCGCTCCCCCACCCAAACGGCGTTCATTTCTTCCGGCGGAAAAGCCCACACCTTGAAGTTGTACGGGAACATGAACGTCTCGGCCAGGCCCTGACCACCCGTTGCCAGAATCCACTCTTTGAAGTTGGCGGGCTTTTTGGTGGTCGGAAATTTGTAGTTGTGGATCAGCCCTTCGAGGCACTTCCACATCGTTTCGGGCGAGAGGTACTTGATGTTGTTCTGGAACGGATAGGGCACGAACCGGTTTTCGATCCAGACCCACGATTCGCGCTGATGATGCAGCCAGCCGTCTTCGCCGAGAGCAGCCACCATCAGATCGTCGAAGTATTTGTAATGCGAGAACTGTACGTGACCGCCAATATCCCAGGTAAAGCCCTGCTCATCGACAAAACTGCGGGCGAGGCCGCCAATGCGGTCTTCTTTCTCGAGGACAATAAAGTCCGTGATACCCAATTCTTTCAGGCGATGGGCCGCGCCCAGACCCGTTGGCCCTGAGCCAATGATTACATATTTGTAGTTCATAAACGTTAGTTTAACAATTAGACGTGAACGGGTTCCGGTACCCGCAACGCTTTTACCTTACGGCCCAGATCGAGCCGAAACTGCGCCAGTTCACCGAAACTCTGAAAACAGACCTTCAGCAATTTCCAGCGCAAAATGGATACCGTACCCGTTATCCGTTCTTTATGAGTAATGGGCAGATCGAACGTATTGAAACCGGCTTTTTTGGCCATTACGGCCAGAAAAATATTGGGCGCGAACGGCGTCGGATCAGGCAGTTGCGCCAGCAGTTTTTTCAGGAAACTGCCCCGAATCAGCCGAAACGGAATGTTACTGTCTTTGATATACGTCCCGTAAATCAGGGCGATGCTCATCCGCAGAATCCGGGTAATAACCAGCCGGGCCGGGGCATCGTACCGTTCTTCGCGGTATCCCAGAATAAAGGGCGATTGATCCCGTTTAGCCCACAGTTTTCGGAAATCCTCGGTCACGAACTGATCATCGCTGTCTGTCTGGAAAACGTATTCCGAGTCGATGGCTACGGCCTGCCGATACCCGTTCACCACCGCATTTCCGTGGCCGCCATTGGGCTGATGTACGACCATCAGTTTAGGAAACCGGGGTTTGATTGAATCTAAAATAGCACCGGTACGGTCGCGTGAACCGTCATTGACAACAATCAGGCGGGTTGTTTCGGTAGGAAATTCGCGGGCAAGCATCGAGGTCCATTGGTCGACAACGAGTTCAATGACTTCCTCTTCATTATAAGCTGGCATTACAATCGACAGCAATAGGCTCATGCAGCGGGGTTGTGGGTAACAGAGTGTTTGGATCGGTCCGGCCGACTACACCCTGTTTGGTGGTTTTCTGATAAACACCGCAAAGATAGGTAAATGTTATGCTTTTTTGAGGGAGCGGAATAGGACTTTACGGAGCGGGACAATCCAATCCGGGGTAACGGATGGGATATTAATAAGAAAATTTATCTTTCAGCCCGTTGATCGGCTTCTCGATCAACCGCCACGACAGGGCGGCTACCAGCACCGTAAGGGCATAAAAATAAACGATCTGAAGCCCCGGAACCGTCGTCAGGCCGGGCAGTACCTGACCCGCTTTCTGCCAAATACGCAGCGTAATGAACGTGGGGGGCGTGTGGTAATAGTTGAAGACCAAGTTATGAAACAGGTACAAGCCGTAGCTGATCTGCCCCAGATACTGGCTGACCCGGTGTTCGAGCAGCCACTTTACCGGCCCGCCGAACCCCACGACTGCCCGGCCAATCAGAAAGAAACAAAACAGCGACGTAAAAAACCGGTCGGTCACGTCCGTCGCGATGTTGCGGGCGGGCGTCAAGTGCGTTAGCAGGTACAGATCCAGCCCATACAGGGCCATACTGAGCAGGAGCAGGCTGTTATTTCGCAATAACCGCTCGAACCGGTCGCGCCGATAAACCAGCAGCCAGGCCAGAATACCGCCCATCCCAAATGCATCCAGACAGGTCGGCATCAGCACGAACTGCGCCATCCAGGTGGCGTGGGTCACGAACAGGATGATCCGCAGGCCGATGGAAAGGCCAATGAGGGCAAACAGCATCGGCAGCACCAGCCGGTCGGGAATGAAGAAAATCAGGAACGGGAAAAACAGGTAGTACTGCTCTTCTACGGCCAGCGACCAGAGGTGGTCAATGGCCCCCAGCCAGGTGTGATGCCGGACAATCCAGAGGTTGGTGGTGTAGGTAAGCAGCCAGCCGAGGTGTTCGCGTACGGCCGGAAAACCAACAATAGCCAGCGCGAAAATGGTGAGGTAGTAGATCGGAAAAATGCGCAGGTTTCGTCGGATGTAGAATACTTTCAGCGAATGCCCGTGGGACCGGCCGAGTTGCCCGTCGCGCTGTTTGCTGTTGATGAGGATGCGCGTAATGAGAAAACCGCTCAGCACAAAAAACAGATTCACCCCAAAATACCCCAGCGGCAGTTGATTCGCTTCGCCAAGCCAGTGATCGAACATGACCAGCGTAACGGCCACAAACCGCAGTCCGTCCAACTGCGTAAAGTGGATGGCCGACGTACGGAGGGGAGCAGTTGCAGTAGTCATGCAGGGTAGTGGTTCGTAGTGGGTGGTTATAATCCGGAAAAAGTTATGTACTGATCGGTCATCTGAACCGTCCGGCGGCCTGCCTGACGACTGAGCACCCCGACACGGTACCGGCCCGGTTCGAGATTCTCTTTCAATACCTGGGCAAAAAACGCGTTTGACGTGAAATACGTGCTCAACCCCGACACCGACAAAGGACCGGGACGCTGGGGCCGGGCGGCAAATAAATAAGACCGCAACGGGCTTTTCAGCAGTACATACGACCCGTCGAGGGGGGTGGCCGGCGTGGGGTTGATGGCGTGGGTGTCGGTTAGGTTGAACATAAACGGCTGCTCATCAATCGAATCGAGTCGCACCGTTGCCGGAGCCTCCAGTAAACTCCGGTTGTGGAGCCATGTCGTATCGTCCGTGTACGACAACCGTTCCGTGGGTACATACATGTACCGGGCATTCATCAGCGTTTGTCTCGGCGAACTACCCAGCCAGTTCACATAGGCCGCCACCGTTCGGCGCTGCTGATTAATGATCCCCTCCAGACACAAATAACTCGTAAACAGGCTGAACAGAATGGTCGTGGCGGCTACTCCGGTCACGTAGCTATTCAGCAGTGGACCGGTTCGCCAACGGTACAGGCTGTACAGATAGACACTACTCAGGGCCAGGGCTGGATAAATTTTGTAGCGTCCCTGCAACAGATAACCCGGCCCGGCGAAGCCGACCCGCGAAAACACCGTGATGGCCGCCGTTGCACCCAGAAATAACGCAATAGCCGTAAAAAAGTCATCCCAAAACGCCACCGGTCGCCCCACAAGTCGGCTCCTGAACTGGCTCGTCAAAACGAAATAGCCCATTGCCACGGTCAGCAATAAGCCCAGCCCGGCGATGAGTACCAATGGGTTCCGGTAGCCCAGTGCCATAGAGCCGGAGTATGGATACGGGTCCAGAAAGCCACCCAGAAACACAAAGAAAGCTTTCACCCAGTCGACGTAGCCGTATTTGAACGGCGACGGGAAGAACGAAACCCGGGTATAGTTTGCGAAGTAAGCGAACAGGCTCGCTGCGGTTAGCAGCCCCCAGCCAAGGGCCTGACGTATGTTTCGTTGCAACACCAGCACGCAGAAGCCGACAACCAGCGTCAACACGCCGTTGCCACTGGTAAATGTGGCTAAAACAGCCAGAACAGCGGCCACGATGCGTCCCGAAGGCGTATTCCGGGCGAGGGCATAAAATGTACCCATGGCGAACACCAGCACGTAAAAGTTCTGAATAGACGCCATTGCCCAGATCAGGTTTTCGTGCGACTGGAGGGTAAACAGCCAGAACGGAACCGGCACGAAGTAGATGAGGGGTAGACTCAGTTTACGAAAAGCCGCGAACAAAAGACCCGTCAGCACCAGCAGCCCGCTGACGCCAATCAGCGTTAATCCGTAATAATTCAGACTGCCATTGATGCGGTAAAACAGCCAGAAAACCAGTCGTGTCCAGACAATCCGGTGTTCCCAGTGCTGATCGAACAAGTGCCGTGCCCGCTCGGTCCAGGTGGGTTGGTGAATCATCATCTGCAACTGGTCCTGCACCAAATAATCATCCCAGTACGGCACATTCACGGCGTAGTACAACACGGTTGTTCCGACCAGAACAATCGGCAGCAACAACAGCAGTACGACGGAAAGTTGACGAACAAAACGCATGGATAATTACCAGTTGGTGTGGGGGCTACGCGAGACTGTTTCTGAAATCGTAACGTGCTGCCCCGTCGGGTGAAGCTGACATACACCGGAGGTGGTAACGGTCAGCACGTCAACCGTATACGTGCCGGGAGGGCAATCGGTCTGCTGAATCACAGCCATAAACCCCGGCCGGAACCGAGGGCGGAGACCGAGTCCCGCCCACCGGCTGGTGTTCAGGTTCGGTTGGGTGGCCACTAAGCACGTTCGCTGACGGGTATGCAGGCGGATATAAACCGTTGCGTCGGGATCGGTCGATGGGGGTTTATTTACGGACAACATAAAATTTGTACCGGCCCGGTAAAGCGTATCCAGCACGATGACAGGGTCCGCAGCCGGGCCAAACACCTTTTCCAGACAGGCATCGTACGGGGCCGGGGCGTTGTTGATGAGCCGGGCCGTTTGTTGGTCAATGGTCGATACGGGTCGGTTTTGTGCGTAGGTCCAGTTAAACTGACTCGTCAACAGATATTGTTGCAGCCGGTACGTGTCATCGGCGTAGGCCGGGTACGATAGCCACGCCAGTGCCCCGCCCAACAGTAATCCCGCCCCCAGGACAATCCGCTGTACCCGTTCGGGCAGGGTCACGGCTGCGTACACGAACAACAGCGACAGCAGCACGAGCGAATAAACCTTGTAGCGGCTGGTGATGAGCGTCTCGAAGCCAAACCCCACCCGCGACCAGGTAACAACAACGCCCGTTGCCAGCAGGAAACCGGCCATTCCCCAGAAAAAATACGCGATGGGTGGCCACGGACGGTTTAAGGGGTACTGTCGCAGGAAAGAGATACCCAGAACAAGCAGCAGGATCAGCATGCCCCCCCCCAGTAACACACAATTCCCGATTACCGGGCCGAACGGAAAGGCTTCGGCCGCCGATCCGTTAAACGCCAGCCACCCGCGCAGCAAATCAATGAAACCGACATGGGCCGCAGGCGTTACTGCGGGTTTTTCGTAGCCAGTAAAGTACAGGCCAATGCACACAAGCGCACCAATGGTCTGCCCGATCAGCGGTCGCCAGCTACGCGTTAATGGGGGCTGTGTCACCGTCTGATGCAACAGAATAGCCATCGTAATGGGCCAGAGAATCATTCCGTTACCACTGGTAATGGTTGCTACTATGGCCAGTCCTAATCCTGCGCCCCACTGTCGGGTATAGGCCAGCAGGTAAACTGAACCGGCTACCCAGGACAGTATCACGAAGTTTTGCAGCGCGGCCATACCCCAGAACATGTTTTCCCACTGTGCGAGGTTAAACAGCAGACACGCCACTGGTATAAGGTACCAGACGGAACGGCCTGCCCGGCGCAGCACCAGTCCGAACAGAGCCAGCAACCCAACCAAACTCAGGTTGCCCAGGGCCATCAGCCGGACGTAGTTCAGTTTACCAAACAACGAATAATCGAGCCACGTAATCAGTCGGTCCCAAGCCATCCGGTGTTCGTTGTGCTGCTTAAAAACCTGATAAATTTTACCCCTGAAGGTGGTTTCCTGCTGAACAAAGACCAAGAAAGCTTTCAGCGCATGGTCGTCCCACTTGGGCACATTCACCGCAAAATGGAACCACACCCAGGCAAACACCCCTATCGGCATAGCCAGCACGGCCCACCCCACTAAACGGATCAGCACTGCGGTGCCCCGGTGAACGGGCGCGGATGTCTGGGTGGGAGACTGTATCAATTCAGGAGCGTGGTTAACTGCTGGCTTAACCCTGCCGGGTCTAAACCGGAGAGTTGCTGATGGTATTTCTGATCACCGTACCGACTGTTGGGATAACCCGCTGCCGATACACTTATAAACCGGCTTGGCGCGGCATTGGCGACCAATAGCTGTACGGATAGTTGCTGCGCCAGCCCACCCACCGATACGTGTTCTTCGGCAACCAGCAGGGGTTTCCCCGCCCAGCTTTCGGCCAAATCGAGTGGCAGATCGAGTGGCAGGTTCGTAGCGGTAAACACGTTGAAGCGATTTGCCAGGTCGGGCGATTCAAGGGCCTTCAGCACATTGGCCGCCACCGGACCCAGGGCCACAATGGTACCGACGGCATCGGCTGAATGCGCAATCTGATTAAAGGTACCGCGCTGCGTAGTACCGTCGGGTTTATTGGGACCGGCGCCTAAGCGGAGGTAGGCCGGGCGGTTTTCGGCCACGATCTGATCCAGCATCGGCTCTACTTCATCGGCAAAAGCCGGGATATAGGTGTTCACGTTTTGCAGGCCGCTCAGGCAGGCCAGATCCTCCAGCGCGTGGTGGCTCGACCCCATGATGCCGTAGCCGTAGCCCCCCCCATTGCCCACAATAAATACCGGCAGGTTGTGCAGGCAGGCATCGTTGCGAAACTGCTCCAGACAGCGGTATACGGCAAACGGCGCAATGCTGTACACAAACACTTTGTACCCTTTGTAGGCCATGCCAGCCGCGACGCCAACCATGTTTTGCTCGGCCACGCCCGCATTGATAAAGCGAGGCCCCAGTACGCTGGCGACGCCTTCGAGGGCATTATACCCCAAATCGCCGGTGATAAACACCACCCGATCATCGGTCCGGGCGATGCGCTCGATACCGGCAGCAAATTCTTTTCTCATAAACGTTTTTTAGCGGCACTGATCAACAGTGCCGAAAGAATGTGCCTGACAACGGGAATCTCCGCTAAAAAAGGCGGCATGGCGTAGATCACCCGGTACAGAAAACCACCGTTCTCACTATAAATCGATACGTTTTGCTTTAAACCGTGTCATTCTGATTCGGTCAGTGCCTGCATAGCCGGTGGGGACTAATACGTTAAATACCGGGCCAAAAAAATGCCTGTACGAACAGAAGAGGGTTACCGTTTGCGCTGGGCAATGAGTTCAGCAATTTTATCGGATGTATTATAAATGCGATCTCCCTTGCGTACCATCGTGCGGATAAACTTGGGCCGCTTCTTGGTCTCTTCGAAAATCTTGCTGATGTATTCGCCCAGAAACGAAATCCCCAGCAAATTTATGCCCCCAAAGAACAGGACCAAAATAATAACCGTCGCAAACCCCTGTGGCTGGTTGGGCAACACGAACCGGGCAATGAGTTGCAAAAAGATGCCCACAATCGAAAAACCCGTAAACGCAAAACCGGCGTAGGACATGGCTTCCAGCGGGGCAAAACTGAACGAGAAAATCGCCTTTTTGGCCCACCAGATGTTCTTGGTCCAGTTATTGGTTGAAACGCCGAACATCCGCTCGGGCCGAACATAGCCGACACCGGTTTGTTTGAAACCCACCCACGCCCGCAGACCACGCAAAAACTGCTCGGTTTCGGGCAGGGCCACCAATTCCCGAACGACCTTCCGGTCGATGATGGAAAAGTCGCCCGCATCCACCGGAATGTCGATGTACGCCGTCCGTTTGAAGAGCCGGTAAAAGGATCGGTAGAAAAAGTGAACGTGCGGAGCCATTTCGCGCTGCACCCGAACACCGTACACCACATCGAACCCCTGCTGCCACTTCTCGTAAAACTGCGGGATAACTTCGGGCGGATCCTGTAAATCACCATCCATGAGTACGACCGCATCGCCCGTCGAGATTTCCATGCCACTCAAAAACGCCGACTGCGACCCGAAATTCCGCGAGTGTTTAATGGCGATCACGTTGGGGTCTCTGGCGCATATTTCATTCAACACTTCATCGGTATTGTCGGGCGAATTATCATTCACGAAGATGATTTCGTAGCGCACCTTCATCTCGTTGAAGGTCTTCACCAACCGCTCGTACATGTACGGAATGGCCTGTGCATCGCGGTAACAGGCAATAATGGGCGAAATAACCGGGTTAAGCGCAGGTATTTTAAACGCCGGAATAACCCGGTCTTCGTACTGGTGCGTTACCTGCCACTCGGCCGTTTTTTGCAGACCGGCATGCAGACTTGTTCGGGCCGTCCAGCCAATGTCGTTTTGCACGGCGGTGGGGTCGCCGTACCACTCGGCCAGGTCCCAGTTGCGGTTGGCCATACTGCCCCAGACCGGCTCCTGCTGAATACCGAAGGCCTGCCGCGTTTCGTCGACTAATTCGCGCATGGTGGTTTTGCGGCCGGTGGCAATGTTGTATGACCGACCGCTGATGGCGGTCCGGACGTTCAGAGCAGCATCGACGAAAGCTTCCACGCAATCGTCGATGTACACAAAATCGCGGCTGATGTCGGGCGATACCAGCGGGGGCAGCGTGCCTTTGCGGGCCTCTTCAACCAGACGGGGCACTAACCGGTCGGGTTCTTCCCAGCCACCGTAGATGGAATAAAGCCGCAGGTTCAGCGTACTGAGGTTGTGCAGTTTGGCGTAGTATTCGAGAATATAGGCGGCCGATACTTTCGAGACGGCGTAGTGGCTGTTGGGTTCAACGCGGTCGGTTTCTTTCGGGGCCGTGCAGTTGAAGCCATATTCAGAACTGCTCCCGGCGTGAATGTAGGGAATGGCCGGGGTGCAGTTTTCCAGAATATTTACCGTTCCCAGCACGTTGGTTTCGTAGGTCAGGCCCACGTCTTTCTGCTTGCTGTAGGCACCGTAGGCCGCTAAATTAAAGACCGTTTTCGGCTGGTACCGGTCAAAGACCGACTTAACGGATGCGTCGGAAAGAATATCGCAGTGAACGATGTTTTCAGAAGGAACGTCCAATAATTTCAGTCGCCAGGCTTTTGTTGCGTCGTGGGTGAGTGCGTACACGTCTACCGGGCCATTGGCGGCTGTTGCCTGTTTGCTCGCCGAACGAATTTTGTACAATTGCTCGAACAGATTGGCGCCAATGAAGCCACTGGCCCCAAAGACAAAGATTGGCCCGTTTAATTTTTGGATTTTTTCGGTGAGCAAGGTGCAG